>CAYOCI010000056.1:0-24380 GCA_964402415.1 uncultured Clostridia bacterium
GTTCGACACAGGTTTATGTCAATAATGTAATCTACCATCATGGCTCTTCATGATCTTCCTGTGCATGGCTGCCCAGGCTGCGGATGACTGAGTGGGCAGTGGAGTGGCCGAACCCATGGCGGATGAGGCTGCCGTAGACTCGCCTCATCACGGATGGATCCCCTTGGTCTTGACCGCGAAGTTGCCGACCTGCCCAGGCCAGCGCCGCACTACGTTCAGACTCTTCATCAATCGTCGCAACGGCTGCATCAACCAGTTCCTGGGTGACGCCCAGACGTTGCAGTTGATACCTCAGCTTCCTGCTCCCCCATCCGCCGCGCCGAAGGTGGCGCTCGACCGAATGCTCCACGTACCGTTGATCGTCTACTAGACCCGCGGCGCGCAGATCCCGGATCAGCTCTTCAATCAGCTCAAGATCCCCCTGTAGCCGCTTTCTCAGCTCCGCCTCGGTTCGGTCGCCATAGTCGAGAATGGTCAGAGCACGCTTGCGCAACTGAGCTTTCTCCTCTTTCCGGGCAAGATGATGCCAATCATCCTGACCAATCTGATCATCAAGGGAGTATCCAGACTCGAGGTAGACGGTCGGCGAAACCCCTAGCCGTTGACCATCATCCAACTCCAGCCAGTATCTGCTCTCATTCGGGTTCCACTCAATGCTCACAATGCGGTTCATAATAAACATCACCTCAAACGAAGCCGCAGCCATCAGCCAACCGCCTGCAGGAGAGGGACGAGCCGACGAAGACCATCCGTGAACCGGCCAAGGCCGCACTCACCATGTACACTTCGGCTCGTGCCCACCGCGGGCTCCGGGCTCAGGGCTGCGGGTTAGCCGCTTATTCCTCGTCGTCAGAGGCTTCGGTTGCAGCTTTGAGTTTGACCGTTCCAAGGCTAAACGCCTCGCGCACCTTCATCTCGACGGCATCTAGGAGGTCGGGATGATCGTGCAGGAACTGCTTGACGTTCTCACGCCCTTGCCCAAGTCGCTCGCCGTTATAAGAGAACCATGCACCGCTCTTGTTGATGACATCCAGGTCGCAGGCGATATCCAGGACCCCGCCCTCGCGTGATATACCTTCACCATACATGATATCGAACTCAGCTTGCTTAAACGGTGGTGCTACTTTGTTCTTGACCACTTTCACCCTCGTGCGGTTGCCGACAACGTCGGTACCTTGCTTCAAGGACTCAACACGTCGAACCTCCAAACGGATAGAGGCGTAGAACTTCAGGGCTCGACCGCCAGTGGTGGTTTCGGGGTTGCCAAACATCACGCCCACCTTTTCACGGAGCTGATTGATGAAGATGGCCGTGGTATGTGACTTGCTGATAGCGCCAGCCAGCTTACGCAGCGCCTGTGACATAAGTCGGGCTTGCAGCCCGACATGGGCGTCGCCCATATCGCCCTCCAGTTCAGCGCGAGGAACAAGAGCTGCCACTGAGTCAACGACGATGACATCGATCGCGCCGCTACGCACCAGAGCCTCAGCGATCTCCAGAGCTTGCTCCCCTGTATCAGGCTGCGAGATCAGAAGGTCATCGATATTGACCCCCAACTTCCCAGCGTAAACTGGATCCAGGGCATGTTCGGCATCGATAAAGGCAGCGGTCCCGCCCAGGCGCTGAGCCTCGGCAATGATATGGAGGGCCACGGTTGTCTTACCAGACGACTCAGGGCCATAGATCTCGACAACACGCCCCCGCGGTACACCCCCTACGCCAAGTGCGATATCCAGGGCAAGCGAACCAGTGGGAATAACCTCGATGCTGAGCTTAGCCGACGCCTCACCCAGTTTCATAATTGATCCCTTACCAAACTGTCTCTCGATCTGGCTCAATGCGCTTTCCAGGGCCTTCTGCTTGTCCACTGCCGCCATTTCTCCTCTTCCCCTTTCCGTTGCGCGAGTCAACCGTCTTAGGTCAGCAGTCTAGAATCACCTGACCCGGTCGCTCAAGTTGATTGTCACAGGCTACTCGGTTTCGGAGCCACAACCGACGCGGCATCTCACAGAGAGTTCCTTCGCTCATCCAAACGGAAGACTCAGTCGGTTGGCTCAGACGGTTGGATCCTCAACAGGCTGACATAGACGAACTGCTTCCCTCCACCCGGGAGGGCTTTCTCTGATCGATGGGCAAGGCCAGCACGATACAGGTCCATCAGTCGATTGCTGGCGGTATTGATTGCCAGTCCTTGATCATCAGCAAGATCACGCGCCGTAATGCAGCCACGCTGATTGATCATGACCAGCGCCTGCTGCAGATGATCCTTAGAGCTCCCGATGATCTGCCATGTATCTCCATCCTGCACCATAAGGCCATAACCACGCTGCTGCAGGGAGACGGCGACATTCTCGCCCAGGTCAGGGTTTAGCCCCTGTAGAACCAGATACTTCTCTCCATGGCTCTTAGCTAACATACTGACCAGGCTACGTACGATCACTTCATCGGCAAAGGAGTAGTCAACGATGGCCACCCCAGTGAAGTCCAGCTCCAAAACCGCTGGTTCGCGCCTTTGGTCCAACAACGCAGACAGGGCTGAACGAACCTTCTCTCCCAACTTGCGAGTTACGAGGATCTTGCCATATTCACTCATCTGCACTTGATGAGAAGTCAGTTCAGGATCACGAGTGGCTCCTTGCTGAGGCGATATCCCCACCTCGTCTTCACCTCCTTCACTGAACACGCACATAGCTTAGCATATCTTGGACAAACTGACAAGCCTCTTCCCAAAAAGGAAGAGGCTTGTTTCATAAGTTATCAGACACCAGACACCGGCCTGCAGAGAGAACGCAAGACGTGACGAGATCAGCACGTTAAGAACAGTACCGATACATATACGCCGGCCCGCTGTCCAAGCGCATTCACCTGACCGTCTCCCCTCTGGTGTCTCGTGTCTGTGCTCCGGTCTCTCGATTCTCCGGCAACTCAAATGCTATCTGTGTTCCGGGGAAGAAAGGAACCGTAAAGTGGAATTCATCATGATCACGAATGAAGACACGGGCCACTCCCGAACGGAGATGGAGCGTCCCCCCCATCTCCTGGACCGTCGCCTTTACCTGCGCCAGCCCTAGGCCTCGTCCCTCAGCAGCCATGCGTGAGATCCCCGCTGTAACCGCGGCCCTCAGCACCTCCGCTTCGCTCCATTGTTCCACAGGGTATTTCTGCGCCAGGCTGCCCCTCAAGCCGATCCCTAAGTCGCCCAGAGCGAGACGAACAAACCGCTCTCCGTCTGCTCGTTTGTAGACCTGTACGACGACTACTCCCCAGTCCTGACTGTGTTGGGGGACATTCTGACACAGTTCGGACAGCGCACCGCAGAACTTAACGAGCCTTCGTGAACTCAGAGCCAGGCTCTTGCTCAACATCTCCTCGACTCTGCCCATGACCTCGCCCACAACCTCAGCCACATCATCTTCCTGTACCACTGGAGTCATCTGCAACAGCCACTCTTCCTGGCGATCAAGAACTAGTCGTCTCTCCCGTGGCAGAATCTCCGCGATCTCAGCTGCCAGATCCAAGAGATTGCTTCGACGCAGGTAGTTGAGAACCGAGGCCGAGCGCGGAAGGTAGAGTGCGATGCGGTGGGCAATACGACGACAGTGGCGGAGGAGAGTGAACAGGCTCACCAGTCCATAAGGATCGACGAACTCCAGCTCACGCAGCGAGAGTACATTGGTCACCCCATCAATCAGGCGAAACTCGCTTAGAAAGCGATCGAAACTCTGGACGTTAAGGTGTCTCGGCAATGAGATGAAATGGTACACCTATTCCCCTCCCAGTTGGTGGCGAGAGATTACGGTGTAAACGGGGCCCCGAGGAGTGAGCTCACTCCTGATGAGACTCAGCTCATGAACAGTCCAATCTGGCAGACTACCTGCATCGATGCGCTCAAGCACCGCGGGAAGCGGCGGACCCCCATACGGCTGCCTGACCCGACCAAGGGTGATATGGGGGCGAAAAGGCCTGCGATCGTCCGTCCGGATCAACCTCTCAGACCCGAGTGCCACCTGCTCTGCCAGTGCTTGAAGCTGGTCGTGTCGCGTAATGCCAAGCCAGATAACGCTCGGTCCTCCCCCGCTGCGAAAGAAGCCTACTCGCTCATACCGAAGCACAAAGGGAGCAGTTCCCTTCGCGATAGCAGCCAACGCAGTGTTCAGGTCCGACAACAGCTCACCCGAGACCTCGCCCAAGAACTTCAAGGTGAGGTGCAGGTTCTGCACAGCCATCCACTTGACCTCTCGGCTTTCACGCGCGAGTTGCGCAAGGCAGGGACGAAGCCTGTCTCTATCGGCATCGGGCATCTCCAAGGCGATGAAGACCCGCATGTCATCCTCCGCTATACCCGAGGTTTCGCCGGCTCGATATGGACCGAAACGTTGTTGATCTCGGCGCGACGCATGGTGTCATACACCGCCTGTGCCGTGTCTCTGGGGACCTCCACAAAGGCGAAGCGGTCAAAAATATTGATCCGTCCGATCACACGACCTGGAATATTAGCCTGACTGGCGATGGTACGAACGATATCCTGCGGCCGAACGGCATTGGCTCGCCCAACGTTAAGGAAAAATCTTACAAAACCTGGCTCGGCCCCGGTATTCTCAAAGCTGATCTGCTTACTATCACGGCGTTCGACTTGATCCGTGTCGAAGTCTTTGTCAACGGTCAGCCGAAGCGCTCCAGCCGCCAGCTCGAGAAGATCGTACTCTGCTGACAGGTCCTCCATGAGGGCGACGTATGGCTCGAGGTTGGGCTTGCTGATCATCTCCAGTAGCCGCTTGGAGAAATACTCCTTCTGACGCTCAGAGAGCTCTGCCAAGGCGGGTACCGGTCGACGACGAATACGGACCTTAACCAAGCGCTCAATCTCTTTGAGCTGACCGAACTCTCTTGAGGTGATCAGAGTGATCGCGACGCCGCTCCGTCCTGCTCGACCGGTTCTTCCGATTCGGTGAACGTAGGACTCGGGATCCTGCGGGATGTCATAGTTGATGACATGCGAAACCCCTTCAATATCCAAGCCACGGGCGGCCACATCAGTGGCAACCATGATCTCAATCTGTTCCTCGCGAAAGCGCTTCATGACTCGATCACGCTGCATCTGATTCAGATCGCCATGAAGCGCATCGACAAGATATCCACGGGCCTTCAGACTGGATGCAAGCTCATCGGCGCCCTTCTTGGTCCGGCAGAAGATAATTGCTTGCTGGATATCTTCAGTATCAATGACACGGCATAGCGCCTCGAGTTTATCCTCAGGCCTTGCTTCATAGAACACCTGCTCAGTCAGGGGAACCGTTAGGTGCTCCCTGGCCACTGAGATCGTGACAGGTGACTGCATGTAACGATCCGCTAGGCGTCGGATGGGGTCAGGCATGGTAGCTGAAAAGAGCATGGTTTGACGTTGCTCGGGGACTTCGCTGAGGATGGTTTCGATATCCTCGATGAAACCCATATTCAGCATCTCATCCGCCTCATCCAGGACGAGCATGCTCACCTCGTGCAGATGGAGCGTCTTGCGCCTAATATGATCGATCAGACGCCCAGGCGTGCCGATGACGATATCCACACCGTAGCGCAGTGAACGAATCTGCCGATCAATCGCCTGGCCACCATAAATAGCGAGCGTTCTGACGTTCATAAACTTGCCGATACGATTGACCTCTTCAGCGACCTGCACCGCCAGCTCTCGAGTCGGCGCCAGGACCAGGGCCTTAACCCCGGGCCGTTGCATATCCAGCCGCTCCAGAAGTGGGATCGCAAAGGCCGCTGTCTTTCCCGTCCCAGTCTGAGCTTGACCGATGAGATCCCGTCCATCCAATAGGATCGGGATAGTTCGCGCCTGGATCGGCGAGGGTTCCTCAAAACCCATCTCCGCAATGGCACGACAGATGGCATCGTTAAGACTTAATTCACCAAATTGACCCATTTCAGTACCTCCATGTGTTAGACACTAGACTGAAAAGCTCGCAGCGCACGGCCCGTAGCCCACAGTCGGAGTTAACCTTCATGAGTCAATCTTCATGAGTCAACCGTCTGGTGGCCACGCAGTAAAGTCTCTTCGTCCTCTATGGCACTGCCGTAAGCAGCAGATGACCCTTAGTAGAAGCGCTCAAAGCCCAGAGAAGATGGACTAGGTGGCAACGGGGACATACCCGATCCACCGCTTCATTAGTCTCCCAGTGGCTAGTAGCTGGTGCCTAGTGCCGTTATATCAGGACGACTGTACAACCGTCATATTGCCAGTTGATACTAGTGTTCGTCCCGTAAGAAAACAGTATAACATAAACAACGCGTGTTTGGAACTAAACTCCTTGATTCTTTGCCTTGACCCACTAAGCTGAAGCCTGATCACTTGAACAGCGTTGGCGGAGGCAAGGGCGATAAATACTAGGCCCACCGGCTTAGCTTCCGTACCTCCACCAGGTCCAGCGACCCCGCTCACCGCCAGGGCAAGATCAGAGCCCGTAACTCGGCGGGCACCCTCTGCCATGGCGCGCACACACTCAGCGCTGACTGCACCGTATTCCTCGATGACCTGCGCATCTACCTCCAGTTCGCCCTGCTTAGCTTCGTTGCTGTACGTCACGAACCCGCGGTCAAAGTAAGCCGAGCTTCCAGGTACATTCGTCAGCTTATGTGCGATCAGTCCACCCGTGCAGGATTCAGCAGTGGTAACGGTCACGGACCGCTTGAGCAACAAGGCCGCAACCACCGTCTCCAGGCTATCTTCACCATAGCCGTAAACATGATATCCCAGGCGGTCTAGAATCATTCGTTCCACCGGGGCAAACCGCAGGTCAGCCTCGACCGTGCTGGACGCTTTGGTCGCCAATCTTAGTTCTACTTCACCGGTCTTGGCATACAGCGCCATGGTGGGATCACTCTGCGCGCGCAGTAGGTCCATCAGTTCCGTCTCAAGACGAGACTCACCGATGGCGAAGAAACGCAACGTTCGAGTAACGAGCACGTCCCTCAAGCCATAAACACGACGCAGCCATGGAACACCATGGTTCACAAACATCGGTTCCAGCTCAAAAGGCGGGCCGGGCAGCATCATAACCATCTTCTCCCCAACTACGACAGCACTGCCGCAGGCGGTGCCATTGGGATTGGGCAAGATGACAGCGCCTTGGGGGATCATCGCTTGCTTAATATTGTTGGGCGGCATCGCCTGGCGGCGACCAGCAAAGTGCGCTTCGACCACACGCAGCTGCTGTTCATCCAATATCAGCGGAATGTCCAACGCGGCGCAGACCGCCTCACGAGTCAAGTCATCATCGGTGGGGCCAAGACCGCCTGTGGTAATGACCAAGTCGGCACGACTTAGGCCTTCACGAACTGCCTGTGTTGCGCGGGTAAGGTTGTCACCAACGCTGGTCTGTCGGTATACATCAACTCCTAGGCTCGCCAACTCACGAGCCAGATAGCTGCTGTTGGTGTTGATGATCTCTCCAAGTAGTATCTCTGTTCCCACAGTCACGATCTCTGCTCTCAAGCACTATCACCTCGGTGCTTCACTTTCGCCACTCTCATCAGTATCCCCTGCTGCCGCCAGTCATCCGTCTGTGTCATCTACCCGGGGGAATAGTTGATCTCCTTTGCGAGCCCCTGCCTTTCAGATTGTTGACTAGGGCGGTTGACGAATCAGTGGTCAATCTGTCGGATTGAGGCACCCCGCGTGGCTAGGACTCATACCATGATGATAGGGAGGTGAAGCCATGGGTATCGGCATCTATCTGTTGCAGGCAATGGCATTTGTGATCCTGGCAGCTTTAATGCTGGTGACAAAACGTATTTCTCCCACAGGCAGTTGGACGGTGGTGGTCATAGGCTTCATCGGGATGATAGGCAAACTGTATGACCGGCATCGTGAGCAGAGGGGCGGTACGGCTGGCAGTGGCTCGTGAAATACCCATCCGGGCCGTCAATTGTAAGACTGCCCAAGTGACAATTGACCGACCATATCATCCTATCCTGGTACTCTATAACGACAGAGAAAAGCAAAGCGTCACCTGCCTCGAGCAGATGACGCTTTGCTTTTCATTCACTAGGCAGCTTCGATAGCGTGTGCGGCGATAGCCGCACGAAACTCTTCGCCACTAATTCGTTCGTCGTTAAGCAGGTGATCGGCCATGCGCCTGATCAGTTCCTGCTTATCGCCAAGCAACTGGCAGACTGTCTCTTCTTCCTCCTTTAGGATCACCGAGACCTGTTCGTTGATGGCGTTCTTGGCACCGTCTGGATCAACAATACCGAGATCAGAGAGCCCGCCTTCGACGATCTTCTTAGCGAGACGCAACGCTTCGCTGTAATCCCCGCTGGCGCCCGTGCTCTTCTCGCCCAGCATCTGCAGCTCGGCGATGGCGCCAGCCAGACAGATCCTGATCTGACCAGCGATCTGCTTCCTGGTATGCAGATACTGATCGTCTTGGGGGACCTGCCGCATATAGCCCAGAGCATTCCCGCGCGGCGTAATTGTAATGCTGGCTACTGAACCCGGTCTCACATCTTCACTTACCAGGGCATGGCCGATCTCATGAATGGCCACGCGCTGCAACTCTTCGCGGGCAACATGACGGTCCAGCTTTTCACCTAACATCACCTTCTCCACCGCCTCGCGCAAATGGCGTAGGGTGATGACGATGCTGCTGTCTCGAAGCGCAAGGATCGCAGCTTCATTGGTGACACTCTCGAGGTGAGCTCCGGAAAAACCGAAGGTCTCTTGAGCGATCTTGTCGAGATCAACGTCCGTGGCCATGGGCTTGTTGCGAACGTGGAGCTTCAGAATCGCTGAACGACCTTCCTTATCTGGCAGATCGACCTTGACAATGCGGTCAAAACGACCGGGGCGAGTGATGGCAGGGTCAAGCATATCCACCCTATTAGTCGCGGCCATAACCAGAACGCGGACGTCCTCGTCTTGGGTAAGACCATCCATCTCTACCAGGAGAGCATTGAGCGTCTGGTCATACTCCATATGACTGGAATTAGCACCACGGCGGGCACCTAAGACCTCAAACTCATCGATGAACACAATCGCACTGTCGCGCTTCTCACGGCGGGCGGAGTCCTTCGCTTGTTCAAACAGCTTTCGTACCCGCTGTGCGCCGACGCCGGCGTACATCTCGACAAAATCGCTGCCCGATGCGCCCATGAAAACGCTATCGGTATAAGTGGCGGCAGCTTTCGCAAGTAGGGTCTTGCCGGTCCCGGGTGGACCAATCAGAAGAATGCCTTTCAGCGGACGAATGCCCAGCGCCTTCATCTGATCACCCCGACGTAGGAAGTCCAATGCTTCCAGCAGTTCTTGTTTAGCCGTCGCCTGCCCTCCGATATCGTCAAACTTAATCTGCGGTACGGTGGTGCTGCCCTGCGCTGAGACAGTCGCAAAGCCTTTGCCCATACTGCGCAAATTGGTTGTGGTGAAAAGCATGTACATCAATCCTAACCCAGCCAACACTGGTAGGACATTGACCCCCTGATAGATCAGGAACAACAGTCCTCCCAGCGCCGCACCAAGCATCAGTTCCCTTTTCATCTGGCATCCTCCTTTCTCATGCGATCACTTGCGTTCTGTGATCTATCCAACTAACCTGCTGCTCTGAGTGGAGACGCGCTCGTATATCTCAAACAAGGCAGAATCTCCGTGGCGCAGTTGCAGGTACACACGCTGATCATCAACCCATAAGGCGTGCGAATCAATGCCCTGCGCCTTGACGACCTCATCGATCTTGACCGACATCTCGGTGAAGTTGCCCCTGGTCAAGCCTTCACGAACTGCATAGTGTACGTCGTAGAGGGCATCTTTGAGGACCTGGTTGCGATTGTCTTTGACAGCAATCGTATACCCACGAACCCCCAAAAGAGCAGTGAGTTCTTTGTCCAGGGAATCATAAACAGACTTGAGATCAGCATCGGGTTTCAAGCCGATGGTAATACGCACGGGTTGAGCATGCTTATCTATCTCGAAGCTTGTCAGCTCAGACTGATCCGTCAACAGCTTTACCAATTGCTTATCTACAGTTACAGCTGCAATCACCATCTGTCCTCCCAGGAACACGGCTAGAGTGGCCACCGCAATGAGCAGTACGACCGACAGCTTTATGCCACGAAAGTTCATACCTTTCACCTCGCCTTCATGTTTACATAAAATCATGATACCACAGCTACTGAGGTTTAGCAAATCGTCCACAGACACAAAACGAGCCACTGCGGCGCGCGCAGGGCTCATTATGTTAACATCATTCTTTTGTTTTGGCAAGGGGCAGCAGCAGGTCCTCGTGCCTTAAGTTACCACACCTACCTAATCGCTACCGTGTAGATGGTTGACCCCCACTGCGGGCTGCGAGCCGTTCGCTGCGGGCATGTTCATATTAGTTGGATGGCTGCAGGAACTCGCGGGCGTTCACAAAGTAGTCCACACCCGACCAGATCGTGAAAACCACCGACACCCATAGGGCCAGAGTTGAGAAGGGGAAATTGATGTAACTAAAAGGAAAGTTTCCAAGAATTACCGCTGTGATGGCGACAATCTGCGTGACCGTTTTGAACTTGGCAATCGGGCTAGCTGCAATCACGACCCCCTCCGAGGCAGCAACGAGACGTAGCCCAGTCACCGCGAACTCACGACTGATGATAACCACCGCCACCCAGGGGGCGATGGAACCTAGTCCCACCAACGAGACCAATACTGATGAGACCAGCAGCTTATCGGCCAGTGGATCAAGAAACTTACCCAGCTTCGTCACCTGACGATGTTTGCGGGCGATATAGCCATCAAGCCCATCGGTGACGCCGGCCAGCACAAAGATCCCGGCAGCGATGAAGCTGCCGTAGGGCATACGAACCAGAAGGAAGACCAAGATGACCGGAACCAGGAAGATGCGTGTGATGGTGATACTATTCGCAAGGTTCATGGTGTTCCTCTCCTACCAGATCATACTGCAGCGCACCCGTGATCTTCACTCGACAGGACTGCCCAACACTGGCCTGCGTATTACGAACGACCACAACGCCGTCCACTCCTGGAGCTTGTCCCCAGAAACGGCCAATACGATGACCGCTCTCATCGATCCCTTCTACCAGTACGTCAACCACGCGTCCGACCCATCGTTGGTGGCGGCGCCGAGCAACCTCAGCTTGGACGCGCATGACCTGGTCCCGCCGCTTCTCCTTAACGTCGTCGTCCACCTGATCAGCACGAGCGCCTGCCACGGTGCCTTCTTCGCGGGAGTACGTGAAGACCCCGAGATGATCGAAGCCGATCTCTTGGATAAATCCTGTGAGCGCATCCACGTCGGCTTGCGTCTCACCAGGAAAACCGACGATCAAGCTGGTTCTCATAACCAGATCCGGCATGGCCTGACGCAGCTTGGTTAGCAGTTCTCGGATCGATCGCTGGTCTCCCCGTCGATTCATCTCGCTGAGGATCCGGTCCTCGCTATGCTGTAGAGGTAGATCGATGTACTTGCAGACCTTGTCTTCGTCCGCCATGGTAGCGATAATCTCATCAGTAAAATGTGTCGGGTAGCAGTAGAGCAACCGCAACCATCTGACGCCGTCAATCCTTGCCAATCTGCGCAGCAGTTCGGGAAGCCGGTACTCACCGTAGCGGTCGAGGCCGTAGCGAGTGGTGTCTTGAGCGATGAGGCAGAACTCACGCACTCCTTGTTCCGCCAGGCGTTCAACCTCGGTCACGATCGACTCCAGACTGCGACTACGATAATGCCCTCTTAGCTGGGGGATGATGCAGTAGCTGCAACAATTGTCGCACCCATCGGCAATTTTCACATACGCCGTGGCGTCAGGGGTAGACTGCACCCGTGGATGGTTTTCATCGTACAGGAACTCTGGTTCACCGACCTGGGCCACCCGTTCGCCATGAAGGGCACGCTCAATGATCGGCACGATGGCCGTGACATCCCCTGTGCCGATGATGGCATCGATCTCTGGGAGTTCGGAAAGCAGCTCTTCGCGGTAGCGCTGTGATAGGCAGCCAGCCACCAGAAGTAATCGCAGGCTGCCTGTGCTCTTCAGTTGTCCAGTCTCAATGATCGTATTAATCGATTCTTGTTTAGCGCTCTCAATGAATCCGCAAGTGTTGATCACCATGATCTCAGCACTGTGCTGATCATTTACGATCTCATAGCCCGCTTGACGCAGCAACCCCAACATGACTTCTGTATCAACCAGGTTCTTCGCACAGCCTAACGATATGACACCGACCTTCATTAGTTCCTCCTTCAGTGGCTCAGACGACTGGCGATGGCGGATCACCCATGGCCGCTGAGTATCACTCCCTCGATGAGCCATTGCAGCCCATTAGTCAGCCATGCCGCTCGCCGGCGCCACGGTGGATGAAGCTCGTCAGCTCTTCCAGATGATTGACGGATGACGATCGACTTCACTGCGGGCTGTGAGCTGCGGGCATCTGTATATCTCTATTATGCCCCCAAATGACCCTCAAGGGCAAGTTCTAGAAGTGTGGATAGCTCAGCTCCCAGATCAGCAACACGGTCTATATCTAGTACTTCCATCTCGTCTACCATATCAGCACGAACTAGCCAGCGCGCCATCTGACTGCAGAGCTCGCCCGGCCACGGATATACGTCCTGTCCCGTGAATAACTGC
This sequence comes from uncultured Clostridia bacterium, assembly GCA_964402415.1. Taxonomy (GTDB): domain Bacteria; phylum Bacillota; class JAAYKD01; order JAAYKD01; family CAYOCI01; genus CAYOCI01. Next base: position 12,631 of record CAYOCI010000056.1, read on the forward strand.
AACAGGATTGCCCAGTGCAGTGGATGAGTAAGCCGCTCCCAAGCGCCACTGATCAGTGCCTGGATGACCGTATCACTCTTCTTGACCAACTGTTTGATCGGACACCCCAAGGCGCTCTGCAGCCGTGCTCGGTGGTTGTCATTAAGCTGCTGTGATCCGCGCTTGGTGGCTTGTGTCACGTTAGCCAGCAGTTGACGAACTCGCACTGGTGGCAGAGTGCGCCGTAATGGCGGCTCAACTTGTCCGATAAGCGCCTTATACCAAAGGTGTACCGTCATTCTGTGGTCGCCTGCAGCATGCAGGGCCGAGGCTGCTCGCAGTGCCTGTTGTGTCATTCTTGGCTGCTGCTCCTTGGGCAAGGGCAGCAGTCCCCCATGCCCAGTGGGGTGAGCGGATCTCTGCGGAAACACGATGATGAAGCGGCTGCCAAGACCTGGGGAACTGTCAACCGTGATCGCAGCGCCCATACTGGTCAACGTTCTCGCCACCGCAGCGAGACCGACGCCTGAGCCCCCCGGCTTATTGGAGCGTCCCAAGGCAAACAGACTGGGGAGATCCTCGGCCTCAATGCCAACTCCAGTATCCGCCATGGCCAGACGAACTGAGCCCGGATCAGTCTGATCAATGGTGACCGTGATCTGGCCTCCCTCTGGCATCGCCTCTACTCCGTTCTTCAGCAGGTTGGTGATGGCGGAGATCAGCCGTTTGGGATCTGCCCATATCTCACCTCGTCCTGTCTTCTGGTCGATGGAACAGGAGACGGAATGCGCCTCAAGGAACGCTCGGCTGTTGCTGATCACACGCCGGACAAGTTCAACGACCGCTACGGGTTCGCACTCAGGCGGACCGCTCAGCACAGCCAGCTCGCGAACCGCCATCAGTGTCTCCTGCATACGCGCCTTAATCTCCGCTACTCGCTCCATGGCCATGGTCCAGCTATACGGGTCCGTCAGCGCCTGATTGATCCATTGCTGCATGAAGGTGAATAGGTTCTTCAGATCATGGACGATCACGCGGATCTGCTCCGCCCAATCGGCGATCAGCCCGTTTTTCAGCCCTTGCACTAGCCGCATGCCCCAGACGAACGGCTCGCAAATCATACTATCCTGCTGACTGAGTGATGAGAGTCCATCTTGGCCGCGCACCTGCCAGCGTGTGAGCCATTCTCTTCCCTGCTCCTCACGCGCGACCTCCTGTGACGGCGACGGGGCGGTGGTGGAGATGGAGACTGACAGCGTACGGTTGCCGTCGCCGCCATAGTCCCAATGATAGCCATGGCCCCTCATGACCCTCTCGACGAAGGCTGCATCGATGGCTGACAGCGGTTGTGGCGGAATGCAACGGAGTGGATCGCATGGCTCGAGAACAATCTCCACAGCCTGACCCATGGCGTCTCGATTAGTCCCTAGCGACGCTCGGCTCCCGGGGACAAGCTGCGATGCGAACTGCTCCCATAGGATCTCCATAGCCGGGACGAACACCCGCTCGTCCACCCAGACCGAGCCCAGATCCTTCTCCATGGAGTAAGCGAGGGTAACCCCACGCTCCTTCCAGCGAATCTCCCAAGCAACCAACATGTCTAGGAGCATCATGTAGATGGGTTGCTCACTCAGCTCGATGGGTTCCAAACTATTGACAAAGCGCATTAGTTTCAGCGCCAAAGCGTGGCCAAGCTGGGCCTGTTCGGAGTCAGCCTCAAGATCGCGCCCACCGATGGACTTCAGACAGGATTGCATGGCCTCGATCCCGTCAGCCAGTGCGTCGCGATCATATGCTACCTGTTGGCTCCCGATCTCAAGCATCTGCCCCCAGAGTTGTACGCGGGCCAGATCATCAAAGCTCTCCGCCCAGTAGCGATCCCATTTGGGGTACTGATCGGGCTCTGACCATCCATTGTCCGTTAAGACCAGGCTCGCCAGCAACTGGATAACGCTACCTCGCCATGCGGGGAGCACGTAGAGCTTCCTAAGCACCACAAACCCGTCCTGCCAGAAGCCAATCTCGATTAGGCGGCGGGCAACTGTGCTCTCAAGTGCGGGTTCCGGATGGCGGCTAAGCACCTCCAGCAGCGCACTGTACTCTTGATCGGTCTGTTTGCGACCAGCCTCTATCTGGGCCCGCAGCCACCACCACTGGGCATCCGCTTGAGGGTGATCCTTGAGGACCGTCGTCACGATTAGCAACGCCCACCCCAGCTGCCCACGATCGGCGATCTCCTTAGCTTTGGTGTAGAGGCGATCTGGGTTGAGCCTACTGATCAACATTACCACCTCGGGTGCGTCAGGGTCTAGATCCCGTCGTTCGATCAGAGCCTCTAGCACAGCACCAGCATAGGTCTCTACTAATTCCCAGTTTGCTGGATGGCTGTCAAGATGCTCCAGAAGGCGGGCAATCCTCCCCTTGCTCACTAACCTGAGCAGGGCATCTCGTCCCCTCGATGGTGAGGATAGTTCTCGGATGAGATCGTTCATGTGCGCACCCATGGCTTGCCCCACTCCCATCACTTATCATCTGCCGTTATTTCATGCTTTTTTAACCTACGGTCGAGGGACTGCCAAGTCAAGCCTAAGAGTCGGGCGGCCTCTGAGCGATTACCCAGAGTCTGTCTCAGAGTATCGATAATTACGAGCTTCTCGATCTCGTCCAGGGTCATGCCAACGAAGGCGGCTGCGGGCGCAGCGACAGGATGCCCGTCGCCGGCAACGTCCCTTGGCAGATCTCCTATTCCAACCAACTCATCGCGGGCAAGAATGCAGGCGTTCTTCAAGACCGCTTTGAGTTCACGTATGTTGCCTGGCCATTCGTGGGCAAGAAGCACACGCAGAGCGTCGTTGGACAGCTGACGACCCCGATATCGCCCAGCAAACTCAGTTAAGAAGTGCTGGACGAGCAGCGGGATGTCATCACGTCGCGCCCGAAGCGGCGGGAGTGCGATGGCGATGTCCTTAAGGCGGTAATACAGATCCTCACGAAACTGGCCTTTGCTGATCATCTCGCGTATATCTTTGTTGGTAGCGGCCACCACCCGAACATCAACGTGCACAGTACGGGAGCCCCCAACCCGTTCAAACTCCTGTTCTTGGAGCACCCTCAAGACCTTTGCCTGTGTGGGCAGCGACATGTCACCAATCTCATCGAGAAAGAGCGTCCCGCCATCAGCGAGCTCGAACCGTCCTGCTCTCCGTACCTGGGCACCGGTGTACGCCCCTTTCTCGTGGCCAAAGAGTTCGTCCTCCAGCAGGCTCTCAGGAAGAGCTGCGCAGTTGACCTTGATAAATGGGCCCTGATGACGGCGGCTCGTCTGGTGTATGGCGCCAGCAACCAGTTCCTTACCCGTACCTGTTTCGCCCAAGATAAGGATGGATGCATCCGTATCTGCCACACGCTCGATTATCCGGTAGAGCTCGCGCATGGGTTCTGAACCCCCTACCAACCGATCAAAGCCAAAGGCCTTGGCGGCTTCGGCGCGGTACAACCGATTCTCTTCTTCCAGCCGGTGGGTGCGTTCTTGAAGGCGTGAGATCTTAAGTGCATTGGCAACCGCAATGGGCAGCTCAGTCTTGGCGTCCATCTTATCAACGAAGTCGAAGGCGCCCAGACGAATGCATTCCACCGCTTTCTTGGTATCCGCTTTGTTGGAGACGATGATAACGGGAAGATCCGGATACAGGCGCTTCAGCTGTTCCAGGGTACTGAGGCCACCCCATATTCCAGGTGGAAGCTTGAGGTCAAGTACAACCAGGTCGGGTTGAACTTGCGCCATCTGTCGCAGACAGCTCTCGCCATCGACAGCAGTCGTGGTGTGATAACCCTCTTGATGCAGCCAAATGCCAAAAAGCTCACGGGCACTGGCCTCATCGTCGACGATCATAATGCGCTCTGTTGCCACGTGCAACCCTCCCTATCTGTCATTGGGTAGTCGAGACTTTCACGGTCTCCAGTTGGTGAAGATCCTTTTCGCAACGCTGATGCAATAAACCTGCCAGCTTAGCATCTTGCATAACTCAGCTTTTAGGAACTTGCATGACGTAGGATTATGGTTTTCAGGGCGGTGCGGGTTTACCATATGAAGTGCAAGTTCCTGTGCTGATAATAGAACAGATGCATGGGTTGAACCCATGCATCTGACCTCTTGCCTGCCGGCCCGGACCTACTTCGGGCGGCGGGCGGAACGCTTGCCATCCGTCGCGCGGGACTTCGCCGCGGGCTGACTCCGTCCAACAGAGCCTCGCGCTGGTCCGTCGGCGCCACCTTGGTGTCGTTGTGAATACTTCGGCGGAACGCCGTCCCCTCTACCTGCTCTCGTCGGGCCTCTGCTGATGACTGCCTGCTCCTTCTCAGCCACGCCAGGCGGGTTCGTAATCCCTTTCCACGGTGGTGGCGGGATCAGAGACTTAGGACCGTGTCCGATCAGGTCCTCACGCCCCGCCTCAACCAGCGCCTTGTAGACCCATGGCCAGTTCTTGGGGTCTCGGTATTGCAGCAGTGCCCTTTGCAGCTTCCGCTTCTCCGGCGACTTGATCACTGTTACCTTCTCGCCCGTCAGGGGGTTGAGCCCCGTGTAATACATGGCCGTGGACAGGCTGCCAGGGGTCGGTATGAAATCCTGCACCTGCTCGGGGTGGTAGCCCATGTCACGCACGAACTCTGCCAGTTCCACCGCTTCTTTGAGACTGCTGCCGGGGTGGCTGGCGATGAAGTAGGGGACAAGGTACTGTTTCTTGCCTAGGTTCTCATTGGCCTGGCTGTAGGCACCCATAAAGCGCTCATAGACGCCGCGCCCGGGCTTCCCCATCAGATTGGTGACACATGGAGCCACGTGCTCCGGTGCCACCTTTAACTGACCACTGATGTGATGCTCACAGAGTTCATTAAGAAAATCGTTGGACTTGTCGTGCAGGAGGTAGTCGTAGCGAACCCCTGAACGGATGAAGACACGCTTGACGCCCTTCACCGCACGCGCGCGCCTCAGGATGCGGATATAGTCCTCGTGATCTGCCTTGAGGTGGCGGCAAGGCTCTGGATACATGCACTGCTTGCCTTTGCATGCTCCCCGAACAGCTTGGAACTCACAGGCAGGGTTGCGGAAGTTGGCGGTGGGCCCGCCGATATCGTGAATGTAACCCTTGAAGCGAGGCTGCTTGGTCAGCGTCTCCACCTCTCCGATAATAGAGTCCTCACTCCGATTCTGGATAATGCGCCCTTGGTGTGAGGTAATGGCACAGAAAGAGCAAGCGCCAAAACAGCCGCGATGGCTTACGACACTAAACTCCACCTCCTTGATCGCTGGGACCCCGCCATCAGGCTCATAGATGGGGTGGTAATCGCGAACATAGGGCAGAGCGTAGACCGCATCCATCTCCTCAGTGGTGAGCATTCTCGCTGGGGGATTGACAATAACGTAGCTGGCACCAACTTTCTGAACCAGACGTTTCCCCCGGACCGGATCGTGCTCGTCATAGGCGACGCGAAACGCCTCGGCATACTTCTCTTTCGAGGCGACCGTTTCTTCAAAGCTGGGGAGGTAGATGGTATCTGGACCAGCGGATGGTGGTTCGTTGGTCAGATAAGCAACCCCTTTGATCTCGGTAATCGCCTCCACGGGGATTCCGTCATCTAGTGCGTGAGCAATCTCGCGGATCTGCAACTCACCCATACCGTAAACCAGTAGGTCTGCTTGAGCATCGACCCCGATGGGCCGACGGACAGCGTCATCCCAATAGTCGTAATGGGCTAACCGACGCAAGCTCGCTTCAATCCCACCGATGATGATCGGGATGTTACCATAGCGTTGACGGATGCGCTGACAATAGACGATGGTGGCTCGATTGGGGCGCTTCCCACCTCTGCCGCCTGCCGAATACTCATCAGTACTGCGACGCTTCTTGCTGGCAGTATAATTGTTCAGCATCGAGTCGAGATTGCCGGCCGTCACGAGGAAGCCAAGCCGTGGCTCACCTAGGGCGGCAAAATCGTCATCGCTCTGCCAATTGGGCTGTGGGATGATCCCCACCTTGTAGCCCTCTGCTTCCAACACTCGACCGATAATCGCCACGCCAAAGCTGGGGTGATCCACATAGGCGTCACCGCTAATCAGGACGAAATCACACTGCTCCCAATCACGCTGCTGCATATCGTTCCTAGAGATAGGTAGAAAATCCTTCATCGCATTTTGCTCCTTAAGCGAGTCTACAGCCCACAGATGACGCTCTGCAGCCTCGGCTGCTTAGCACTACTGTTCATATACATAGGGCGTAGCAACGCTACGCCCTTCCTTCCGCCTCCGCCTATGGATTCTGCCGTGTGAAGATAAGGTTAACGGCTTCGTTGGTCTGCAGGCGCGGCACCTCGACACCGTTGACGTTGACCATCAGGCCAGCGAGCTGCGGATTGCCCAGACGAAGACGCAGGGTATCACTGGCTGCGTACTCCTCAGTACGGCCTGAACGAAGCATGGTGTCGCCAAGATTGCGTGCATCACTCTGTACCTCAATCCAGCATTGACCGATAGCCTCACCAGGACCCGCCTCTTTAATACCCACCTTCAGCTTTAGCGGCTGTGCTGACTTTACCAGATAACGCACCTCAAACAGCGTCTCACTCTGTTTCGTGAGTTGAACCACCGGCACGGTAGGGGGCGTCGGCGATGGTTCATTTCCGCTAGGCGTTCCCGTCCCGGGCGGTGCCGCAGGTGTGCCGCCGGTGGTCCCAGTGGGCGCAGACGGTGGGGGAACCACCGCCGGCGGCTGCCAAGCGCGGTATCCGAGGTAGACGAGCCCCAGCAACATTACCACCGTCACCAACGCTCGCAACGACCGGCGTGAACCGGCGCGGCTCATGCGTCGATCAACCCTGGAATATCCACCAGACAGCCTACCAGTGCTCTTGGGCACCGGGGCATCGACGCGAGCTACGACCCTAGCAGCTGGCTTGGCCACTGGTATCGGTTCAGACTGCGGCGGAGGAGTTGGTTGATAAAGTTCCAGCATCTCCATCGGATCAAGGCCAACCACCTGGGCGTAGCTTTTGAGAAACCCTCGCAAGTATACCTCTCCAGGTAGGTCTTGCCAGTTTTCGGCTTCGAGAGCGGTCAGATACTTGAGTCTTATCTTCGTAATCTCCTGAACCTGTTCCAGACTCAAGCCTCGTGCGGTGCGAGCTTCAGCTAGACGTTGACCAATCTGTCCCAACGCCATCTCTCCTTCCATGGCGAAATACCTCTAACAGTAACACCTTATCAGAAAGACTGTTATACGAGCACCTTTTACAGAAACCCTTTCGTTGAAGACCTCATCAAGAACCCGCATGAACCTAGTTAGCCCCTAAAGGCGTCTCGCGACGAAGTAAAGGCGACTCGTATTGGCTGTCGGTGGAAACATCGTCAACGCATGGTAGACTGCTTTCAAATCAAAACCGCAAGTAGTTAGTAGGTTTGCCAATTCCTGCTCATGATAACCCCTTTCCCGGTGGATCTCCTTTGAGCGCATATACATGCCGCTGGGCTGCTTAAGGAACAAGGTCAGATCCACCTCCCAGATCCGGTGGTCAGGGTTGTAGGAGTTCTTCCAGACGATGGACGAGCTTTCCTCCTCCATAAAGAGGGTGTTATCACCAACAGCTTCAAGGGCGGCAATGGTGTTCACGTCGAAGACAAAGAGCCCGCCAGGCCGAAGATGCTGGGCAACCCCGGTAAAGACCTTGCCAAGATCATCAGCAATTAGCATGTAGTTGAGGCTATCATGGAGACAAATGACGGAGTCAAAGCTCTCATCTAGGTCCAGCTCACGCATATCCCCTTCGCACCAGTAGATATCGTGGCCAGCTGCTTCGGCCTTGCTCTCGGCAACCGCCAACATCTCGGCCGACTGATCAACGCCCACCACATGATAGCCACGGTCAGCCAGGAGCAGAGAGACCGTACCTGTTCCACAGGCCAGGTCCAAGACCCGTTCAACTCTCGCCCCGTGGTGATGCCAGATCTCTTCCAGATAGTCCGCCCATTGCTGGTAGTCAACCTCGGACATTAGCTGATCATACACCAAGGCTAGATCGCGATAGGCTCGCACTTGAGCTCAACTCCCATCTATGGAGCCTGCAGCCCACAGCCCGCTTTTCCCCGGGTGAGGCCATTGGTCATACGTGGCCTGCATGGCTCGCTTTCCAGTATCAGCTCTGATACCTCATCTCCGACTCCCACGGTGTTATTCAAGGTAGCTCTCCAACTGTTCGCGCGACATCAAGACCTCGCGCGGCTTGCTGCCTTGGTTCTCGCCCACAACCCCATGTTCTGCCAGTTGGTCCATAATGCGACCAGCCCGACTGTGCCCGACCTTCAGACGACGTTGTAGATAGGAGACCGAGGCCTGACCCGCCTCCACAACCATCCGCGCGGCCTGAGCAAACAACTCATCGGTCTCACCATCGACACTCTCCTCAGTGCTTGTCTCGCCCAGGATGAGCTCAGTATCATATTCCGGGGCTCCCTGCAGCTTCACATGCGCCACGATCGCTTCCACCTCTTGTTCAGAGATGAATGCTCCCTGCGCGCGAATCGGCTTGGATGCTCCAATTGGGTGGAAAAGCATATCACCCTTGCCAAGCAGCTTCTCGGCGCCGTTGCCATCGAGAATGATGCGCGAGTCCGTACCCGAGGCGACCGCGAAGGCGATCCGCGATGGAATATTGGCCTTGATTAGTCCGGTGATCACGTCCGCGGATGGCCGCTGGGTTCCCAAGACCAGGTGTATGCCTGCAGCGCGAGCGAGCTGAGCGATGCGAATGATGGCGTCTTCGACATCCTCTTTGGCCACCATGATCAGGTCAGCCAACTCGTCAACAATCACAACCCAATAGCTGAGCAGCGTCCCTTGGCCCGTCTCGCGAACGCGCTCGTTGAACCGAACGATATCCTTGACTCCTCCGGCTGCGAACAGTTCGTACCGTTTCTCCATCTCGCGCGTAACCGAACGTAGGACACCCGCAGCCTTCTTTGGGTCGGTGACCACTGGAGCGATCAGATGTGGGATGCCATTATAGGTGTTCATCTCAACAACTTTGGGATCCACCAGGATCAGCTTGACTTCTTCGGGCGACGATCGAAAGAGCAGGCTTGCGATGATGCAGTTGATACAGACGCTCTTGCCTGAGCCCGTGGCTCCAGCGATGAGCAGATGAGGCATCTTGGCGAGATCGGTGACAAGCGTGTCTCCGGCAATATCCTTGCCTAAAGCGACGGCGACTGGTGAGCGCGCATCTTTGAACTCCCTGGAGTCGATCACGTCGCGAAGGTAGACCATGCTGACGTCACGATTGGGGACTTCCACCCCAATAGCCGATTTCCCAGGGATCGGGGCTTCTATTCTGACATTCTCAGCAGCCAGGTTAAGCGCCAGATCATCGGAGAGATTTACGATCTTCGCCACTTTGGTCCCAGGCGCCACCTGGAGTTCATAGCGAGTAATAGTTGGTCCACGGCTCACATCTGAGACCTTAGCTTTGACCCCGAACGTCTCGAGAGTGTTCTCCAGTTGCTTAGCATTCTCCGCGATCTCGCGCGTGCTCTGGGCGCTGCGCGGACGGGGATTGCTCTGGAGAAGCTCGATGGGAGGACGGCGGTACGGGCGCACCACTGGTTGCTCCACCAATGGAACCGGCTCCGCCTTGGGGCTGGCATCTACTTTCGTCGGGACCACGGCAGCTCGCCCAGGAGCCTGCTCATCTTTTGCTTTATCCATGCGCTTGGGGTCACCCGGCTGATACTTAGTCTGCTGCAGCGGCTTCTGCTTCTCCTCGAGAAAGACTGAGATAGGCGATGCAGCCGCATCCCCAGCAATCTTCTGCTCAGACCTCGGCGAGGTGGTCTTCTTGGTCCCCTGCACCACCTGACGTATTCTTACGGTCTGAACCTGCCCAAACAGCCACTGACTGATCGCCTTGGCAGCGGCTGTCACCGAGATATCGGCGATCAGGATAACTACCAGGATCAGCAACGCACCGAGCAAAAGGTACAATCCCCAGGTGCCGATAAGGTTCAACAGCAGACTGACAGAAAAACCGCCAATCAACCCACCACCACGACTGCGCAAGCTCTCAATAAAGAGGTCAGAGTCGCCAACCAGCTGCAGATGGCTAATCCAAGTTGTTAGGTAGTATGCTAGCCAGATCCCCTGCCACCGAGTGGTGAAGGCGAATTGGTCACGTTTAATCATCATGGCGATCCCCATCGCCGCGACCAGCAACGGCACGCCGATGGCTGCATCGCCGGTTAGGAAACGAAAGAACTGACTAAGCCAGTTGCCTATGATCCCCGTGGCAGTTGTCATGTTGCTTACAACGCCAAACAATCCAAAGATCAGGAGTATGATACCCTTGATCTCAGCCTGCAGTTCTGCACGCAGATTCGCCTTCTTACTCATGCAACCTCCCAGCGTCGAAACGAAGCCTCGGCACAGCCGAAGCCCATCGGCCATAACCCAAAGTAGTAACGGACTGATACCTACGAGGCGATGGATAACCGCGTTTTGTTCCATTATACCACGATATCCTACTGTTTCCATAAAGAAAGTGCCGCTTTGCAGCGGCACTCTTTACCATGGAGCCTTCGTCTGTTCTCGCCAGTTGGCTGGAACCTGCCTCCAGCCGATAGTTCACTTGACGGCAGGCTTCCACTCCACGACCGTTCCAGGAGCGAAGCGGGGATCCAAAAAGACGGACGCATCGGCGGAGATAATCTGACGGACGCGGCACTCACCGCTTGCCCGTAGCTCCACCATGAGCCGAACCCCGTCAATCTCCATCTCCTGCAGCTCATAGGGCTGTTCCTGCTCTATCACGAGTTCCAGAGGCATGGCTGTCCACAACATCAGTGGACACCCCCACTCGCCTTGCTCTGAGTGATCAGTTCATTGAGCTTCTTGACGCAGTGCCCAATGCCTCCTAGCTCATCGATCAAGCCGCACTCAACCGCGTCCTTACCCACTACCACCGTCCCTATGTCTCGTGCCAATTCACCGGTTCTGAACATTAACTCGCGGAACTTCTCACGGCTGATGTTGGAGTGCTCCACTACGAAATTGACCACTCGGTCCTGCATCTTGTCCAGGTACTCATAGGTCTGCGGAACCCCAATAACCAAGCCCGTCAGACGAATGGGGTGAATCGTCATGGTGGCGGTCGGAGAGATGAATGAATGGGTCGTCGAAACAGCGATGGGCACACCGATGCTGTGTCCGCCACCCAAGACCAACGAAACGGTGGGCTTGGTCATGGTGGAGAGCATCTCTGCGATGGCTAGGCCCGCCTCGACATCGCCACCGACGGTGTTCAGAATGATCAGTAGTCCTTCTACTTTGGGGCTTTGCTCGGCCGCAACCAACTGGGGAATGATGTGCTCATATTTCGTCGTCTTGTTTTGCGGAGGTAGTACAATATGACCTTCGACCTGACCCACGATGGTTATGGTGTGGATATTGCTCTCAGCAGCGGGGACCGTACTCGTCTGGCCAAACTCACGGACTGTCTCTACCTGAGGGTCTTTGGCGCGTTTGCCTCCGGTGCGCTTAGGCGGTACGGGCACCGTTGGCTCTTGAGGCTCACTACCGGGATGCTCCGGCGTCATCGGGTCGTTATTCGCATCGAGATATGATAGATCCGTGTCAGTGGTCACATGATCCACTCCTCTCAAGTGTCCTTCTCGGTTATTATGCGCTTGACAATGCACAATCAACCGCACGTAGACAACTCTGGGCGGA
>CAYOCI010000056.1:24480-27145 GCA_964402415.1 uncultured Clostridia bacterium
TCGTCACACCTCCATAATGATAGGCAGTACCATGGGACGACGCCGGGTCTTTTCGAAGAGAAATTTGCTCAGGGTGTCGCGCACGTTTCCTTTGATCGACGGCCAATCTTGGATGCGGTTGTCGCGACATTGCTCAAGGCTAGAGCGTACTCGCTCCTTCGCCTCCTCAATCAGCACTTCCGACTCCTTAACATAGACGAAACCACGCGACACGATATCAGGGCCAGCGACAAGGCTGCCGTTCTCCTTGGAAATCGTGACAACTGCGATTATCAGACCATCCTGAGAGAGCTGCTTGCGGTCGCGCAGGACAATATTGCCAACATCACCTACGCCAAGACCGTCCACGAGCACCTTACCTGCCTGTACCCTAGCCCCTATGGCTGCCCCCTGCTGCGTAAGATCCAATACAAAGCCGTTCTCAAGAATGAACACCTGCTCTTCGTTGCATCCCATGCCGATCGCTAGGTCACGGTGATGGACCAGATGACGATACTCACCATGGATTGGCACGAAAGAGCGGGGCTTGGTCAGGCTGATCATCAGCTTAAGTTCATCTTGTCCAGCATGTCCGGCCATGGCCCCTCTAGGGATTGCATCGAAGACCGCATGTGCTCCTTGCCGGTATAGCAGGTCGATCGCTTTGGCCATGGTCTTCTCGCCGCCTGGAACAGCGGAACCGGCTAAGATAACGGTGTCATCCTTCTCTACACGCACTTTGTTGCCGGCGTCACCGGTAAGGTAACCAAGCAAAGGCTCGCCTGTGGTGGTGGCTGTCACCACAACGATCTCTTCACCGGGTAAGTTCTTGGCCGCGTGTTGGCTAATCACCAGCTCCAGGGGAAGACGGAGCCCGGCGTCTGAGGCGATCGCCACGGCCTGCTCCAATAGCTGGCTATGAATAACAACCTTACGCCCACGCGATGCGGCACAGTTTAGGATTTGCATGAGACGATAGAGATCAGTATCGAAGATGGAGGCGATAATTCGCCCAGGTGCTTGACGGAAGAGCTGTTCCAAGCGCTCCCCAACTAACCGTTCAGAGGCAGTGTGGCTGCGCAGCTCTGCGTTGGTTGAGTCCGACATCAAGAGCGCCACGCCATCGCGCCCTAACTCGGCAAAACGCTCTAGATCGGCTACCTCTCCATCCACTGGGGTGTAGTCGATCTTGAAATCACCGGTATGGACCACCCAGCCCAACGGTGTTTTCACCGCCAGCGCACAGGCGTCCGCCAGATTGTGATTTACCCTTACCAGCTCGCAAGCGATATTCCCTACCTTGAAGCTTACTCTCGGTTTTACCGATATCAGCGTCGTCTGACGTTCCAGACCGTGCTCGCGCAGACGCAGCCTCACCATTGCCAGCGTCAGGTCGGTGCCGTAAACTGGAATGTTGGCTTGACGCAGCAGATATGGCAGGGCACCGATATGGTCTTCATGACCGTGCGTTAGAACGATTCCCTTGATCTTCTCCTTGTTCTCAAGCACGTAGCTGAGATCGGGGATCACCGTATCCACGCCCAGCATCTCTTCGTCGGGAAAGGCTGACCCAGCGTCGATAATGATCATCTCCTTGGCGACACGGAGTATCATCATGTTTTTGCCGAGTTCACCTAAACCTCCCAAGGGGATCATTGATACTTTTGGGTTCTCTGGCATTCATTCACCTCCCGGGCTCGCGCATCCCACGGCAGCCTCCGTGGGGCGATCGCCCCAATATGATCAATATACGAGCCAACAGCCATCAGCCAGCAGCCAGCCGATTCTGACGATTAGGTCAGTCCCTGAAAGCCACCGGACAGAACCAGCACTCTAAGTTGTACTCTTTGCGTTCTCGAACCGTTCTACACCGACCAACCGCTCCGTCTCGTAACTTTTATTATACTAATTCCTGGTGCAGTTCACAAGCTCAGGTGGGTAGACTATGCTCAATTGACCAAAAAGAAAGCCACCGACCGATGTCGGTGGCTCGAACTACTGGCTCTCTAGTAAGTCTTTACCTCATCGGCGCCGTGGCGGCGGAATACCTCGGCCACTTGATCAACCTTCTGACCGTCAGCCTTGATCATGGCTACGATATTGCCCTGCTTGACCTGGTCCTGATAGCGCTGGCTTTCACCCTCAGGAATGCCGTAATCGATCAGACCACCAGCGAGGCCACCTGTTACACCACCAGTAAGGGCTGCGGCGATCGGTCCAGCTGCGAGCAGCGGACCAACCCCCGGAATTGCCAAGGCACCCAGACCAGCCAAGAGGCCAGCTGCACCACCGATAACCGCACCACTGGTGACACCATCAGAGATATTCTGGTCACCATATGATGCGTTGCCTGTCATGTAACCGCCGTCAGCTACCGTGCCAGATGCACCGGTCATGGCACCGCTGCCAGCAGTCATACCCATACCCATACCGCCCGGGTTGACGTCGCCAATCATGCCGACTCCGGCGCCCCGTCCGACGTCGTTGTTCATGACAGCGCTGGCGTTCTCACGCCAGTTGCTCTGCCCTTTTCCCTGTCCTTTGTTCTGGTCAGCAGTGAGAATGGAGATTTCGTTCTTCATGAAACCATGGGTTCGAAGCTCAGCCACGGCGCGCTCAGCGCGGTCAAAGGAGTGAAATACGCCGACAATAGTCTTGGCCAAGTTCATTCGCCTCCCTTGTGATT
>CAYOCI010000057.1:0-7125 GCA_964402415.1 uncultured Clostridia bacterium
CTACCTCGCCGCCTATCGTCAGATCACCGGCAGGGAGCTAAGGGAAGACATTTAGCGAGCCCACAGCCCACGGCCCACAGTGGGGTTGCGCAGAGCATTGGTGCTAATATGGGAGAGAGCTAGTTAACAAAGGGGTCAGACCCCGCTATCAGATCGGAAAAGGCCTTGGGCGTGATGCCCAAGGCCTTTCTGTGTTGCGGTGGTCGTGCTATGAGATGCGGGTGACGTTGGTCGCTTGAGGACCCTTTTGCCCCTCGACCACGTCAAACTCCACTTCGTCACCTTCGTTTAGGGAGCGGAAACCCTCGCCCTGGATGGCAGAGAAATGGACGAATACGTCCTGGCCATCGTCCTGTGCGATGAATCCAAAGCCCTTCTCACCGTTGAACCATTTGACTTTACCTCTCATGAAACAGAAGCCTCCTACTTACTTACTCCAGCGCCCCTGACTGTGGGGCACCTAAGAGACATTATTCCCCGGCTTACCCACTGGCTAAACATGCTGTAGTAAAAAGCCCCGTACCTGGAGTCCAAAAGAACACAAGTCCACGAGTCCACATGTGAGGGACGACGAGGAGCCACAGGCCACCAGCGTAAAGCGGTAGCCACACGGTCGTGTGTTACGTGATCTTGACAATTGACCTGCGCTTACGACTACCCGCATGCTGCTTGTGTTCTTGTGGACTCGTGGACTTGTGGACTCGTGGGTATGTGGACTCGTGAACTTGTGGGCCCTTGGTCATTTGGACCCGCCGCCCAGCGGGTGTCGCCGTCCAAATCTTTCCCCTAATTGGAAGGAAAACAACAGTCAGAAGGGAAATTACATAGCGAATTCAGTCCTAGGATTCATCGAGGGGGGAGACAGATGCGCCTTTCAGAGCACCCCATTTTACAGTTCAGAAGGGGGCCAAAGGTGACCATCACCTTCAATGGGCAAGAGGTAGAGGCCTATGAAGGTGAGACCATCGCCGCCGCGCTGCATGCTGCGGGGGTCTATGTGTTGAGCCACAGTCCGGAGAGACACCGTCCGAGGGGCTTTTTCTGTGCCATCGGTCAGTGTTCATCCTGCCTGATGGTCGTGGACGGACATCCCAATGTCAAGGTCTGCGTGGAGAAGGTCAAGGACGGCATGCGGGTGGAGACCCAAGAGGGGAAGGGGGTACTGCCATGCGCCACACCGAGATAGCCGTCGTTGGCGGTGGTCCGGCGGGGATGTGTGCTGCTCTGGTGGCAGGGCGGATGGGGGCCAAGGTCACTTTGATCGAGGCCGATGATCGCATCGGCGGCCAGCTGACCAAGCAGACCCATATGTTCTTTGGGTCCCAGAAGCAACACGCCGGGACCCGCGGGATCGATATTGCTCAGATGCTGGTGAACGAACTCGCTAACCTAGAGAACGTCACCACCATGACCAACGCCACGGTCTTGGGTCATTACGATGATGGTGTGATCACCATTGACCAGGAGAACCACTTCATCACCATGAAGCCAGAACGCTTGATCATCGCCACCGGTGCTTCGGAGAAGATGATCGCGTTTCCCAATAACGATCTTCCCGGCGTCTACGGGGCCGGTGCGGTGCAGACTCTAATGAACCTCTACGGGGTGATCCCTGCCCAGAAGGTGCTGATGATCGGTGCTGGCAATATCGGCCTGATCGTCAGTTACCAGCTGATGCAGGCCGGAGTGCAGGTGCAGGCGATCCTCGATGCTGGTCCACAGATCGGTGGTTACCTGGTGCACGCAGCGAAGATCCGCCGCGCCGGAGTGCCG
Organism: uncultured Clostridia bacterium; assembly: GCA_964402415.1. Classification (GTDB taxonomy): domain Bacteria; phylum Bacillota; class JAAYKD01; order JAAYKD01; family CAYOCI01; genus CAYOCI01. The sequence continues at coordinate 1,774 of CAYOCI010000057.1, forward strand.
ATCTTGGTTCGTCATACGGTCAAGGAGGCTCTGGGCACCGATCGGGTTACAGGGGCCATCATCCATCAGTTGGATGAGCGTTGGCAGCCCATCCCAGGCAGCGAGCGGCAGGTCGAGTGTGACGCCATCTGCCTAGCGGTGGGTCTGTCTCCGCTCTCTGATCTGCTCTGGCAGGCCAACTGCGAGATGAGGTACATCCCTGAGCTTGGCGGCCATGTGGCGCTGCGCGACCAGAGCATGCAGACCACGGCCTCAGGCATCTATCTGGCGGGCGATGTAGCAGGCGTCGAAGAGGCCAGCGCCGCCATGGTTGAAGGTCGCTTGGCTGGGCTGAACGCTGCCGCAAGTCTTGGTCATACCATGGATGGCGTCGACGAACTCCGCCAAGACCTGATGGCACAGCTCGACACTTTGCGGGCAGGCCCGGTGGGTGCGAAAATCCGCCAGGGTCTAGGCCGTCTGGTCGGTTAAGGAGGTATAACCATGCTGCATAAGACCGGCGTTCCCACCTGTGAAGACCTAGCCAAGGTGACGCCGAGCGCTGAGCGCTTGGCTCGTGGACCGGTGGCCGTTATCGAGTGTTTTCAACAGATCCCCTGCAACCCTTGCTCCACCTCTTGCCCGCGGGGAGCGATCAGCTCCTTCAATGATATCAATGATCTCCCGGAGATTGAACACGATCGCTGCAACGGTTGCGCCATCTGTGTAGCCAACTGCCCGGGGCTGGCCATCTTCGTGGTTGACGAGAGCCAGGGCGAGACCACCGCGGTGGTCAAAATCCCCTACGAGTTCCTACCCGTTCCCGAGGTCGGCCAGATCGTGACCGTCCTCGATCGGGAAGGCCGTGCCGTCGGGGTGGCCCGGGTGGTCCGCGTGCAGAACGGCAAGCAGCAGGATCGCACTCTGGTGGTTTGGTTGGAGGTTGCGAAAGAGCTGGCCATGACCGTTCGCCATTTCCGTATGGAGGGTTAAGCCATGAGTGATGAGAACGTTATTCTCTGTCGGTGTTCCGATATTAGTCGCGATGAGATCCACCATCTGATCGATCAAGGGCTGACCACCATCGAAGAGCTCAAGCGTGTCTGCCGCTGCACCATGGGGCCCTGCCAGGGACGCACTTGCCGCCAGTTGATCACCCAAGAGATAGCGGCCAAGACAGGCAAGCCGGTCAGCGAGATCGATCCGCCTAAGTTTAGGCAGCCGCTAAAGGGTGTCACTTTGGGGGCCGTGGCCAAGGGGGAGTTTGCAGATGAAGAAGACCGCTGAGGTCGTTGTCATCGGTGGTGGCGTGGTCGGTTGCTCCATCGCCTACCACTTGGCCAAGAACGGCTGCCGCGATGTGGTGCTCCTTGAGCGGAGCTTCCTGGCCAGTGGATCCACGGGGCGCTGCGGGGCGGGTGTCCGCCAGCAGTGGGGAACAGAGATGAACTGTCGCCTCTCCACCGGCAGTTGTCGTGACCTGGAGCATATGAATGAAGAGCTAGACTATGATGGCGATATTGAGTTCCACCAAGGGGGGTACCTGCTGGTCGCCTATACCGATCACCAGGTGGAGCAGTTTCGTGCTAATGTCGCCCTGCAGAACAGTCTGGGCATCGATTCGCGACTGGTTACCCCTGAAGAGGCCAAGCAGATCGTGCCACATCTCAATACTGAAGGGCTATTGGCCGCCACCTTCTACCAGAAGGACGGCCATGCCAACCCTTTCCATGTCACCCGTGCTTACGCCATGGCTGCTGAGCGCCTGGGCGTGGAGATCAACACCTATACCACTGTGACGGGAATCCGGACTGAGAATGGCAGGGTTGTGGCCGTGGAGACCGACAAGGGTGAGATCAGCACCCCGGTGGTCGTTGACGCCGCAGGCGGCTATGCCGCCGTGGTGGCCGAGATGGTGGGGCTGAAGCTGCCTACCTTTTCCGAACGCCATCAGATCCTCGTTACTGAGCCCGTAGAGCCTATGCAAGGCCCGATGGTAATGAGCTTCCACCACCATGTCTATTGTCAACAGTCGCCACACGGCAGCTTCATCATGGGCTTTGGCGATCCCGAGGAGAAGCCTGGCTTTAATATCCGCTCCAGCTGGCAGTTCCTCAAGGACATGGCCGAGACTATCACCTGGCTTCTGCCGCCGCTGGCTGATCTGCGCATCGTGCGGCAGTGGGCAGGGCTTTACCACATGACTCCTGACCGTCAGCCGATCTTTGGCGAAGCCCCGACCGTCAAAGGCTTCCACATGGCCCTCGGTTTCTCTGGTCATGGCTTCATGATCGCACCCATGACCGGGCGTCTCATCTCCCAGAACATCCTCGGCCTACCGCTCGATATGCCCATCGATATGCTCGGCCTCGACCGTTTCGAGAAAGGGCAGCTGATCTTGGAACCGTCGGTTGTGTAGCTCCGCAGAGCGGAGCCACACAACAGCCCAAAGCCCAACGGCCAAAGGCCAAAGTGGTGTTGGTAAAGAGTTTCGTCTAGCTAGAAACCTGCAGGTATTACCTGCAGGTTTCTCAATGCGCTATCCGCGATCTTCTCTTGTGCTTGAACGCCTATTGTGGCTTAATGAAAGTATATGCTTGTCGAGCCGGCTAGGCGGTTGCGCTTCTTCGGCGTTACTCGCATTGGCCTTTGGGCTTTGGCCTCTGGACCCCGACCAACGGGAGGTGTGACCCATGCAGAATATCGTCGCCGCTCTCAGTGCCTCATCATCGTCGATCGCGCTCGTCGTAGTTGCCATCGCACCCACCATCGTGCTCTTGAGCTACCTTTATGTCCGCGACAAATACGAAAAGGAACCGTTGGCGCTGTTGGCCAAGGCGTTTCTGTTCGGTTGCCTCAGTGTGCTCCCGGTGATCGTTGTCGAGCTGCAGTTGACCAGGCTGAATACCTATGCCGGGTTGATGGGGACCGCTTTTGATGCCTTTGTGGTCGCAGGACTGGTCGAAGAAGTGTTCAAGCTGGTGGCAGTGTACCTGGCGGTCTATCGCAGCCCCCATTTCAACGAACCGTATGATGGGGTTATCTACGCGGCTAGCGCATCGTTAGGCTTTGCCACCATCGAGAATATCGGCTATGTCCTGAGCCACGGCTTGGGGACAGGGATCAACCGCGCCATCCTCGCAGTGCCTGGGCATGCTCTGTGGGGGATCGCCATGGGCTTTTACATGGGTGCAGCGAAGTTTGCGCCTGCTCCCAGGCGGCCTCGGCTGTGGCTGCTCTCACTTGTCATCCCCATCACCCTTCACGGGGTCTATGACCTAATCGCCTACAACATGAATACCATCTTTAGTATCCTGATGTATCCACTGGTCGCTTATCTGTGGGTGACCGGCTTACGCCAGATTGATCGTGCGTCGGCTGCATCTCCCTTTCGGCTCTTCGGAGTGCTTAGCCAGGGAGCCACTCACTCCGTGATGGCTGGAGGAGCGGCTTCTACGCAACCCCTGTTAACCGACGTTACCCACCTCGACGTTCCCACAGCAGGCGATTACTTTGATGACGACCAATCAGATGTGGATGAGCAGGATCTCCTGTTTGTTCCTCCGACCCCAGCTCATCAGGAGAGCGGCGACCCGACGCTAAAACCCTGTCCCATTTGCCGCGACCAGGTGCATGTGGGTGCTGAGGTCTGCCCTCATTGCGGACTGCCCTTGGCAGTCTGCCGCGTCTGCCATACCCCGGTTCCCGCAGCCACGAAGTTCTGCAGCGAGTGTGGGAACGCGCTGCGCTAGCGCAAGCGAGTCCACAGTTCACAGACCACAGTCCACAGTCGGGGCAGGACTAGGTCACCAAGGCATTAACACCGCGTCGGGGGATCTGGGTTGCTCCCTGAATTGGATTGTACGACCGGTTACCTCATCAGCACAGCAAAGCCACCGCCCATGTGGGTGGTGGCGCTGGCCTCCGTCAACTCTACTGGTTGTTGTGCTGTGGACTGTAGCCTGGGGACTTAATCAGAGACTGCTCCTCACCTTGCTGCCGCCGGCTTCGCGTAGGATCTCAGCCGCGATCTCTGCGTGGGCGGCATCGGTGCGCACCACCGCGACGATCGGGCTACGGCCCATGATCACGGGCAGTTCTCCTGCGTCCGCGACGACGGGTGGGACTTCATGGACAGTCCCGTACTGGTTGTCCAGACTGCGCCGATTGGATATTCCATCCATCATGCTGTCCCAGGGCAGACCGTCACCCCCAGTGGGGATGGAGTTGACCATCTCGTATAGCTCGGGGTGTGCATCTGGCCCCCATGGCGAGGCCTCAGTAAGGGTGACTTGATCCAATGAGAACCCGTGGTCGCGTAGTGCGGCGATAGCCGTATCAGCCGCGGTCCAGCCGGGAAATTGCGCCGAAACAGTATGCACTGGCTCTCCTCCTTGCTCTGTTTTCGCTATATTCTTCCACGATGTTTCAGGTTCATACGCATTTTTGCAATCAACCCGCAAAAAGGATATAATGTTAGCCATCAGGCCGAAGCCAACAGGCATCCGTTGAGATGGGCCGCAGACGCGACATGGGCATAGGAGCCAACACTCGTTGGCGAGATAGCCGAGTAGTGCGGCAGAGGCTTCGTTGTCCTGATGGCTGATGGCTGATGCCTTCGGGCTATTTCACCCGAGAGGAGACGTTCGTTATGTCGCCAAATCCCATTGCTTTTACCATTGGCTCCTATCCGATCAGGTGGTACGGTCTGCTGATTGGATTGGGGTTAGTGATCGGCGTATTCCTGGCTGTGCGGGAGTGTGAGCGCCGCGGCCTCAACCCCGATCTACTCTTGGACACGGTGCTCTGGGCGGTTCCTGCGGGGATCGTGGGTGCTCGACTCTACTATGTGATCTTCGAGTGGAAGTACTTTGCCCAACACCCCAATGAGATCTTCGCCATCTGGCAGGGCGGCCTCGCCATCCACGGTGGCCTGATCGCAGGCGTGGGCGTGGGTCTCTGGTATCTTAGGCGGCACAAAGCCCTCATCCTTCAGTATCTGGACGTGGCTGCGCCCAGCATCGTGCTCGCCCAGGCCATCGGACGCTGGGGCAACTACTTCAATCAAGAGGCCTACGGCAGACCGACGCTGGTTCCATGGGCGATGCTAATCGCTGGCGAGTACCGCCATCCCACCTTCCTCTATGAGTCGCTCTGGAACCTGGGTGTCTTCCTGATGTTGGTGATTGGTCGCCGGAACAAGGACTGGGTGCCGGGCGAGGTCGCCATGCGCTATCTGGCCGGCTACTCACTGGGGAGGATATGGATCGAAGGCCTGCGCACCGACAGCCTTTACCTCGGCCCCATCCGCATCGCCCAGTTGGTCAGTCTGGCGGGGATCGTATTGGGAGCGGCGGGAGTAGTCTGGCTGCG
>CAYOCI010000057.1:7225-27069 GCA_964402415.1 uncultured Clostridia bacterium
GGAGGAACGAGATGCGCTTCACCAAAATGCATGGTTGCAGCAATGACTACTTGTACATCAACTGCTTCGAGGAAAACCTTGACGGTGTCGACCTGGAAGACCTGACCCGTCAGATGTCCGACCGTCATAACGGGATTGGCAGTGATGGCCTCATTCTCATCATGCCTTCAGAGAAGGCAGACTTCGGCTTTCGGTTCTTCAACGCCGATGGGACCGAGGGCGAGATGTGCGGCAATGGTGTCCGCTGCTTCGCCAAGTACGTGTATGACCATGGCCTGACCAAGAAGACGGAGTTCACTATCGATAGTCTGGCTGGGATCGTTCGCCCAGTGCTCCATCTGCGCGACGGCGAGGTGCAGAGCGTAACGGTGGACCTGGGTGAGCCGCGTCTGAATGCCGCGCAGATCCCGATCCTCAATCATGGTGATGGGCGGGTTATCGACCAACCCCTGACCGTTGGCGACCAGGTGGTCCGCATTACCGCCGTTTCCATGGGCAACCCCCATTGTGTCCAATTCGTCGCTGATGTCGATACCGCTCCCGTTACTACCCTCGGCAAGACCATGGAGTTCCATCCAGACTTTCCTCGCCGAGTCAACGTTGAGTTTGTCCAGATCATCGACCGCGGCAACATTCGGATGCGTATCTGGGAACGCGGCACCGGCGAGACCATGGCCAGCGGCACGGGTTCATCAGCTTCGGCTGTCGGCAGCATTCTCAATGGCTACTGCGACCGCCTGGTGAATGTCCATGTTCACAGTGGCGGGGTCATCCAGATCCACTGGTCCGAAGAGGATAACCATATCTATATGACAGGACCCGCGACGGAAGTCTTCAGTGGGGAATGGACACTAACGGGTCCCTAGTCCCCAGTCCCCAGTCCCTAGACCCTAGTGGGATTGTCGAAGAACCGTAGGCGCAGCCTATCGAGATTTGTCCAAGTCGCTGTCGATGAGACATGGTTGCGCCCAAAACATTAAGCCGCCCTGTGTGGGCGGCTTTGCTGTACCATATCATATCCCTGTCGCGATCCTCTTGGCGAAAAAGGCCACCAATACTGGCACCATGGTCGACAACACGAGGCCATGGAAGAATGACAGAATGGTTGTTTCCTCGTCGCTGACGCGGGAGACCACCGCCAGGGTCGTATCCATGGTGGTGGCTCCGCCGGGGGTGATGGCGGCGGCTCCCAGCCCCCAGCGGGTGAAGATGGGGATGCTGATGATGGCGATCAGTTCGCGTAGGACGTTGGTTAGGAAGGCTAGTGCCCCCATCTGCGCTCCTACCATATCGGCCAACATGACACTGCTCAGGCTGTACCAGCCAAACCCGGCACCGATGGACAAGCCCGCGAAGAGGCTTACGCCTAGTGGGGTGGCCACCAGGGCCGATGCCAGCAGACTGCCCAGGGCGGATGTAAGTGGAAGCAACAGTGCCCGAGGACGAAGCTTCTTCAGGCGTCCGACCCAGGTGCCCGTGGACCCCATCTCCATACCGATCCCCAGCAGCACCAGATAGAGCAACCCCATGGCCACTTGATCGAGATGGGGGACGATGGCGGTTGGGACGATGAAACGGCCAGCAACGATCCCGGCAACCACTGTGGCAATCAAGATCATGGTCATTCCGCCCTCTCCTCCTTGTGCAGGCTTTTGGCCAAGGGAAGAGAGCAGAGCACACTGCCTCCTGCCGTGGCCAACGCAAAGACCAGCGCCCTACCACCGAGCGAGGGCAGCGAGGCTAGCACCTCGGGGTTGCTGCCGATCTGAACGCCCATGATGAAGAGCAGTCCGATCACCGCCGCAAGCGTGACCTTGGAGAGATAAGGTAGGATGCGGGTCTGCTTGGCCAATAGTTTGCCGATCGCTAAGCCCGCTAGGAGAGCAATGATCACTTCGAACATGAAATACCTCCCTTGAACGACGAGTCACCAAGCCACCATGGCACCAAGCCCCCAGTGGGGCCTAGGCTATGTAGCTGTGACGTCCGGTGATCCACAAGTATTGATCGCAGGTGTGCGCTGAGCTACAGCACCTCATCTTCCGACTTGGCAGCGTGGGGCATGGTGCCTTGGTGGCTTATATCCCTGGTGCCTTGGTGGCTTGGGGTCTTGGTGCCTTCGTCACCGCCCCACATCCCCATCAACGTCCTCAGCAGGTTCTCCTTGACCATCGGGTTTTGCTGCTGGTAGCTGGCAAGCAACTCCTTAATCTCCTGACGCTTGGTCTCGCCATTGGCAGGACAAGGGTTCTTGACGACTGGCAACTGGAAGTGCTCAATGCACTGCTTCACCGTTGCCTCCGCAACATAGATCAGGGGGCGGATCAGGGTGAGTTCTTGCCGATCGGAGAACATCACCGGCTTAAAGCAACGGCTGCGGCCCTCGTAGAACATGCTCATTAAGAGCGTCTCGATGGCGTCGTCGCGGTGGTGCCCCAGGGCAACCTTGTCGGCACCGAAGCGCTTGGCGGAAGTATACAGCGCGCCCCGACGGAGATGTCCGCAGAGGCTGCAGGGACCGTTACCCTTGGCGGCCTCAGCCTTCACGGCTCGACCGATGGTCGGAGTGGGTTCGACATGATAGGGGACGCCAAGCTCGTCCAGATGGGTGCGCACGGGTTCCCAATCTGCGCCCCACTCCATGTCCAGGGTGATGGCCTGCAGACGAAAGGAGACGGGGGCCACTCTCTGCAGCCTGGCAAGCGCATGGCAGAGAAGGAGGCTATCTTTGCCGCCCGAGACTCCGATAGCGATGACGTCGCCGTCTTGGATCATCTGATAGTCAGCGACCGCCTGGCCCACCTTGCGCCAGAGGTCGCGGTGCAGTGAGAGTGTCATAGAACCTCCATAGTCGAGTCCCCAGCCCACAGCCTGCAGCCCACAGACGAGGGTCTAGCGCATGGGCACCAACAGGGCAGAAAGTCATTATCATGGTACAGGATGCGCGCCCTCGAAGCAATGGCGGAAATAACTGGTGCGAGAAGCAGAGCCCAATGGTAGAATAAGGGTTGGCGTGCTCCAACGCGCCATCAAGAGGGGGTAGAGATAGAGATGAGAGTGACCTGCATTTCGGCTGCCAACGTCGTCGGCAAGAAGCATGACAGCACCTCGACTAAGGTCTGTCAGATGATCGCTGATATGGTGCGAGCCAGACATGGCTATCAGGTGGAGACCGATGTTGTTCCGTTGATCAACCACGACCTGCGTTCCTGCAACATGTGTGGGGAGTGTTTTGGCGAAGGGCACTGTGCCCATGACCAGGGGTTCAACGAGATCTTCGATCGGATGGCGGCAAGCGATGCCATCTTCTTTGTGGTTCCGCACTATGCGCCGATCCCATCAAAGCTGATTATCCTATTTGAGAAGTTGAACGAGATCATCTACCTGCATCAGCTCAATGACAAGCACTACCTCTTTCCTCTGAGGGGCAAGAGCGCCGGCGTCGTCGGACATGGAGGCGCTCCAGAACAATACCTCGACTATTATCAGGCTGGTCTGGTTAAGACGGTTGCCGATGCCGTACGCTCATGTGGGATGAAGATCGTCGGCGTTGACGAGAAGTGGCCCAACGGCATTGCCTTCGGTATCACTAAACTGTATCGGCCAGATGATTCGATCTTTCCTGTCATTGAACACGACTGGGAGACGATTAGCCACCGTGTCGAGCCCTTGGTGGAGAAGGTAATGGCCACGATCGTGTAGAAGAGAAGTGGGCGCAGGAGCACCCTGCGCCCACTCTGCTCGCAAAGGAGATACCATGGCCACACCGACCTCTGCACCAGCTTCATCTACTAAGAGAGAACTGAACGGGGCGCTCTACGCCATGATTGCTACCCTGTTCTTTGCCAGTTCAGCCGCGATCACTCGCATGGCAGTAGGCATCTCTTCGGCTGAGATTGCCTTCTGGCGTATGGCAGGAGGAGCAATCATAGTCGGTGTTCTGGCCAACGTAAGCGGTCAGCCCCTACGCATTACACGAGGTCAGCTTCTCCGCTTTGCTGCCTATGGAGCTATTACCGCCGCGCACTTTTGGCTGTACATCGGTTCCTTGGGTAGCACATCAATCACCCATGCTGTCACCCTGGTCAATACAGCTCCGCTATTTGTGACGCTGTTGTCCGCGCTCTGGCTGCGAGAGCCTGTGCGCCTACGCAAGCTGATTGGGATTGTTCTGGCGGTGTTTGGCATCGCTATTCTGATGGGCTTTGGTGCCGTTGCCCCGCAGGGGATGATCGGCGATCTGATGGCGGTGGGCTCTGCACTCTGTTACGCCATCTATTCCTTGGCTGGCCGCCGTGAGAGGGAGAGCATCCCAGTGCTCAGCTACTGCTTCTGGGTCTACGGCCTCGCTGCTCTGATACTGGCGCCGATCGCCTTCAGCCAACCCCATCTGCCTTATCCATCGGTCACCTGGCTTGCCCTCGGCCTACTGGCGCTGTTGCCTACCGCCTTTGGCCACACCCTCTACAACGCCGCCGTCCGCAACACCAAAGCCATCTACGCCAACCTGATCTCCACCCAAGAGGTCACCGGCGGGATCCTCTTGGGCTCGCTGATCTGGGGTGAACCCCTTACTGGCCAATCACTGCTGGGAGCTGCAGTAACGGTGGTGGGAATAGTACTAGTCTACATTTTGTAGACTAGAGTCCCTAGTCTCGAGACCCTAGTCCCTAGAGGGGTGTGAGGAGTCCCCTTAGTCCCTACTCACTAGACCGAGTGGTTGTGCCTCATCGGGGTGTTGCAGGAGTAGCTGTTGCATGCAGCCTATCATCAGGAGCAAGTCCCGGTGTAGGGGCGCTGCTTGGCCGCGCCCGCCCGTAACCGCGTTCTCATAACCCATTTTCGACCCAGAACGATCGCATCGCTCTGGGTCTTTTCCTATTTCCCCACTCATATCATAGGTTACCCGGACATCCCGTCGCTCACGAGGGGCGAGGGCCGAGGGGCAAGGGGCTCTTTGCGAGCCTCGCAGCGCGAGGGGGCAGGACAGATGGATGAATTCAAACGCTACACCGATATCGAGTGGACCGAGCGGGAGAGAAGCTACAACCAACAGATCGAGGCGATTAACCTACCCGAACAGCCCAGCACGGCGGACCTGCTGCGTACCCTAGCGCAGCTTGACCGGCTGTATTGTCAGGCACGGCTAGAGCTTTGCCACTGGAAACGGAAAGGCGAGCAGGTCGAACTGCAATATCGCCGTGAGTATACCAAGGCCTACTGCGAGGTGCGAGAGCAGGGCAAGACTGAGAAGGACAGAGAAGTCCTTGTTAGCCAGCAGATGGCTAGGGTCCAGATCGAAGGACGCCCCGCCGATGAAGCTCGTTATATCGCCCAGCATCGGCTTTGGTTTATGGAGACCATGGTTGACATCCTGCGGCGCAAGTATGACCTGGTCAGTGTGACGGCTCGGGCCATTCACGCGCAGATTAGCTTCTAGCGGACGAGTCCACAAGTCCACAAGTTCACAAGAACACAAGTGGATACGAGAGAGTCATCAAGCCACAGACTACAATGAGCGGTAGTCGCAGTCCACAAGATCGAAAAGAGAACCACGCCTGAGTACTGATCAGGCGTGGTTCTATGTCATTGGGGGGTTACTTCCCGTTCTTGACGATCTGGTAGGTGTCGCGGGCGATGACCAGTTCTTCGTTGGTGGGGATAACGAAGACGCGCACCTTGGAGTTCTTGGTGGAGATCTCTTTCTCCTTGATCTTGCGGTTGGCGTTTAGCTCTTCATCGATCTCGATGCCGAGGTAGCCGAGGTTCTGGCAGAGCATCGAGCGCAGGATGGCACTGTTCTCGCCCACGCCAGCGGTAAAGACGATCGCGTCAACGCCGTTCATGGCAGCAGCATAGGCACCGATGTACTTGCGGATGCGATACTCATACATATCCATACCGAGGATGGCCATCTCATTGCCGTCCTTGATGCCGTCCTCGATATCGCGCATGTCGCTGGAGATCCCAGTCACGCCCTGGATGCCGCTCTTCTTGTTTAGCAGGTTGTTCAGATCGTTGGTAGAGAGGTTCTCCTTGTTCATAACATAGGGCACGACAGCGGGGTCAAAGTCGCCGCTGCGGGTCCCCATCATGACGCCCTCCAGCGGGGTGAAGCCCATGCTGGTGTCGAAGGACTTGCCATCCTTCACCGCGGTCATGCTGGCGCCGTTGCCGAGATGGCAGGTGATGATCTTAACCTGATCGTAGGGTTTGCCCATCAGCTGAGCAACGCGCTCAGAGACGTACTTGTGAGAGGTACCATGGAAGCCGTAACGACGGATCTTGTACTTCTCATAGAGGCTGTAGGGCAGACCATAGAGGTAGACCTTCTTGGGCATGGTGGCGTGGAAAGCGGTGTCGAAGACACCGACATTGGGGACGCCAGGCATGTTGGCTTCGGAAGCCTCGATACCCTGGATGTTCGGCGGGTTATGCAGAGGAGCCAGGTCGATGTTGCGGGTGAGGGCATCCTTGACCGCTTGATCGATCATCACAGAACCGGAGAAGTCCTCGCCACCGTGAACAACGCGGTGACCGACAGCGTCGATCTCATCGAAGCTCTTGATCACACCATGCTCGGAGCTGGTGAGGATGTTGAGCACGTTCTTGATGGCGACTTTGTGGTCGGGCATGTCCGACTTTAGCTCGACCTCTTCCTTGCCGGTGGCACTATGTACCAGGAAGGAACCTTCAATACCGATGCGCTCCACGCGGCCTTTGGCCAGCACAGACTCGTCGGTCATGTCAAATAACTGATATTTGAGCGATGAGCTCCCACAGTTAAGAACCAGTACTTTCACGAGAGTGACCTCCTTCTATTTAGGCGGCCTACGCCGCCGCCGCAAAATGCCCTTCTTATTATAACCATTTGCCATGGGAGGGTAAAGCGAAACAGCCAATAGTCCAGCGCCTGCACAACCCATTACCCTGACTTTTGGAACTTGCATGACGCGAAATCAGAACATTGAGGGCTACGTAAGTCTGCCACAATGAGGTCATGCAAGCTCCTGAGCTGGCGTTCCTTGACAGGGTCTGACTCCAGAAACTCGCATGGCTAGAATGCCTCTAAAGACAGGAAACTATTGTTGAGATCTCATTGGTTGAGCCGAACTATCTAAATGGTGGTGATCAGATATGAAATGGCGCAACGGAAAAACAGCGTACCTTGTCCTAGCGGCCGCTCTTGCAGTGACAATCGCAGTGACAAGCCAGCTCAGTTCGCCTCTGCGCTCGCGAGCAGGCTCTCTGCACGCGCTGCCAGAAGACACATCGACCCCCGCGGAGGTAATACCCGAGCCGATGCCGATCACAGCGGATCAGATCGACGGAGGGACCGGCAGTGTCAAACAGTCTGCTTCAGGACCCGTCTCGGATCTACCCTGGGATGGGGATGGTAAGTTTGCTCAAGCACAGCAGAGCAACAACGCGAAGGTCCTGATGGCCGCCTATCGTACCGTGTTGAAGGACCCACTCCCTGGCGAGGAGTACAATGTCCACTTAGCCGCCAGCCTGCTTTGCGGGACCGTGGTTAAGCCGGGTGAGATATTCTCACAAAATCAGAAGATCGGTCCCTATACCAAAGCCAGAGGGTTCAAAGAAGGACCTACCTATTCGGGGGCTAATCTGATCAAGACCACTGGCGGCGGCGTCTGCAAGATCGCATCCACGCTCTATAATGTAGCCGTTCTCTCCAACCTGCCTGTGGTCGAACGGCGCAACCACAGCATGCCCGTACCCTATGTGCCCTATGGACAAGATGCTACGGTCGCAGTAGGGGTGATCGATCTCAAGTTTCGCAACAATCAACCCTTCCCGATACTGATTTGGGCGCAGGGGATCGATAACACGCTCTACATCGCCTTCTACGGCGAGCAGCAACCTCCCAAGGTTGACTGGCACCACGAAACCCTTTCCGAAGTCAAAGCACCCACGGTAACCAGGCGGAATCGAGCGTTGCCTGCCGGGGCCAAGAAGCTCGTCATCGAAGGCATGAACGGCAAAGCGGTTAGGTCGTGGGTGACCATCGCTCAGCCCGACGGCACCACCATCATCAAGAAGATGGGCGTGAGCTACTATCGGCCTTTCCCGAATGTCGTCGAGGTGGGGTCGTAGTTGCGGAGTCCACATCCCACAGTCCGCAGCCCCGTTGGCAGGCCTTGCGGGGGACAGCATAAATCACGGATTCTGCTCATACCTATGAGCAGAGACACCACCATCACGTAGTGATCGAGAGGTCTTCGCCAACGAAGGCCTTTTGTTTTTCCTGAGTGGAGGCGATCAATCGTGGCCGTGATGCTTGCCTTATTCGGCATGATCTGTTGGGGGATCGCACCGATCTTCGGTAAACTGGGCTTGTCAAGCACACCCCCGATGGCCGGACTAGCTATGCGCACCTATCTGTCTGCCTCCATCTTGACCGTGTGGGTGGCTCGTCATGGCGTCTTCCAGCAGATGAAGGAGATCCCTATCAAGGCCATCATCTTCTTGGGAATCGAAGGCATTCTGGCCACTCTGGTCGGTGACTGGGCGTACTACGGTGCGCTAAAGTATGGAGAGGTCTCGGTCGTCACGTTGGTTCTCTCCTGCTCACCGGTGATCAGCATGCTTGCGGCTGGGATCTTCCTGAATGAACAGATCACGTGGCTGCGAGTGCTCGGTGTGCTCCTGGCCATGGTGGGACTGACACTGGTAATGTACTAATACCATCCCCTAACGCGGGACAATTGACCAAGGTTCTTCAGGAGGAATTTTCCTGGGCAAGCAGAACTAGTGTAGTGAATATCATTTAGGTTGGCTGCTACGATTTGCTGGCCTCAAGGAGATCGATATTGTGCCCATCACCAAGTATTCCGTGGATCGCAAGACGGGGATGTTCAACCTCTTCGGCCTACTCCGTTACGACATCGTCAAGCAATCCGGGCAGTATGGGGTTGTCCTGGTCTTTGACCTAATGAGGCTCATGGATGTCAACCGGCGCTTTGGCCAAGAGATCGGCGATCTCCATATTGGGGTTTTGGTCTCAGCCCTGAAGGCGTGCCTGTGTACCGGCGACCTGACGAAATGCTCGCTGTTTCGTACCGGAGGCGACGAGTTCGTCGCGATCGTTCCTGGAGGAACCGTGGAGGATGGTCGGAGTGCCGCAAACGCTGTTGCTGATAGCTTTCGCGCCCAGATGGCGGCACACGGGCATGCGCAGGCGGGGGTACACCTGCGCATAGTCCCTTACCTACAGCGGATCCCCGCGGTACACGTTCTGCTCAAGTGGGTACAGATGTCGCTTTCGCAGTCAGAGATGGTGTGGATCGCTCGAGCAGAGGCGCATGACTGGGCGGATGATCTAATTGCCAGTCTGATCGTACGCCTCCAAGAGACGCTGCGGCTTCTAGAAGAGACGCATCAGCTCGCCATGAGTGATGAGGTATCGGGACTGCCAAACCACCGTTCAGCGGAGAACTATATTGAGGAGATGCTAGGCAATCATCAGCTGGACAAGCGACCATGCAGCATCTTGTTTCTGGACGGCGATAATCTCCGGGACTATAACACCTCTGGGTATCAGTGCGGCAATCAGATGATCAGGGATTTGGGCGCTGTGATTGCATCGGCGTTGCGCGACCATGATCAGGTGTTCCGATGGCTGTCGGGCGACGAGTTTCTGATCCCTCTGCCGAATACCGATCGTAGGACCGCCCTGCGTATCGCTGAGCGCGTCCGTCAAGCGGTGGAGGTCGGCACCCGCAACTGGCGGTTCCCCATCACCATCTCCATCGGAGTGGCGAGCTATCCTGAGCACGGCGAGACGATCGACGAGCTGATGCGTCTGGCGGAGTCCAACTTGGCCGCGGCCAAGAGCGCTGGGAAAAATCAGATCTGCCCTGCTTGCGCAGGATAGGAAGCCCAAGAAGAAGGCCATGATGCCGCGGTCCGCGGCATCATGGCCTTGCTGCTTTTTCCTACCTTGTGTATGGCAACTTGTGGACTTGTGGACATGTGTTCTTGTGGACACCAGCGGTCGTCTCACCCACAGATCAGGTTCTCCCACCCACGGGGGTAGTAGGTCAGCATCTCCATACCACTCTCGGTCACGACGGTGGTGTCCGAATGGTGGAAGTCCCTCATGGTGTGGAGACCGGGTCCGATGGAAACCACCATGACAGGCTGCATGGTGGTCTTGTCGCCTGTGTCGAAGAAAGGTGCTTCGTGACCAAGCATCCCGAGGGCGTGTCCGGTATGATGACGCCAGAGATGCATCAGCTGGTTCTATTGGTAGCAGCGCATCACCTTAAGCCGAAGATCCAAGCCCCGGTGACTTCCACCAGGGTGTCTCGATGTGCGCGTTGATGGTGACGGCGTGGTAGCAAGGTCCGAGGGTCCTGACCATGCTCCTGCCGCCCCAGCTCAGCTTACTGGACACTAGGTGTATGCTCACTCATCCTGTCGTGTACTGCCTGTATGGAAAATTATGGAGATTTAGCGTGAAGTAAGCGTGATTCCTTGAGGGAGCGTATGAACGATAGTATGACATATGCATGACAGATAGTCTGACGGTGCGGAACTGACTCTAAATGTTCTGTCGAAACTAGATTGGAAACCGATGTAATCGGTCGAAACATTTTCCGGAATGGATAAGCCAGTTCGACAACATGCTTACACTGGACAGGCTATACTGAAAACACAAACATAATATGGAGATCGAAGTGGAAGCGATGATACATCGTCCTCAATGTGGGCATCTGGGCGATGTGGAGCGAGTGATGCAACCCGCCACTGACCTTTAATGCAGTTTGCGTTGGGTTGGGGCGGGTTTGTTGGTTTTGTGCACGCGATTCGACACGACAACCGAGGGTCCAAGAAGGCCAACCATGTTATCTCCGCATGAAGTTGTTCATGATAAGTGTGATAACTCGGTATACCAAGAGATTTATTCGGCTTCGAAACGAGGGTGGATCCATGAGAAGGTACAGACCCAGCCCGCTGCTTTCATTGACCCTAATCCTTGTACTACTGGCAAGTATCGGCACACTCTACGGTGCTTGGTCGTTTTCACGGGCCAAGGTAACGAGTTCCTCGTCTATAACCGTCGCTAAGCCTGAAGATGCACTAATCGGGGTGAGAATAGACAGTCGTAAGGAAGTGATCGTTGGCGAGACCACTCCGTGTGGGACAGTCACCAATAACAGGGCGACCACCACAATGGTTGAAGCCACAGGGGGGTTCCAATTCTCCGAACAGGGAGAAAAGGCAAAATCTGTGCTTGCTCTCGCCCCAGGGCAGTCGGCCCGCGTTATGGCACCCACTGATCGCGTGGGTGACTTCAACCTTGCCGAGAAGATCCAGGCCACTTGGTTCAACGGACGCGCCCAAGTGGGCTTTTCCATGAATTTGACTGTCCATCCCAAGCCTAGCGTCTCAGTAATATGGGATGCACCAGCCCAGAAGAGAACCCTGACCAACCACTCACATCGTCCCGTGACAGTAAGAATTGAGGTGGACGGCAGACTTCGAGAAGAGAGGGTTGGTAGTGGTGAGAGTATAGAGTTCCAGGCTGGTAAGGTAGTGGCCATGTTCGAAGATGCCGTAATTTATCAGGAAACATTCATCAAGCCGTAGGGAACATGAATGAAAGGATGATTGCAGCCTATGGACAACAGCATCCGCCGATTGGCCGCTTGGTTGACTACACCCCAAGTTCGTCGGGTAGCGCCTTACTTCGTAGTCGCGTTCACCTTATGCATGGTTGCTTCATCGTTTTTTGCCTGGAAAGCGTTTGCCACCCCCGAGGTCAAGAATGAGACAATTGTTGTCCAAACCCTTGAGAGCGAGACGAGCTTTGACTATTCAGCCATACCGCTTATCTCAACACTCTTTCCATCGCAACAGCCGCTGGGGAGAGTGCCCCGGTACTTGCTGAAGCTTACGGAGAGCTTCAGTGTCATGGTTAGGTCTACGGTCATTTCTGAACCATCGGCTCAGATTGAGGGGGTAGCTCGGTTAGTCCTGAGACTGACGGCAGGCGGCCTCTGGGAGAAAGAGTTCGTGTTAGTTCCGGACACTCCATTCTCTGGAAATGGGCGTGTTGATGCCATCAATGTCAGTCTTCCATTGCCAATTCAGGAGATTTTTGCGGTGATTGAGAAGGTGGAGAAAGAGGCCGATATTGCTCCTACCACCTATGCATTTCACATTGCGCCCGTTATTAGCGCGAAGACGGCGGGTCACCAAGGCCTAACGCTATTGCACACACCACAATTCTCCTTTCGACTCACTAGCAGAGAACTGACGCCGAGAGGGCTAGCCAAAGATGATTTCACAGAGCACAATGTCGAGAGCGATGTCATACAGCGTAAAGCTGCATCGGCCAAGCAGAGCAACACGATTCCCCAATATGTGCAGTTCTTCGTTTGGCCGCTGCCGGTGAAGGATGCACGGATCACTTTTGGTATACTCTCCGCTCTGCATATACTGCTAGCTGTGGGGGTCGCCTATCTCCGCAGCAAAATCCGCCGACCAGCATCCGAGCTAACCCAGATTCTCACCCGCTATAGAAGTCGGATTATTCCCGTTGCATCCAGCGCATTCGAAGGCGGGAGGGTAGCTGTTCCGGTTGCATCCTTTCAAGCTTTGCTCAGGCTAGCTGATGAAAAAGACACCAGCATTCTGGCCGTTGAGCGAGATGGCATGGCATCTCCCCGGCTGTGCGTACTTGCAGACGGCACGATGTATCACTATGATGCGATGATGGCTGCAAGAGCAGTGCGTGCAGACCGCCATATGGCGGCTGGCGCGACATCTGCCAGAGAGGCGAGATTATAGTGTCTATACTACAGTCTCAGATGGTAAGGCCATTGCCCCGCCGGCTACTCCGTGTTCTAAGAACATCAGCGCATGGGAATCAACCCGTCCTCGCGATATACCGGTACATATCGTGGTTTATGACATCGTGCTTCTACATGATACTTGGCCCTCATGCCGCATTGCCCTTTAAGGCTGGAGTGATTGGGGCGTTATTCCTATCAGGGTTGATCGCTAGCCGGTCATATGTGGTCAATCAGGGATCGAAGCCTGGCATTTCGTCCTTAGTTATGGTGGAGACACTTGGCATTGCCCTACTCATCGTCCCAACTGGGGGGCTAGATAGCCCCTTCATTTGGTACTCTCTTAATCCCATTTTCGCGGCGGCGCAACACTTGCGAGGGATCTCGTGTTGGCTTGTCCTGGCTTTGTTCTTCTCCGCTGCATCGCTGGGGAGTTTGATCACAGCGCCAGCTACTTTTCTGTTTCTTGCCTGGCGTGAGCATCTCTGGTTTTTCCTTGCCTTTCCGCTGTTGACCACCGCAGCCCAGTTGTACTCACGTTTGCTGGATCAACTTGGCGTGTCCAACACTAGATTAGTTGAGACAAACCATCGAAGAGAAGAGATCATCCGCTGCACTACGTCTCTTTATCAGGCGTTTTTCACTGGGAGAGATGAGCCGAACGAACTCGCATCACTGCTAGCTACCTATGCAGGGCAGCTTGCTGGACATGTTCCCGGTGCCTGCTACTTACAGCAGCGTGATGGAACACCCATTATCGCCATCAATGACCAAGGCGGCGTAGTAGACCATGATCTATGGTCGGACGCGTTGCGCGGGGCGCTAGACGAGATCAGTCAAAATAGAGCCGCGGGGAGCGGAAAGGCAAACTCAGGCTTCGTGCTTGCCAATGACGGAGTGATCGCCTGCCTGCCCATTGAATCCGAGGACACAGTTTTCGGTATCTTAGGCATCCCCCGGTTGGGCGAGAGGGAGGACGTGTCTGCTCTGGAACCCCTGAGATTCCTGGCGGAGATGGCGGCTATCATGTTCGAAAGACTCCGCATTGAGGACTTAGCGTCGAGACTGCTCGTTAGCGAGGAGCAGAACCGGATCGCCAACGAGATTCACGATGGGGTTTCACAGCAGCTGTTCAGCATCGTGTATGCGCTGCATGCACTGATGCAGCAAACCAGCGTGTCTGAGCTACGCGAGCAGTTGTCCTTGATCCAGAAAACCGCGAGACAAGCGGCTGGAGAGTTAAGAGCATCGATCTACCGCATCAGCCCGGGCAGGCGGGGAGAACGGGTTTTCGTTGCACGAATCAGTTCCTATCTCAATGATCTCGCACAGCTAAACGGAATTCAGGTGCATTTTCAGCCAGAAGGGAGTGAAGAGACGCTCAGCCCCGCTCTATGCAAGGCTCTATATAGGATTGTTCGCGAGGCCACCTCTAACGCGATCAGACACGGGCGATGCACTCGACTGCATGTCATCCTCACTATGTTCCCGGGGAGGGTCGTCCTGCGCGTCGTGGACGACGGAGTCGGGTTTGACGAGGGTCACTGCCAACCGGGGCTAGGACTGTCCAACATGCGTAGCCTGATGACCTCTTTTGCTGGCGGCCTTTCAGTAATCAGTAGCCCTGGTAACGGGTGCGAGGTAATCTGCTGTATCCCCGATCAATAAGCCATGGAGGAGGCATATGGAGCCGATGCGTGTTGCGGTAGTAGATGATCATCCCTTGGTTATTCAGGGTCTACAGGCCGTTCTGGCGTCCGAATCAGACGTCCAGTTTGTCGCCTCAGCTGGGAGCGGTGCAGAGGCAGAGCGATTATTCCCTACGGCCAAGCCGGACGCGGTGTTAGTAGACCTACGGATGCCTGGTGAGTACGGAATCGACATCCTCAAGAGGCTGAGAACCTGCCTACCAAATTGCAGATTTGCCATTCTGTCAACCTTCGCCGAGGTCGCTGATGTGACGCGGGCCGTAGAAGCTGGTGTAGACGGCTACATCTTGAAGGAAGCACTTCCTGATGAGATGATCACCGCTCTGCGGCTGATAGGCCGTGGTCGGCCATACTTTGACCCAGTCGTCATGCGGGTGATGGTCACTGTTCCCAAGAGAAAAGAAGACGTCTTTGCCGAGCTGACCGAACGGGAGATAGAGGTGATTCAACTACTAGCCAGCGGATTATCGAATCGGGACATCGCCACCACTCTATACGTTAGCGAAAACACAGTGAAGAAACACATCAGCGGCATACTCTCCAAGCTTCAACTCAAGGACCGAACACAGGCAGCGTTGTTCGCAGTAAGTCACGGCATGGATCCTTCCGCAATTCGGCCCTCATGACAGAATAGCGCAGTGAAGGAGATATGATCAGGCCCAGCCTTGCGCAAGATTGTCAGCAAGGACTGGGCCTAGCAAAATGCTCTCTATCAGGGCCAGTACACAATAATCCCGGTATCCCAAGGGGATACCGGGCGCTGAGACTAGCTCCTGAAATCCTACCAACCAACAGCCTTGTAGCCGCTATCGACGCCCTCAAAGCGCTGAGCTTCGATGATGACCTTGCCGCCGGCGAACGGATTGTCGCTGAGGTTAACCCCACGTGCCTTGAGAACTTCGGAAGACGGGACCTTGATGGTGAGGGAGAGGTTCCAGTGATCGCGGTTAGCATCGATGAGCATTGAACCAACGGTATCGCCGTCAACGACGAGATCGTTGCCAGGAGCGCCCTTGATGTTGATGAACTCAGCGTATTCGCCAAAGCCTTCGAGGCGAATGCGGGCCTTAACGGGGTTCGCGCTGTTGTTCATGACGTGCATGAAGTAGTCGTAGTGGTAGACGCTGTCGGGCTGGAAGCCATACATGGTGTCATTTCTGCCGATACCAAGGTTGAAGGTTGCCTCGCCGTCCTTGATCTGGACGATGCGGTCGTCATCGGTGCCGGCAGCGGCGATTGCCAACAGGGCTTTGTTAGTTGTAGTAACCTTGATCTGGCTGTCGTTGGTGACCGTAGCAGTCGTGAAGGCCATGGCCGCCATGATACTAGAGATGGCTAACAGGGTAACGATGAGGACTAGACCCTTTTTCATTCTGTTCCCTCCGTGCTCATTATTTGGTGTTTTGCACCACTGCCCTCAGTATAGACCCTTGCCACAAAGCAAAAACCCTTCCAATGGGTGATTTGGTGACCACCTTTGGTGTGATCTTGCCCTAACCTAGAGGACCATCACTGGGAACAAAAGTGCTATCAAGTGATACCACTTTGGTGTTAACACCCGCATGGGCCTAAGAGAGGATGATCGATGTGCAGCTACTCCGACGGGCTGTGAATCTATTAGTCTACCTGCTAGTGGCCATAGTCATCTTGGCTGCAGTCGGATCTCGAATTGCGCAACACCCCTTTTTGCTCACGGTGGTCCGATCATATAGCATGTATCCCTTGTTGCGTCGCGGAGACGTTGTTCTCCTGGCCCCCCTCTCAACCAACTCCCAGGTTCAGCTCGATGACGTCATACTGTTTCGGACGGAGGGAGGCAGGCTGGCCTCCGAAGGGTGGATAATCCACCGAGTTATAGACGGCGATGAGAACGGCTACATAACAAAGGGTGATAACAACCCCAAAAGCGATCAAGATGACAGCGAAGAGTCCGTTCCTATCAAGCGTGAGTGGGTCGCTGCTAATGCCATCAAACTTGGTGGCGCACCCGTGAAGATACCGCTCCTCGGTTATATCCCTCTGTGGGCAGGAGAACTCAAAGAAAAACCCGGCATCTTAGTTGCCGGGACAGTTGTAGCCGCAATTGCCCTGGTCATTGTGGAGATGAGAACAAAGCGGAAGAACCGCATGCCCCGTTTACTGCAACTGCCTCTGGTGTATTTGATTAGCGGTCTGGTATTATCAGTCGTAACCGCTCTTACTATGTTGGCATCAAGCCAGTATACTGTATTGACCTACGGTGTCTCATCCAGCTCGACAGGGGTTCTTATGGGGAGCACGGTGGGTATACTTCAGGTTGGCCAACAGGTAGAGAAGCCCTTGGCCGATGTTCAGAACAAGAACTATTTGCCCTTCAACGCAGTAATCTCATGCAAGGATCAGCAGGTCAGCTTTGAACCAACTCAAGCTTTCCTGATGCCCCGTGAGACGATCGGCGTCCGCTTCATGATAGATGCACAGACCCCGGGACAGTACGAGTCCCCCGTGTGGATGGCGCTATTCATCCCCGTCCTGCCCTTGCCCGTGGTGGCTTTCTTAGCACGCATAGACTTCTGGTTAGCCTTGACTGTCGTGTCGATAGTGCCGGGGCTACCCTTTGTCGCGTGTGGATTACTGGATCGCCACTTTCGCCACTACCTAGGCCGCGGGGCTAGACGGCTGATGAGGAAAGGCATCATGAGGGCTTAGCCGGTATCGATGTAGACCCCCTCTAATCACACCAAGTACTCCACCTTCGCGCCCGCAAACAGCTTCCCTATATTTCCCATCATGAACTCCCTGACCTCTTCCATCTGCTCCTTCGGATAGACATACTTCCCGTAGCCAAACTGACCGTACTTATACTTCCTCTCCGCTTCATTCATGGGCAGATCCGTCTCCGGAAAGACGTCGAGAATGTTATTCTTAGCCCGGGTGGTGTAGCGGTGGGTGATCAGCTCGAAAGTCAGGTCTTCCTGCGCAGCCTCGGGTAGGCGCTTGGCTAAGGCCTGCAGCAGCTCGCGATAGTCGTCTCTCCAACCAGGGTAGATGATGATCGGAGCGATCAGGAAGCCAAGAGGGTAGCGCGCTTCGGCTACTCTGTGGGCGGCGTTGACACGCTCTTCCATGGATGGTGTGTTGTGCTCGAAACGCTGGATGACGGCATCGCTATTGAGGCTGAAGCGGAAGCGGGTGTGGCCGTTGTGTTCGACACCCAGGAGTGAGTCCACGTTGGTGAACTTGGTGACGAAGCGGAAGCGGCCATACTCCTGATCCGCGAAGAAGCGGATTGACTTCGCCAATCCCCCGACAAAGGGCTCGACGGGGAGTGGGTCTGAGGTAGCTGCTCCCTCGAAAACGGTGATCTCGGGCTTGCGCTGGTCGATATACTCATGAGCCTTGGCCAGGACGTCGTCGGTATTGACGTAGACGCGGATGTAGGGCTTCTTGCCCAGTGTGGTCTGAAGGTAGCAGTATTCGCACATCCCTGGGCAGCTGGTCGCCAGCGGCAACTGATAGTGGGCCGAGGGCTTGCAGGTCTGAAAATCGCCTACTTTGCGCACCCCGATAACCAGGGTGCGCTTTGCTTCTATGTACGCCTCTTGAGCGGTCTTACCAGGAATGCCGCTGACACGGTTATGTGAGGCGATCTGCTTCACGTCAATTCCCATCTTGGCGAGACGTTGGTAGAGCTCGCGCCCTTCGGGGTAATCAAGGGCAGCTTTTTCGAATAAGGCACGGACAGGACGGAAGGTCTCCATGGTTATCACTCCTATATCGTGATGAGTTCACAAGTCCACAAGGACACAAGTCAGTAAGTGGATCGGGAGAAGCCACCAAGGCCCCACGCCACCATGCACCATGACAAGAGTGTGCAGCAAGTCAGTGATAGCGATGCTCGATGAACTGTGCTGAGCTAAACAGACTCTAAAGGAGTTGTTCAGCACCTTCTGATCTTAGTGTGTGGAACTGGGCTGGAAACACACACTGAGTGTTCATATCTGCTTACGCGGCAAAGAGTCGAGGGCTGATCCACGACAGTGAAGGATATCCTTGGGAGGAAGGCGAAACAGTCAAATACTGAGAGGAGGCGCTGCTATGCCGTGGGTTTGGTTGCTATTTGGTGCAGGCATTCTAGCCCTGGTTCATTACAAGGGTGATGAGATGATGGGGGGAGACCCCGAGAAGGTCGCCATTCGCAAGAAGCAGCTGCAGTTATACGGAAACACGTTGACAGCTCTGAGTATCGCTCAGATCGCGGGTCGCTTCACCCTGCATATTATCTTCTATGAGCTTGTTACCGCTGGGCTAATGTTTTGGTTCTGGCGCACGGAACCGGCCGGGGAGCGGAAGAAGGCAGCGCTCTGGGTAGCCATCGGCATTCTGGTTCTGTCGCTGTTGAGTTTCTAGAACTAACCGTTCGAGACCACAAGAACACAAGTCCACATGTCCACAAGAGGGTTACGAGGGACGGTTGGATGTGTGCATAGCGTTGGAAGCGAAAGCGATGTCTGGCGCGCGGGCATACTAAGGCCACGCGGCCCTTGATAGACCCGGGGTGTGACATTCCCCTGCGGGCGGATCTGAGATCATCCCTACAGACAACGCCACTGGTTTTGCTAGGCTAGTGGCTTAACATCGATCTACTTGGTGTCCTTGTGGACTTGTGGACTCCCATCTCGAGGTGCTTACCAATGTCTACTTTGCCCCCGATGGTGCCAATCAAAATGGTGAAACGCGACAAGGTCACTGGCAAGCCAGTGGCCTTGCACTTCTATCAGGCCTTTGGTGCGGTGATTGTCTCACCGTATGCCACCTGTCTGATCTCCTACAACACCGTGCGGCGGCTGGGACGGGGACCATGGTCAGTGGATGGGCAGGTCGTGATGGAGGATGGCTACTCTGCCACGCGCTACGAGTTCCTCGGGCGGTGGCACAACGCCATTGCCTTCTACGACCGCCAACAGCGCCTGACCGGCTATTATTGCGACATCCAGCGGCCGCTGCAGTGGGACAGCTCCGAGCAGACCTGGTGGGCCGAGGATCTCTACCTGGACGTGTGGGTATGGCCGGATGGGAGCTATACTATCCTAGATGAGGAAGAGTTAACCGCTGCCGAGCACAAAGGTTGGATTGGTCCGGACATGGCGGAAAGAGCCCGCGAAGAACTGGCGAAGCTGATCGCCATGATCGAGACGGGCCGCTTCCCAGAAATGCTGTTCTGATGCAGTACTTCGTTCGGGGTCAGGCGGTAGGGGTCGTCTGTTGGCGACCTGCGGGCGTAGCATGTGAACTGTATCCCATAAAGTGAACACGGTAAACTAAGCGCCATATGCTA
>CAYOCI010000058.1:0-27019 GCA_964402415.1 uncultured Clostridia bacterium
ATCTGAGGGCCTCGTTTAGGCTCCTCGTCGTTCTTAGGCTTCCTGTAGTTTGCGATAGGACAGTGAGACCAGCGACTTGTCTTGGCTGTAAGTGATCTTGTCTAGAGCGTCATTGATTACATAGAAGCCCCCATCGACAAACCCATCTTTTGTGCTGAAACTGCACTGACTCTCTTTCGTGCGCATGACGTACCACGTAATACGATTACACACCGGACGTTGACGTGTGGTGGAGAAGAATTCGTAGCTGGTCTGACCGGCGGGTTCAACGATATCAGCACTTACCCCTGCCTCAACTTGGACGCGGTTCACAGCGACCTGATGGGCCAAGTCACCAGATCTGATCGCCCCTTTGGGCAGAACCCATTCGCCTTTGTCGTTTTTGAGTAGAAGCACCTTGTCGTCCTTAAAGACAACGCCGCCGGCACAGTTCCTGATCAGCAAGCCGACCATCCTCCTTCATAGATTGATGTCTTGTCACTAATCATCTCTAAACCTGTGTTTTTTATTCGATAAACATACGCCCAAATCCTCTTATATTAAGAAAATGTTGAAAACCATAT
Organism: uncultured Clostridia bacterium; assembly: GCA_964402415.1. Taxonomy (GTDB): domain Bacteria; phylum Bacillota; class JAAYKD01; order JAAYKD01; family CAYOCI01; genus CAYOCI01. Next base: position 564 of record CAYOCI010000058.1, read on the forward strand.
GGTGCCAGACCATCAGCCAGTTTGTACAGCAGAAAACGGCAGCAAGCCGTGAAGGCCCGCTGCCGTTTTCTTCTAGGTACCTACCGCGGCACTTACCACCGAGAGAGTACGCAATACTTTGATCGTGGTGACGTTGGGATCTTCGGTTCCCTGTAGGCTTAGCTTTTCCTGCCTCATGGTGCGAATGTAGCGGATGATATCGCGGGTGATACGTTCACCAGGACAGACCACAGGAATGCCCGGCGGATACGCCATCACGACTTCAGCACTGATCTCTCCCTCAGCCTGCTCCAGCAAGATCGGGACGGTTTCACTGTGAAAGGCGTCGCGTGGGAGAACAGCCAACTCCGGGATATCTGGAACACGACTATTCACCAAACGCATGCTGGTTTCCTTATATCTCGAAGCGATTGAACGACAAGCCGCTACCAGCCGCTCAGCGGTTTCTTGGTTGTCACCGATACTGAATAGCGCAAGCACGTTGTAGAGATCAGAGAGTTCCACCTGTATACCATGTTCTTGGCGCAGAATGCGCTCAAACTCGTATCCGGAGATGCCCAAGCCGCGGGCGCTGATCGGCACTTTGGTAGGATCAAAGGCATAACAGCCAGGCAGCCCGAGGATGTCTGTATCAAAGATGTACAAGCCTGAGATCTGGTTGATCTCACGACGCGCCCAATTGGCTAGTTCGATGGTCTGCTCCAGAAGCTGGCGACCATCGCGCACCATCTTGCGCCTAGCGGTATCAAGAGAGGCGAGTAGTATATAGGAAGGACTGGTGGTCTGGGTTAGGTTCATCACGGTTTTGACCCGCTTGGGGTTGACTAGACCCTCGCGGATAAGCAACATCGAACTTTGGGTCATGGACCCAGTCAGCTTATGGGTGCTCGCAGCTGACATGTCAGCGCCAGCTTCCATGGCTGACAGCGGTAGACGCTCGTGGAACGATAGGTGAGCCCCATGAGCTTCATCAACCAACACAGCCACCCCGTGTCGATGGGCGATATCGACGATCTGCCGTAGATCGGAAGCCACACCATAGTAGGTGGTGTTGATCACGAAGATCGCCTTTAGATCCGGATGTTCATTCAACGCATTCTGTACTGCTTCAGGCGTGATCCCCATCGCGATCCCGAGATACTCGTTGATCTCGGGCTGGAGATAGACCGGTTCAGCACCGCTAAGGATAACGCCGCTGATGGCGGACTTATGTGCGTTGCGAGGAAGCAGGATCTTGTCACCTGGTTGGCAGACGCTCATGATCATGGCTTGAATGCCAGACGAGGTCCCGTTACTCAGGAAATATGCGTAATCTGCCTTATAGGCCAAGGCAGCTAACTCTTCAGCTTCTTTAATGACACCCTTTGGATTACAGATGCCGTCTAGGTCTTCCATGATGGTAAGGTCAATGCCCATAACATTGTGGCCGATGTAGGAAAGAAACTCTTCATCGCCCACGCGCCCCTGCTTGTGCCCTGGAACATGAAATGGAATAACTTGGTCATCAACATATCTGCGTAGTGCATCAAAAAGCGGAGCGCGATCATGACATGACATCTATCATTCCTCCTCTCATAAACAACGGTAACATTAAATCACATCTGACGGTGCTATGCAAGGGCTTTACGCAATAATCTTTGATTAATCGAGATGAGACCGGTTTTCCTCATCAGTTGGCCTGATTTCCTCTGATTTGCTTCCATATCCTCTCGATAACTCCAGTGTCAAGAGGGACGGACGAGCCAGAGAGCAGGTCCGGGAGACAGGGACTTTTGCGGAAATCGGACCCCTTGACAGTGATGCCGAGTCTTCTGACTCGTGCTTTTAGATCGATCATATATAGACAAACAGCACTACGCACCGCGCAGTGCTGTTACTTTCCTGACGACGTTTAAAGGGCCATCAGAGCCACCAGCACCGGTGGCGGAGTGACGACCAGACCGGGTCGCCGGCTACTCCCGACTGGACTGGCCCCTGTCATGCCGTCTTCACCGGATCCATACATTGTGTTAGCTGCCGAGCTAACAGCGGATGGGATAGTCAAAGGAATCATGGAACTCGCTGGGCTACAGAGACGTCACTAGGAAGGAGTGGAACGATGACCGAGATCGCTATTACCAGCACGGTAGCTGGGCTGGCCACCGTCCTCGGAGCTTTGATCGTCATCATGTTCGGCAAACCCAGAGCCTCAGTCCTATCATTACTATTGGGATTAGCGGCTGGTGTGATGATGGGCGTAGTAGTCATGGACCTACTGCCGTCGGCGCTCGTCCACGGGAGCCTGACCTTGACCGTGGTGGGGGCTGCCGCAGGCGTGGTGACGATGTTTGCTCTCCAGAGAATGATTGTCCGAAGCTCGCCGTTTCAGCGGATCCGTCCCGACCGTCACTGGATCACCATGGGCTACTTCATAGCGCTGGCGATTGCCATGCATGATTTTCCTGAAGGCCTGGCCATCGGAGCCGGGTATTTCGCCGAACCGGGTTTGGGCGTCATGATCGCCTTAGCCATCGGACTGCACAACATTCCTGAAGGAATTGGTATGGCGGCCCCGCTTTGGATGGGTGGTGCGTCTGTGCAAAGGATATTGTTGATTGCCCTGCTGACAAGCTTCTGTACGCCACTCGGCGCCATGACAGGCACACTCTTCTTCGGCATTTCCAGCGCCGTCATCGGCCTGGCGATTGCTTTGGCCGCTGGTGCCATGATCTATGTCGTAGTAAGCGAGTTGCTGCCACAGATGTATGAGCTCGACATGCCCCGCGGTGCCCTGGGAGTAGCGCTGGGCCTCGGCCTGGTGGTGGTCGCCCTATAGCGTTTTGCCTTGACAATTATGGCACCTGCATGTATGATAGGCATGAAATGAACCCGATTGTCATAGAGCTGCATTTCCCGTATGGGAGTCCATACGGAGACCTCAGGAACTGTCGCCTGAGCGCACTACGGAGCCGCGAAATGCGGTTCTCTTATTTTGGATAGGGTCAATGGAGGCATCAGATATGCTAGATCGCCTATTCTCCCAGCCTTTTGATATAGTAATGATTCCTGTGCAAGGCCTGATTTTCTTCATTACTCTCTATTTCTTCCTCATCTCGCTTCCCGGACTCTACCGCAAGCGTGAGAAGAAAACCCTGACTCCTTCCAAGACCTTTGCTGTGGTCGTTGCTGCCCACAATGAAGAGGCAGTGATCGCTCCTCTGATCGATAATCTGGTTGGTTTGGACTATCCCAAACCGATGTTCGATGTATTCGTGGTGGCAGATAATTGCTCCGACGATACTGCCACCATCGCCCGCCGACACGGGGCTAAGGTCTTCGAACGGTTTGACCTTACAAAGAAGAGCAAGGGCTATGCACTTGAGTGGGTCTTCCCCAAGCTCTTCGCCCTCGATAAGCATTACGACGCTGTGGTGATCTTTGACGCTGACAACCTGGTCAAAGAGAACTTTCTCTTGGAGATGAACAGCAGCCTTTGTCAGGGTCATAAGATCATCCAAGGATACATCGATGCCAAGAACCCAAACGACAACTGGGTCACGGGCACTTTCGCACTGGCATTCTGGCAGAGTGACCGCATGCTGCAATTGGGTCATCAAAATCTCGGCCTGACCAACACACTCGGCGGAACTGGAATGTGTATTGATGTTGAGACCCTGAAACGTTATGGCTGGGGCGCCTACTCGCTGACCGAAGATCTTGAGTTCTCGGTTAAGGCGTTGGCAGATGGTATCCCCACTTCATGGGCGCACGACGCTGTGGTTTACGACGAGAAGGCATCCACCTTCATGCAGGCCTGGAGGCAACGCGTGCGTTGGACCCAGGGTCGTGTGGATGTGATGATGCGCTATACAGGGCAGATGCTCTGGACGGGCATCAGAGATCTGAGCATGAACAAGATCGATATGGCGATTCATCTGTTTCAGCCTCTATTCATTCTCATCACCACTTTTCACATGATCGTCACCTATCTGCAGTCCAGCTACGTTGGGTTGTCGTTCTTGCGTTACACCAGCATTCTTCCAGTCGGTATTTGGACAATCATTGGTCTGTTCCAGTGGTTTTACCCGGCGTTGTGCCTTCTCCTTGATCATCGACCGTTGGTCAACTACAAATGGCTGATCCCCTATCCCCTGTTCATCTATCTATGGGTTCCGATCACTTTCGTGGGCTTCCTGAGATACAAGCAAAAGGAATGGACGCACACAGTTCATACGCGTAGCATCTCCTATCGCGATTTACACGGCAGCAACGACAGCTCGTCAGTGACCGCAGCCAAACAGATCTCCCAGGGCTAAATGCCCTGGGTTTTCTTGTGCCCAGGCACCCCGCCTGGCCGCAGCCTATCTACTGTTGAGGCATAAACAAGGATGAACACCTACTGCGCGACACGCACTCCGCTCACGACACATCCCCTCTTGACCGCCAGGCCAGCTCCAGAGGCAGGCCATCAAGGCGTAGCCGAGTCCCTCCGGAGCGTCTTGAGCGGGCGCATCTCCGGTTGTGGCTTATGCCCCGACCTATCCTACTCGGCCGTCAGGGCTCCCTGTCAGCAAAGGTCCTGAATAGAGGGAGCAGCCGTACCGGGCTCTGAAGACACAGCCGGGGACCCATCACTTCGTGCATCTCTCTGCTCATCTCTTGACGTACAGGAAAGGACCTGGCTCGATTGAAGCCAGGTCCTTCGGCATTTGGTTAGGGCCTAAGATCGACTACGCGATGAACATGCTGCCGAAGACGAGGGCAACGATGGACATCAGCTTGATCAGAATGTTGAGTGACGGACCAGAGGTATCTTTGAAGGGGTCACCAACGGTATCGCCAACCACTGCCGCGGCATGGGTTGTGGTGCCCTTGCCACCATAGGCGCCGCCCTCGATATACTTCTTGGCATTGTCCCAGGCACCGCCGGAGTTTGACATCTGAATGGCGACCAACACACCTGTAACCAGCGATCCCGCGAGCAATCCACCAACAGCATTGCGGCCCAAGGTGAGGCCGAGGACGATGGGGCTGACGACGGCCAAGAGGCCGGGTATGATCATCTGGCGAAGTGCTGCGGTGGTGGATATATCCACGCAGCGAGCGTAGTCAGGCTTAGCCTTGCCTTCCATTATGCCAGGAATCTCTTTGAACTGGCGCCGTACTTCGGCGATCATATCAAAGGCAGCCTTACCAACCGCTTCCATGGTCATGGCACCAAACAGATACGGCAGCATGCCGCCGATAAAGAGACCAATGATAACCTCGGGGTCTAGGATGCTCAGAGTTGTCAGCTTGACCGAAGAGGCGTAAGCGGCAAACAAGGCCAGAGCAGTCAGAGCAGCCGAGCCAATTGCGAAGCCTTTGCCGATAGCTGCGGTGGTATTGCCAACAGCATCAAGGGTATCGGTGACCTTGCGCACGCTCTTCTCCAAGCCCGCCATTTCGGCCACGCCACCGGCGTTGTCTGCGATCGGACCGTAGGCATCGACAGCGACGACGATACCAGTGGTCGAGAGCATACCAACAGCGGCCACAGCAATACCATACAGACCAGCAAACTCAAAGGCGACGAAGATAGCCGCACAGATAACCAGGATCGGGAAAGCGGTACTACGCATACCGACTGCCAGGCCGCTGATGATGGTGGTCGCTGGACCCGTCTGCGAGGCCTGGGCGATCCCTTGCACCGGAGGCTTATCGCCTGAGGTGTAGTACTCGGTGATCTGCCCAATGATGATACCCGCGACTAGACCTGAGGCAGTAGCAAGGAAGATGCTGAGATCAATAAGCCCGATCATACTCAGAACATAGGAGCCGACGATGACCAGCGCGGCCGCGGTCCAAGTGCCAATATTGAGCGCCTTTTGCGGGCTAGCTTTCTCGTCTGACTTGACAAAGAGAGTGCCGATGATGGCAGCCACGGTACCGACCGCTGCTAGGACCATGGGGTAGACCACGAGGCTCGTGCTCATCTTGGCCGATACAGCAATGGCCATGGCGGCGATAATCGAACCAACGAACGACTCGAACAGGTCAGCACCCATACCGGCAACGTCGCCGACATTGTCACCGACGTTGTCAGCGATAACCGCCGGGTTACGAGGGTCGTCCTCAGGGATGCCGGCTTCAACCTTACCGACTAGGTCAGCACCAACGTCCGCGGCTTTGGTGTAAATACCACCGCCAACACGGGCAAACAGAGCAATGGAACTGGCACCAAGGCCGAAGCCATTGACGATATTGGGGTCACCAAAAATGTAGTATAGAACGCCGACACCCAAAAGTCCCAAGCCGACGACAGACATACCCATGACCGCACCGCCGGAGAAGGCGACGCCTAAAGCCTTGTTCTGTCCGTGACGCGCAGCCTCAGCGGTACGCACGTTCGCCTGGGTGGCGACCCGCATACCAAAGTAACCGGCAAGGATGGAACTGAGAGCACCGGCAACGAAGGCGATGGCGGTAGCCGGTTGTAGAACCTCGGCGGGGGTCATGAACCCTGCCACAGTGATGATGATCGTTAGGACGACGATGAAGACCGCCAGGGTACGGTATTCGCGGCGGAGAAAAGCCATGGCACCCTCAGAGATGGCGTGGCCGATCTCCTGCATCTTGGCGTTGCCAGGCGACATCTTGCTGATGCGTGCACTGAGCATGAAGGCGTAAACCAGAGCCACCACGCCGATCAGTGCCGTGATTAGTTCGTAAGGCATGAACCGGTCCTCCTTAATTTCCTTAGTAACAGCTTACATACGTATAATTATTCCCGATTTTTCCAGTGCCAATACCTGAGCATCTCCTACACGCCAGGCCAGTGGGCGGACCTCACCTCCAGCAAGCGAATACCAGAACGAAAGATAAGTTCACAACCACAACTTATTCAACACAGAACGCCATTTTCCTGCATATCGAATAGGAATATCGAGGTCGTCGCTGCGCTTCCCGCTGGCCATAGAGCTGAGTTGTACACTGCAAAGGAGGGCATCTGCCCTCCTTTGGTCATCAGAAGCACTACTCCTCGTACCTGACAAGCTCAACTTCATCGCCGTTCTTCAACCCGGCCGCGTTCGCTTCGTCAGTATCGACATGGAACTCCAGGGCGAACTGCTCATGGACGCGCGCTAGAACGCGTTCGAAGACCAAGGCACGCTCTCCCCCGACGCGGACTTGGAGCAGTTCCTTATCCTTGGCGCCGATAATGGCCGCCTCAGAGGTATGCAGATGCACGTGGCGGACGGCCAGAATGACCCCTTCCGTCAGCTCTACACGCCCCTTAGGTCCTTCCAGGATGATCGGAGCAGACCCCTTCAGGTCACCACTATCGCGGACAGGCGGTTTGATACCTAGCACGAAGCTATCGGTCTTGGAGACCTCGACCTGCGTCTGCTTACGAACTGGTCCCAAAACCCGAACGTTCTTGATCGTCCCTTTGGGACCGACCAGATTGACCACTTCTTCCGCGGCATACTGGCCGGGCTGCTTCAGATCGCGGAAGACAGTCAACTGAGCTCCGGGCCCAAACAACGTCTCGAGATCCGTTTGAGATAGGTGCAGATGGCGGTTGGAAACACCACAAGGCACTTTCATCGTCTTTTCCATGATGACGCTCCTTTCCCCATATCAATCTTACTTCTCCTAGCTTGCCCTGGTAGTCGTGTCTGTACGTAGCGCACGATCAGACAGCCGGCTCGCGCCCAGTGGCGGACGACTGCCAGAGATCCTGATCTGCCAGATCAAATGCTTTGCTGTCAACGGCCATGAGGACGACTTGCTGCGCTTGTCCATGCCGATCATCCAGTTGAACCACGCCAACCTTGCGAAAACCGCAGCGCTCATAGGCGCGAATGGCGCGGAGATTGTAGCTGAACACGCGGAGATACACGCTGGTGAGGCCGAGCTCCGCGAACGCATGGTGAAGCAGGGTTCGCACGGCATCCGTGCCCAACCCGCGACTCCAGAACTCTTTACGCGCAATACAGATGGCAAGTTCTGCCTCGTGCCTCTGCCAGAGAATATGGTCAAGCTCCACCTCGCCGATGAGCTCCATCGCGGACGTCATAATCGCCCAGCGTCGTCGTGACCGGCTGGCTACGGTTATATCACTCAGTTCGGCACCATTTTCTGCTAGATACCTGCCTCCGGTCAGCGCCACGACTTCGGGCTCCTGACAGAACTCCGCCAGATAATCGAGGTCAGTCGCTGTTATCCCGCGCAGAATGACGCTTGCACCATAAAGCATTATGACACCCCTATGCCGTATGTAGATGATGCCAGACAGCGCCATTCTAGACGCAAGAATGACGCTGCCCTGCACTTCCCTTCAGTCCGAAGATGTTTTCGACCAACGGCGGGGGTTCTCCTCTAGGTAAGTTTCGCCACGCACAGGTTGCCGCCAATGCGCTTATCTCTTTTGAGTCGCTTGTTCTCCCTTTCCAAAGACTGCATCTGACGCTGATAGTCAGCTTCCCTCTCTTGGAGAAGGCTCATCAGTACCAGCCGACTGGTGCGTAGGCTCCTAACGCGCTCCTCCAACTCGGCTACACGCGAACGCAGCACAGTTAGTTCATCCCCGCTCTCCATGCTTCCTCACCCCGCATTCAGAACTGCTGTTAACAGTATACGGATGAAACAGGATGGCATATAACCATCCACACATAGAGAAGGAGGCCGCCGAGACAGCCTCCCTTGCGAGCCGACGACTACGCAACTGAAGCGAACACTCACCTTCAGGTCGCAGCCCTTGCAGGAACAGATCCTATTCTACCAAGATCATGGCATCGCCGGAATTGACGCTCTGTCCCTTCGAAACGTAGATGGCAGAAACCGTGCCCGCCTTCGGGGCGAGGATCTCGTTTTCCATCTTCATTGCTTCTAGGATCAGCAGGATATCGCCAGCGTTTACCTTGGCGCCCTGTTGCACCTTGATATCAAGGACTGTACCGGGGATCGGGGCCTTGATGGCTCCTGCTCCACCGGCTGACGGTGCCTGCGGCTTCGGTGCCGCAGCGGCCGGCTTCGGCGCGGGTGCTGCAGCCTTGGGTGCCGGAGCAGGCGTCGCAGCGGCTTGGGGTTTGGCTACCGGGGCGGTATCGTTCTGAGCGCCAACCTCTTCTACTTCAACCTCGTAGCTCTGTCCATTGACGGTGATGAGAAACTTCTTCATCCACTTATTCTCCTTCCAATACCGTTCTTAGATACGGGAATTGATGACGTCGTTACGGCCCGCAACTGCCCATCCGTGATTGGGATCAACAATGCGGCGAATACTGGCTACGCGAATAGCCGTCGCCTCGCGCCCCATAGCCGCTGCCACGGCCGCGCCAATGACCGCGATCAGTTCCAGATCGTCACCATCTGCAACGACCTCTTCCTCGACCGCAGGCTGAGCAACCGGACCCGCTTCGATCGTAGCCTCGAGCTTAGCGGTGCGCTTGTTCTCAACACCGGAGAACAGCTTCATTGCAGAGAGAACACCGGAGAGCAGCCATAGAGTCACAAAGACAACAACTAGACCAACGACTGTGACTAACAAACCTTCCTGAAGCATATATGTCCCTCCTTACAGCGGCAAATTGCCGTGTTTTTTGGCGGGACGGGCCTCACGCTTAGTGAGGGTCATCTCCAGCGCATTGATCAACGTGGGGCGGATAGCGGCTGGGTCGATCACATCATCAACGAAACCGCGGGCAGCAGCTACATACGGGTTGGCAAAACGGTTGCGGTACTCATCGATCTTCTGTTGACGCATTTCGGGAGGATTCTCGGCCTTGGCAATGTCGTCTTTGAAGATGATGTTGGCAGCACCATCGGGTCCCATGACAGCGATCTCGGCAGCCGGAAGGGCGAAGACCATGTCGGCACCCAGGTGACGGCTGCACATCGCGATATAAGCACCGCCATAGGCTTTGCGGGTAATGACGGTCAGCTTAGGAACTGTGGCCTCTGAGTAAGCATAGAGAAGTTTGGCGCCATGGCGGATGACACCACCATGCTCCTGACCCACCCCGGGCAGATACCCTGGTGTGTCGGTAAAGGTTAGGATTGGGATGTTGAACGCGTCGCAGAATCTGATAAAGCGGGCAGCCTTATCGGAAGCGTTGATATCCAACACGCCGGCCATCACTTTCGGTTGGTTGGCGATGACACCAACACTCCGTCCGTTGAGGCGGGCAAAGCCAGTCACCATGTTGGGAGCATAGAGCGGCTGCACCTCGAGGAAATTGGCATCATCCACAACCCTGGTGATGACCTCTTTCATGTCGTAGGGCTTGTTCGGGTTGTCAGGGAAGATCTCGCGAATGCTCTCATCGGTGCGTGTAGGCTCGTCTGTGGTAGGAACCACTGGAGTGGTCTCGAGGTTATTGGAGGGGATGAAGCCGAGTAGGCTGCGAACCATCTCCAGGACCTGTTCGTCATTGTCAGCCGCAAAGTGAGCGACCCCGCTCTTCTGCGCATGGACGGCCGCACCACCTAAAGCATCAGCCGAGACATCCTCACCGGTAACGGCCTTGACGACCTGTGGACCGGTGATGAACATGTTCGCATACTTAGTCATGAAGATGAAGTCCGTAAGTGCCGGCGAGTATACCGCACCGCCAGCGCACGGTCCCATGATAACCGAGATCTGCGGGATGACCCCAGAGGCCAGGGTGTTGCGGTAGAAGATGTCTCCATATCCCTTAAGGGCGTCCACACCTTCCTGAATCCTAGCACCACCTGAGTCGTTGAGGGAGATGAATGGCGCTCCCATCTTCACGGCCTGATCCATCACCTTGCAGATCTTTTGCGCATGCATCTCACCCAGAGAACCGCCGATCACGGTGAAGTCCTGGGCTGCAACAAAGACCAGACGACCTTCAACGGTTCCGTAACCAGTCACGACGCCTTCACCGGGAGCCTCGGTCTTCTCCATTCCAAAGCTGTTGCAGCGGTGCTTGACAAACATATCGAGCTCGACAAAGCTGTTTGCGTCGAGCAGTTTCTCAATGCGCTCACGAGCTGTCAGCTTTCCGGCCTCATGCTGCCGGTCAATGCGCTTTTGCCCGCCACCTTGGAGCACGGTCTCGCGCTGCTGGGTGAGCTCCTGAAGCCTGTCTTCCATGGGCATGAATGTACCTCCTTATCTTGTTGTCAGCGAATCAGCCAACAGTCCTCAGCCTAAGCCGATCGCAGAACACTGACCACTAGGCGGGGCCACGTCCAACACGTCTATAGGAGCTGATGGCTGTTAACTGGTGCTGATTATTTAGTGACTGTCTCGCTGGCAGAGCTCAACTAGAACCCCGAAGCTCGCTTTCGGATGAAGGAACGCGATCCGCGCACCACCAGCGCCAGCGCGTGGGGTCTCATCGATGAGGCGAGCTCCACTCGCCTTGGCATGAGCCAAAGCCTCCTCAACGTTCTCCACGCCATAGGCAACATGATGGATCCCCTCACCACGGGTCTCCAAGAATTTCGCCACGGTGCTGGAAGGATCAGTGGGCTCCAATAGCTCCACTCGGCTCTCTCCAACCATGATCATGGCAGTGCGTACTTTCTGATCAGCAACAACCTCGATATGATCGACGGTCAGACCCAAAACGTCGGTGTAGAACTTGGCCGCCTCTTCAATACTCTTGACTGCAATCCCCAGATGATCGATCTTCTTGATCAACGCGCATCCCCCTTTCCAGTGTAACGAAACTCGAACATCCTATACAGTACGCTCTCGCGTTTCCCGATCCAAGACTGCCATCATCTGTTCTGCACAGCTATATGGATCAATCTCTCCCTGATCAATGGCTCGAACCAACTTGTTGATCTCTGCATCGTCAAACGTCGAGAATACTCTCGCCCGCAGCTGCGCCTCTACTTGGTCCAGGAGTTCGCGGCGATAACGGGCCTGGCGCCGCGTGTCGAGCGCTCCGCTCATACGCAGATGCTCTCTATGCTTATCCAGTTCCTCGACCAGCCGATCGATCCCCTCTGTCTTCAACGCGACGGTCTTGATCACTGGGGGTCGCCACGCGGTGCGCGGTGCCAGATCCAACATCATGTTGATCTCATTAACTACGCGTTCCGCGCCATCACGATCAGCCTTATTCACGACAAAGAGATCACCGATCTCCATAACACCAGCCTTGATGGTCTGAATGTCATCGCCCAGGCCTGGAACTGAGACCACCACGGTGGTATCAGCGTTCTCCACGATATCTGTCTCGGCCTGGCCAATGCCGACGGTCTCGATCACGATGATATCGAAACCAAAGGCATCCATCAGCTTGATGACATCCGCGGTTGCCGCTGACAGTCCGCCGAGACTACCCCTGGTCCCCATGCTACGGATAAACACGCCGGGATCGGTCACGATCTCTGGCATGCGTATCCTATCTCCTAAGATAGCCCCTCCAGTAAAGGGGCTGCTGGGGTCAATCAGGATGACCCCAACCGTCTGCCCGCGTTTGCGCAGCGCCTGCGTAAGCTTACCCGTCAACGTGCTCTTCCCCGAACCAGGAGGCCCGGTGATACCCACGACCTGAGCGTGGCCACAGTGCTTAAAAAGCTCCCTAACCAGGGCTCGACCCTCTTGATGGCCGTTTTCGACAAAGGTGATCGCCTTGGCTAGAGCACGGCGATTGCCTGACAAGATCTCCTGCTGGTAGTCCAACCTCTGCACCTACTTCGTGGCGTTCGCCTTGATAAAGTCGATGGTGACTCCAGTCGGGGTGCCCGGGGTGAAGATCTCAGCAACGCCAGCGGCTTTGAGCCCCGGGATATCCTCGTCGGGGATTACACCCCCGCCGACTACGAGAATATCGCCTGCGCCCTTTTCCTTCAGCAGCTCCACCACGCGAGGGAAAAGGTGGTTGTGGGCACCCGACAGACAGGATAGTCCGACCACATCAACGTCTTCTTGGATGGCAGCCTCTGCGATCTGCTCAGGTGTCTGGCGCAATCCTGTATAGACCACTTCCATCCCGGCATCCCGGAGGGCACGAGCAATTACTTTGGCCCCCCGGTCATGGCCATCGAGACCGGGTTTGGCTACGAGAACTCGAATCGGAGCTTGTTTGTCCATGACTGATCCCCCTCCCTGCTTAGATGGAGACAGAGGCCTGGTATTCCCCAAAGACCTCGCGCAGAACACCACAGATCTCACCCAGAGTGGCATATACCTTCACAGCATCCACGATGAAAGGCATGAGATTGTCGGTTCCCTGCGCTGCTGATTTCAGCTTAGCAAGAGCGTCGGTTACTTGGTCCTGACTGCGCTCGGCACGAAGCGTAACGAGTTTCTTCGCCTGAAGCTCGCCGACCACGGGATCAACTCGCAACAGCCCCTTCGGTGCCGCTTCTTTCACCTGGAACTTGTTGACGCCAACTACAATGCGTTCGCCACTCTCGACCTCTTGTTGCCAGTGATAGGCGCTGTCCTGAATCTCCTGCTGTACGTAGCCTCTCTCGATCGCCACGACAGCACCGCCAAGATCGTCGATCCGCTTTAGATAATCCGCAGCGGCCTGCTCAAGCTGGGTCGTCATACTCTCAACGTAGTAAGAGCCAGCCAGAGGATCGATGGTATCCGCTGCGCCGCTTTCGGTAGCGATGATCTGCTGAGTCCTAAGCGCGATGCGGACCGATTCTTCCGTGGGTAGGGCAAGCGCCTCATCACGGGAGTTGGTGTGCAGCGACTGGGTTCCGCCGAGGACCGCCGCCAAAGCCTGTAGAGTAACGCGGATGATGTTATTGTCAGGCTGCTGTGCTGTCAGCATCGAACCGGCAGTCTGGGTATGGAAGCGAAGCATCCATGACTTCGGGCTCTGTGCCTGAAAACGCTCTTTCATGATCTTAGCCCAGAGGCGACGAGCGGCACGGAACTTGGCGACCTCTTCAAGAAGATCATTGTGGGCGTTGAAGAAGAACGACAACCGTGGTGCAAAATCGTCGACATTCAGGCCGGCCTTGATAGCCGCTTCAACGTAGGCGACACCGTCAGCCAAGGTGAAGGCGATCTCCTGGGCAGCGGTAGAACCAGCTTCGCGGATATGATAACCACTGATGCTGATAGTGTTCCATTCAGGCACACTTTGTGAACAGTAGGCGAAGATATCGGTGATCAGCCGCATAGACGGTTTGGGTGGGAATATGTACGTTCCCCGTGCAATGTACTCCTTCAGAATATCATTCTGAATGGTTCCGTTCAGTTTATCCGCGGTTACACCCTGCTTCTCCGCGACCGCAATGTACATTGCCAGTAGGACGGCTGCAGGCGCGTTGATCGTCATCGATGTGCTGACCTTGTCCAGCGGAATCCCATCAAACAGGATCTCCATGTCTTTGAGCGAGTCGATGGCCACGCCGACCTTGCCAACCTCTCCCTGAGAGAGGGGATGGTCAGAGTCTAGACCAATCTGCGTCGGCAGGTCAAAGGCTACCGAAAGTCCCGTCTGTCCTTGTTGGAGAAGGTACTTGTAGCGGTTGTTTGACTCCTCGGCAGTGGCAAAGCCAGCGTACTGCCGCATGGTCCAAAAACGGCCCCTATACATGGTGGGTTGAACGCCGCGGGTAAACGGATAGTCACCGGGGAGTCCCAGGTCTCTCTCATAGTCAAGGTCTTCGATATCAGCAGGCGTATATAGCCGCTTGACTTCCATGCCCGAGGTGCTCATAAAACGAGCCTTACGCTCAGGGAAGCGGGCGATGGTCTTTTTTACAGGTCCTTCTTCCCACTTTTTTACTTTTTCTTTGATGCGGTCCAGATCACCAGACATGTCGTTCGCCTCCGTTCACCCCGGCTTTACCGGGACTTATATAAGCCACCCTCCCAAGGATACCCTTGGGAGGGTTTCTTCGCAAGAGCAGTCAAGAAACTATTTACTTGGTCACCCAACCCTTGAGGCGCATAGCAGCAGCGAGCTTGTTGATAGCAACCATGTAAGCAGCAACGCGATGGGTCACGTCGTGCTTGGCGGCCATCTCCCAGACATCGTTGAAAGCCTTGACCATGAGGCGGTCGAGCTTCTCGTTGACTTCCTCTTCGCTCCAGTAGTAGTTCTGGAGGTTCTGAACCCATTCGAAGTAGGAGACGGTCACGCCACCAGCGTTGGCCAGGATATCCGGCATAACGATGACGCCCTTCTTGGCAAGGATCTCGTCAGCTTCGGGGGTGGTAGGACCATTGGCACCCTCAACGATGAGCTTAGCCTTGACGTTGTGGGCACGAGCGGCGGTAATCTGGTTCTCGAGAGCGCACGGGAACAGGATATCGCACTCGAGGGCGAGCAGTTCATCGGTGGAGATGAGGGTGGTGCCGGGATAGCCCTTGACGCCGCCGTTCTTCTTGACGTATTCCTGGAGCTCGAACGGGTTGATCCCGTCGGCGTTGTAGATGTTGCCGGTGACATCACCGATGGCGACGATCTTGGCGCCCATGTTGTGAATGCCGAAAGCGGTGTAGGAACCAACGTTGCCGAAACCTTGGATGACGACATTGGCCTTCTTCAGATCGATACCGAGCTTCTTGACAGCTTCACGAGCGGTGATGTCGATACCATTGCCGGTAGCGGCGGTACGACCGAGGGAACCACCGATCTCGATCGGCTTACCAGTAAACAGACCAGGAGCGGGAACGTCAACGATGGTGTTGTACTCATCGCCCATCCAGGCCATGATCTGACCGTTGGTGTTCACGTCAGGAGCGGGGATATCTTTGTGCTCGCCAATGAACGGATGCATAGCACGGACCCACCCGCGGGACAGTCTCTCCAGTTCGCCCTGAGAGAGCTGCTTGGGATCAACAGTGATGCCACCCTTACCACCGCCGTAGGGGAGGCCGAGGACGGCGCACTTAAAGGTCATCCACATGGAAAGGGCCCTGACTTCGTCATAGTTCACTTGGGGATGGAAGCGGAGACCACCCTTGGTGGGGCCGAGGACGGAGTTGTGCTGAGAACGGAAACCCTCGAAGACCTTGACATCGCCGTTGTCCATCTTAACAGGGATGGCCACCGACATGATCTTCAACGGCTGCTTGAGGATCTCATAGTATTGCTCAGGTAGACCCAGCTTGTCACAGGACATCTTGATCTGTTTTTGGGCGATCTCGAATACGTTGAGGTTTTCGGACATGCTTTCTACTCCTCTCTCACTTCACAGATTTTACCCTATCCCTGATCACTAGTCGCCGATTATTTGGGCAGCCGCGGCAACGCCGGCTGATAGGGCCCGTTTGTTGAGTTCCTCGGTACCGCGAGGAACTCGGCGCAAGACTGCCTGCTCCAGAGCTTCCAGAGACACAACCTTGGTCAGCTTGACCAATGCGCCTAGTGCAACAATATTGGATACGATGCTCTTCCCGATCTCTACTCTAGCCACATCCAGAATGGGCACTGAGTAGACCTTGCGGTTACCCGTATCACCGGGGTTGATTGATGCATCGATCACTGCAACACCATTGTCAGCCATCCCGCGGCTGTACTTATCATAGGCTTCCTGGGTCATGGCCAGGAAGATATCGGGTACTCCCACCTTAGGGTAGTCGATCGCTTTGGTCGCGATGATGACTTCCGACTTGCTGGCTCCCCCGCGCGCCTCAGGCCCGTAGGACTGGGTCTGCAGCGCGTTCTTATCTTCGAGTAGGGCGGCCTCTGCCAAGATTATCCCGGCGAGGATGACCCCTTGACCACCTGAGCCGCTTAGGCGTAGTTCGATTCGGTCCTGCATCTCTTATCTCCCCCTCACCTGCTGCACGATCTTGGCATACTCGTCGGTGTACTCGGGGGCTGGCTGGTTGTAAAGCTCACCAATGAGGAACTTGTCAGCCAACTGCTCCGGAGTCATCTTCTCAGCGGCCTTGACCATGACAGCATGGTCTTTCTGCCAGTTGAGCATCTCAACCGGTCCGCCAAGCTTGTTCTTACGACCATAGTAGGTCGGGCAGTTGCTAACAGCCTCAATCATCGAAAAGCCTTTGTTCTTGATGCCGGCGACGATCATGTCTTTCAGGTGATTGGCATGATAGGCGGTGGAACGCGCAACATAGGTCGCCCCAGCAGCGGTAACCAATTGGCACAGATCAAACTCGCGATCGATCGTTCCGAACGGTGCGGTGGTCGCCATTCTTCCCTTGGGGGTAAGAGGCGAGAACTGCCCGCTGGTCATACCGTAGATCGAGTTGTTGTACACCACGGTGGTGATATCGATGTTGCGGCGGGCTGCATGAATAAGATGGTTTCCTCCGATGGCGGCAGCATCGCCGTCACCAGTGATCACGATCACGTGCAGATCGGGGTTGGCATGCTTGACACCAGTGGCAAACGCCAGCGCGCGACCATGGGTGGTGTGTAACGTGTCGAAATCCAGGTAACCTGGGGCACGTGAAGAACAGCCGATGCCGGAGACCACGACTACTTTGTCACGGTCAAGACCACATTGATCGATTGCCTTGAGCACTGCTTGAGTGACGATCCCGTGGCCGCATCCAGGACACCAGATATGAGGCATCTGCTTTGTGCGTAGAAATTGTTGGGCTACGACGCTCATGCTTGCACCCCCTTGATGGCATTGAGGATCTCCTGGGGAGTGATCAGTTCGCCATCCACGCGGTTGACCTTGACGATGTCTTGTTTGGTAACACGCTCAACCTCAAGCGCTAGCTGACCCAGGTTCATCTCAGGAACGATTACCGTACGCCCCTTAGCCAGCTCTCTGAGTTTGGCTTCCGGGAACGGCCATATGCTAATGGGGCGGAACATGCCAACTTTCAGACCGAGCTCACGCGCCTGCGACAGGGCTGCCATGGCAGAGCGTGCGGTACCGCCATAGGCCACAAGAAGAATGTCCGCATCCTCTGTCTGGATCGTTTCATAAGCAAGAATCTCATCTAGGTGCTTGTCGATCTTGTTGTGCAAGCGGCGAATGAAGAAGTCAACCTCTTCTGGCTTGCTTGTCGCAAAACCAGCACGGTTATGGGTCAGACCCGTGACATGATAGCGGTAGCCATTACCAAAGGGTGCCAGCGGTGCAACGTCATCTTCCGCAGCATCATTGGGACGATAATCCCGCTTAGCTCCCTGAGGCCTAGAACGATCAACGATTTCAACCTCTCCATCCTCGGGCAGCATAATCTTCTCACGCATATGTCCGACGACTTCATCCATCAACAGGATAACCGGGGTGCGGAACCTCTCGGCGAGGTTGAACGCCTTCACGGTTAGATCATACGTTTCGCGCACGGACGATGGCGACAGAGCGATCATGGGATGATCGCCGTGGGTTCCCCAACGAGCCTGCATGACATCCCCTTGAGCTGGTGAGGTCGGCAGCCCGGTGCTCGGGCCTGCACGCTGAACATCGACCACCACGCAGGGCACTTCCGCCATGACAGCGTAGCCGAGGTTTTCCTGCTTGAGGGAGAAGCCAGGACCAGAAGTGGCTGTCATCGCTTTGCGCCCAGTAAGACTGGCACCAACGACAGCACCCATGCTAGCAATCTCATCTTCCATCTGGATGAAGCGTCCGCCGCTGACAATAAGCTTCTCAGCAAGGAGCTCTGCAATTTCAGTCGATGGCGTGATGGGATAACCTGCGTAAAAACTCACACCCGCAGCCAAAGCTCCCTCTACACACGCCTCATTACCTTGCATCAGTCTTGCTTTTGTCATCCTCATCACCTCCTAAAACGATAGCAAAGTCAGGGCAACGCACTTCGCACAACCCACAGCGAATACAAGCATCGTCATTCCAGACCGGCTTGCCATTCTTCTGCGGGGTCAGTGCCTTCTTGGGACAGAACGCCATGCAGATGCCACAAGCCTTACACCACTTTTCATTGACACGGATCTTCAACTTCTTGCGATCTTCCATCCTATATACTCCTCTCCTTTCCATCCGTAGATACTCAGTTGCGCTGTTCTGCCAGCGCACCGCGGTTCTTTAGCCCCATCAAGGCAACCTTGATCATATTGATCGAGCCGACATCAGGTCGATAGATAAACTCGATGATATCTAACGAGCGACCTGCCGAAAGTGCTTCCACCTCGCGCTTGCGCCCTGGAGAGACTATCACCGTCGTTACCCGCTCCAACAGCCGACTGAGCTCAGTGGGGTCCCGGCTAATGGTGGCTGTAAGGTTGAGGTAGTTAATACCGGAGTCTCGGATCGAAGTCTGCACCTTCTCGGAGAAATTCTCCGAGATACATATCAACCCGATGGTCTCTCCCCGCGGTAGTCGTGCGATCTTGACGATCGTGTCTAGCTGGGGGTCAAGCGCAACTCCTAAGATATCGATCTCCCGCCCACCGAGGATGCTCTTCACCTCGGACAGGTGGAAAAAAGTCGTAATAACGAGATCACATGCATCGAGGACCGCTTCGTAGCGTGCAGGGTTACTCTTTAGATCATCCAGCACAATGGGAACGACTGAGACGCTCGAACTAAGCTCTAGTTCCTTCGAGAAGTACTCCACTTGCTCACGGTTGCATTCAATGAAGACCAGCCGAACATGACTAAAGAAACTCTTTCGTTCTCTGGCTCTAGTGGTGGCGATCGCCATGACATCATCGATGGAAAATCCCAACTCCGAGGCACGCTCGAACGCATCATCGACAATGGTCAAAACGCGGTCCTTGCGACTCTCATGGCGCACACGACTATCCATATCAGCCACAAACGTACCCCGACCCTGATACGAGACGATGGAGCCCTCAGCCTCAAGCTCTTTGTAGGCCATGCTGACGGTGTTGCGGCTGACCGAGAGATCCACAGCCAAGTCCCTCTCAGTCGGTAGGCGGGTGCCGACGGTTAGTTGCCCAGAGTAGATGAGCTTCTTGAGCTGCTCCTTCACCTGAATATAGAGAGGTATCCCGTTCTTGCGCTCTAATTCAATCTGCACCGCCCCGTTCCCCCCTTACAAAGGCTCCTGCCAGTTAAACTCACACCGTTTACCATCGATAGGTTATCAGATTGGCTCACCAAAGGCCTAATGGATCAATTAACTGTGGTTCCAATGCATAGTATTCGCCCCAGATGATGATATTCCTGCTGAGCCACAGCAGATTAGTTCTAGTTTGTGTGTATAATTCTGTAGGCCACAGTCGGCTTCGGAAATGACTCGTGATCTGGACAGCCTTCTACTCAGACCAGATGGTCCTACGTTAAGTCAGCGTCTGCGTAAGTGGTCTAGCAGGCGATCCTCGGCCAATCTATGTTGACCGCTGACCTTCTGACCAATACCTAAGCGTGTTTTGGGAGTTGGCAGTGGCGACCAGCATGAGCCCAGCATACTGCCATTGGGACATGAAGGCGGCGGTATGGGTTCGAGTAGACCCATACCGCCGTCGCTTATCTTTATGAATGCCAATTGGCTTAATCCAACGGACCCCAGTGGCCTATCTCACTCCGCTCTTGGTAAGTGCGATCGCCTTCATTAGGTTGCCTGCGTATTCAGCTGGGACTTCAGGCCACCCCATAGACCCGTGTTCTTTGCCACCTGGACCATGATAGTCCGATCCCCCAGTCATTAGCAGTCCCGCCTCAGTCGCCATCCGCTGGTAACGTGCGAGATCACTGGGTCGGTGCTCGCTATGGTAGACCTCCAGTCCCATGACTCCCATCTCCATGAGAGCCAAGACCACCTCATCGCTCCTGATCAACCCGGGGTGGGCCACCACGCTGACAGCCCCCGCCGCATGGATAGCCGCGATGGCGTCATGGGGCAACAGTTTCTGCCGGGGAACATATGCAGGTCGGCCGACCGCTAGTAAGTCGTCAAAAGCTTCGCTGACCGATCGTACGTAGTTCTTCCTAACCATTACACGGGCGAGGTGGGGGCGCCCAATAGTCCCGGACCCAGCCTCCTCATGCACCTCATTGAGGGCTACGTCAATCCCTTGCTTCTGCAAGCGGGCGACCATGATCCCCATCCGTTCCTCCCTCTCCTGGCGAAGGGATGCGAGGAGCACACTCAGAGGGCCATTGTCTGGATCAAACCCATACCCAAGCAGATGGACCTCGTGCCCTTGGTAGTCGGTATTGATCTCAACGCCAGCAATAACGGTGACTCCCAGTCTGGCACCGGCTTCTAATGCTTCGTGGCACCCGTCGGCGGTATCGTGATCTGTCAGGCTGATCACAGCGAGCCCTAGTTCAGCCGCCATGGAGACGACCTCCCCAGGCGCCTGCGTTCCGTCGGAAGCGGTGCTATGCAGATGAAGGTCGCAGAATGCCATACGATCCTCCGCTTTACATTTATGCCCCCATTGTGCCCATTCGTTCTGCACGTAATACAGAACTAGTCAGAGAGTCAAGCGTCAGATCACAAAAGGCACATAGTCGATTCCCCAACCAGAGTCAGCATTCCAATTATTGTGCCGATCGTAACAGTTGCCCGTGGACTCTTGACTCTTGACTAGTGACTCTGCTTTTACTTCAGCACATGGCGGAAAACCCGCATCTGGTTGCCACCAAGAATCTTCTTAATGCTCTCGTCATCATATCCCCGGGCGACCAGGCCCCTGGTGATATTGATCATCTGGGTAGCGTTCTCCAAGCCAACAGGAGTACTGCCAATCCCGTCGAAATCCGAGCCCAGTCCTACATGGTCAGGCCCCACCAACTTAACGATATAGTCGATATGGTCGAGCATATCCATCACGGTCGCCTGCCCGTCGGCCTTGACAAACGGCGGACAGAAGTTCATACCCATGACGCCACCATTCTTGGCTAGCGCTCTGATCTGATCGTCATCTAGATTGCGGGCATGGTTGCAAATCGCTTCGGCGTTGGAATGAGAGGCGATGATGGGATCCGTGCTGGTCTCGATGACATCCCAGAAGCCAGGCTTGGTAATATGGGAGACATCGACGATCATCCCGAGGCGGTTCATCTCCTGAATCACCGACACGCCAAAGTTGGTCAACCCGCCCTTGCTGCGGATCTCGCCAACCCCGTCAGCAATCTGGTTGCGCTGATTCCAGGTGAGCCCTACAGCACGAACGCCGAGGCGATAGAGCATGCGAAGTACGCCTAGATCGCCTTCCATGGCCTCCCCACCCTCAATGGCGATCACAGCAGCTACTTTATTAGCAGCAACGATCCGCTCAACGTCGGCAGCCGAGTAGGCAATCTCCATCTCGCCGCTGGCTTTGGGCAGGTCTTCATACAATGCGTCGATCATCTGCAGGGCGCGTTTCAGCGAGCGATCGGGCTTGAACGGGGGCTCAATATAGACGGCAAAGAACTGGCAATTTACACCACCGCGTTTCAGACGAGGTAGATCGATATGGCCATTGCCACGCTCTTCAGCCAAGCTATAGCGCTTGCCGACAACGCCTAATAGGGTATCGCAGTGGGTGTCGACGACCAGTGAGCTTCGATGAAGTTCCTGCGCTCTCTCTTCTTGGGCCGACGATAGATTGAACATAGACTCTCATCCTCCTTTGAGCTGTGGGAACGTTATGGCATCCAATTCGTCAGTTAAGCTGCGAATACCTACCAAGTGAGGGAATTAGGCAAACAAAAAACCCCTCACTATGGAGGGGCCAACACCCTTTACAACATGCCCGCTATTGAGGCTCACCGACATTCTGGCATCTATCACGGGGTCTAGAGTCTATTAACGAGGCTCCACGATGATCTTGATAGCAGTTCTCTCTTCACCGTCGATCATGATATCGGTGAAGGCAGGAACACAGATAAGGTCCAAACCACTGGGGGCGACAAACCCCCGGGCAATTGCAACTGCTTTGACGGCCTGGTTAAGGGCTCCGGCACCAATGGCTTGCATCTCGGCAGCTCCGCGTTCTCGGATAACTCCTGCTAGTGCGCCAGCAACAGAGTTGGGATTAGACTTAGCTGAGACTTTTAGAACATCCACCACAGAGAACCTCCTCTACTTTTCGTCAGGCCCTACTATTCCTTTCGTTAAGTAGTGGAATAATCCTCCTTATTGCATCTCTTTTTTCCAAATTTTTATCTCCGCGCGAACTTTGCGCCTTCGATAGCTCATCGTTCTTTCGGAACTTGCGTGACGTCGGATCAGAATTGAGGGCTGCGGAAGTTTGCCATAGTGAAGTCGTGCAAGTTCCTGAGCTAACACACCAGATCCGCATTCGGGCTGCCCACCTGGCATAACGGGGACCAGCCCCGTTTAGCCCTCAACCATGCTCAGGCGCTCGATGGAGCGTGCACGGCCGCTGCTTGGCTCTATGTCCACCATCACTGCATGCATGGCCACCGCTCCAGGTGCCAGGTCAAACTTAACTGGGCGCTGGGTGAGAAACCGATGGAGGATCAGATCGGTACGTACTCCAAGAACCGAGTTGATCGGCCCAGTCATACCCACATCAGAGATATAGGCGGTCCCTTTGGGAAGAACCCTCTCATCAGCGGTCTGGACATGGGTATGTGTCCCCAGAACCGCCGAGACTCTGCCATCGGCGTGCCAACCCATGGCAACTTTTTCGGAGCTCGCCTCGGCATGGAAGTCAACAATGATGATCCGCACTCCGTGCGGCAGCCTAGCCAGCTCCTGGTCCAGCGATCGAAACGGACAATCAAGCTCCTGCATGAACACCCTACCTGCTATGTTGATAACGGCGACCTGAACGCCATCAGCTCCAATCATCGTGCACGTGCTGCCGCGTCCTGGGGTTCCCGGCGGATAGTTCGCCGGACGCACAACTCTGTCCTCGCGGTCGATGAAATCCAGGATCTCTCGCTTATCCCAGATATGGTTTCCTGAGGTAATGATGTCAACACCAGCGGAAAACATCTCCTGAGCCACTGGCAAGGTTAACCCATTACCACCTGCGGCGTTCTCCCCGTTGGCAATCACACACTCGACCTGTCGTCGCCGGCGGAGCTCCCTCAGATGGTTGTTCAGAAAGTCGCGACCCGGTTGACCGATGACATCTCCGATAAAAAGGATGCGCACAGACCCACCTCACGATTTATTGGCGTTATATACAAGCACCCGCGTACCTTCGCGAATGGCCAGCAGCGACTGGGGCTCATCGCCTGTCCTTATATTCTCGAACAGATGGCCGATCCATTCCTCCTGCATGACGACCTCGTCTTGCATTAGCGATAGCTCCGGAGCTTCGCAGCGCAGGTCGGCGCCGAGCTGCTCCTCGAGCGAGCCAACAATGAGTGTGATCTCCCCCTGCATGATGCTCTCCAGATCGCGGTTGATATGAATGAGTCCCAAGCCCGCGTGGGCTTCATACTGCACCTCACACCTGGTCGGCTGGATCCCTTCGATCTCAAAGAAGGCGCCGAGCATCTCCAGGAGAATTCGCTGCCATATGGCAGCTTGCTCTGGGCCACGGTCGGTGACCAAGAACGTCAGCCGCAGGTGCCTTCCATTGGTATCCATATAGGCGCTGCCTATGGCTGGGTAGCGCAGTAAAAGTGCCACCAGCAGGTTCGTACCGACCGTGGCGTCGCGGGCCACCCCTCTCCCGATAGTCATGCTCATCCCCCTTTCTCCTCTGGTCCCTGTGAAAAAGAAAAGCGTGGCAAAGGCCACGCTATTTTGCGTATTCGACGGCACGCGTTTCCCGAATAACAGTCACCCTGATCTGCCCAGGATAGTCCAACTCATGCTCGATCTTCTTGACGATATCGCGGGCGACTTTCACCGACATGGCATCGTCAATCTTCTCTGGCTTAACCATGATGCGAACTTCACGCCCCGCCTGAATAGCGAAGGCACGTTCCACACCCTCGAACGTGTTGGCGATCTCCTCAAGCTTCTGCAGACGTTTGATATAGGTCTCCAAGGTCTCGCGACGTGCCCCAGGACGGGCCGCTGAGATGGCGTCCGCCGCCTGGATCAGTACAGCGATCGTCGTCTGTGGTTCGACATCGTTATGATGGGCAGCGATGGCATGAACTACATCATTTGACTCGCGGTACTTCTTGGCGATCTCTGCGCCGATGGCCACGTGCGGTCCCTCTACCTCATGATCAACCGCCTTGCCTATATCATGCAACAGGCCGGCACGCTTGGCCAGAGTGATGTCGATACCTAATTCGGCGGCCATCATGCCAGCCAGGTGTGCTACCTCAATAGAATGCTTGAGAACGTTCTGTCCATAGCTGGTCCTAAAGCGTAAACGGCCAAGAAGCTTTATGATCTCTGGATGGATTCCGTGAACACCCACCTCGAACGTGGCAGCCTCACCCTCTTCACGGATCCGCACCTCGACCTCTTTCTGAGCCTTCTCAACCATTTCCTCGATACGCGCAGGGTGAATTCTTCCGTCCTGGATCAGCTTTGAAAGCGCCACGCGGGCGATCTCACGGCGAACCGGATCAAAACCCGATAGAATAACAGCCTCGGGCGTATCGTCAATAATCAGATCGATCCCGGTCAGCGTCTCTAGGGTACGAATGTTGCGACCCTCGCGACCAATAATACGACCTTTCATTTCGTCATTGGGCAACTCGACAACAGAGACAGTCGTTTCAGCTACATGGTCCGCAGCGCACCGTTGGATAGCCAACGAGATGATCTCACGCGCCCGACGGTCAGCCTCTTCCTTAGCCTGCGTCTCGATCTCCTTGATCAGGACCGCAGCATCGTGACGCACTTCCTCTTCGGTTCGAGCCAGCAACAACTGTCGAGCGTCGTCTGACGTTAGCCCAGATAGACGTTCCAGCTCAGCCAGCTGCTTGCCGTATAGTTGCTCGACGCCTTCACGAACGCGATCTGTGTCCTGCTCCTTGCGGCTGATGACCTCTTCTTTCTTCTCCAAGCTCTCGATCTTACGATCTAGAACCTCTTCCTTCTGCATAACCCGGCGCTCTAGGCGCTGTATCTCTGCCCGGCGATCCCGGGTCTCCTTATCGACTTCGGTTCTGATGCGATGTACTTCGTCCTTGGCTTCTAGAACAGCTTCCTTTTTCTTTGCCTCAGCCTCACGCAGTCCCTCATCCACTATAGCTCGAGCTTGAGCCTCCGCGGAGCCCAACTGTGCCTCAGCGCTCTTCTTACGAAACCAATACCCGACGATAGCACCAACGCCACCACCGATTATCAATGAAACTAGAATCCAAATTGGCGTTGGAATGGTCTCACCTCCTATGCAATTTTCAAAGATCTCGGGTTCCACGTACCGTTCCCTATATGCAGACTCCGTCGACTATCTATCTCTAGTCATAAGCGCAGCCCCGCATGCGAGACAACACTGCCGATGCCCTCCAAGCCTTAAAGATAACTACGCCAGCTGGGGCGACATTTGCGTGAATGGGGAGGTCTATTGCCTTCAGAGCGTATCTGCCTTTGGCTTTGAACTCTTTGAACGCGGATCATGACACTGGCTCTAGAACTGTATCTGCCCTAAAACTGCCCATGCTCCGATGCCAAAAAGAGAGAGCGAGACAAGCTAGAGTTTTTACTATCTTTTACTATTCTAATCAGTGCAGTTGAGTATGTCAAGTTCGACACAGGTTTATGTCAATAATGTAATCTACCATCATGGCTCTTCATGATC
>CAYOCI010000059.1:0-26605 GCA_964402415.1 uncultured Clostridia bacterium
AGCCATAAAGCCAATCCCGACTGCCATGCAATCGGGATTGGCTTTATCACTCAGCGTCGGTTTCGATCTTTCCCTTACTGCTTGATAGATCATCAAGGGTTGCCGTGACCTGCTCTGCTTGTTCTGCCGTAAGCAATGCCTTTACTCCGCTCACCAGATGCCTAAGTTGTGCACAGGCGCTCATGCTATCGGTTCCAACCACTGTAAAGATGTCATCCACCTTACCTTTGTAGCCGGCAGGGTGAATTTCGAAGCTATCAACCATCTTAACCGCCTTCTTTTCATTCAGGCAGTATTCCTTATTCAGCGCAAACATTACCTGGTTGAGTGCCGAGATTGACCGTACAACATGGGCAGTCACATAGTAAATATCGTCTTTATCAATGCTGCTTTCCGCTAGCCACAAAGAGAACTCGGCCTCAAACGAAAATAGGTGAATAAGCGTACGTTGCAGCTCGGCCGGGTACTGTTCAGCCATGCGCTTCAGGGTAGATACATGATTGCCGTTCTCCCACAGCAGTTTGCTTACGGCTAATTCGCCCATATACATAACATTTATATAGGCATGGGGATGACCTGTCTGGTAATGCGAGGAAACCATTCCTAGCTGGCATTCCTCAACAACCTTTTCGACTCTCGCCATATCGCGTAAGATAAAATCGACAGGACAGCCGTCAATGACAAGCCATCCACCACCGTTGACCCACTCCCCCCATCCTCCGGGCGGCGCAATAAGGTTCTCCCGGTGCTCATCGTCAACGGTCTGGGTTGCTTTATTCAGGGCGTCAAGGTCAAGTGTCAGGCTATCGTAGTAGATGCCGATGTCAATATCGGAAGAAGGGGAATGCGTGCCTCTGGCACGCGAGCCGCCAAGTACTATGGCTTGGACGCCCGGCACGGCCGACAAAACAGTCACAGCTTTATCCAGAACGGCTTTGACATCATTCATGTTGACCCACCTCTACCATAAGCCAGATTGCGTTATCAAAATCGGCCTACTATCCCAAAGGACAACGACTAGAAGCAATTGTACACCACACAGAACATAAGAACAAACTCCAGCCGCAAGCAACCGAGGATCATGTTCAGCGGCGCTGTGGCGGCCAGATAAACTACTCGCTATGAGTTGCTTATCTGGGAAGCAGGTGTACGCTAGTGCACTCACGAGCGTATGATGCCAACCATTGACTTTCTCCAGTCAGATCGTTCGTCTATTCGACCTCTCGCCACATTTCGATAACTTCAAACGACCTACAGCGGCATTTCTGGAACCTGATTACGGTGGGAGTGGTGGAGACGCAGCAGCAAACATCCTGTAACTGGCAGATTGATCCACTTCGAGAAACATGCTAGACTCAAGACCGACTGTGAAGGCAGTTATTGGACACACAAGGGGGCACGATCAGATGGCCATCAATACAGCTATGGGGCTGCACCCCCAGCCTTCGGAACAGGCCGCATGAAGCACAAGAGAACATCGATCCTCATTAATGACCTGGTCCTGTTGCACCTCCTCGGACTGGTGTACGCATGGAGCGTCTTCAAGAAGCCGTTGGCGCTGAGGTTTGGCTGGAGTGATGCGCAACTGACCTGGACCTTCACCATCTGTATGTCGTTCTTCTGCATTGGCGGCTATCTGGGGGCGCAGCTTAGCAAGCGTTATCGTACGCAGACCCTGGTCCGTCTCAGCGCTCTCCTGATCCTGCTAGGCTTTCTCTGCTCAGCGTATCTAACCCAGCTCTGGCAGCTGTATCTCTCCTATGGGGTCTTGGTCGGCAGCGCCATCGGTATCGTCTACAATGTGGTGCTGGCGACGGCCAACTGCTGGTATCCCGATCGGCCCGGCTTCATCTCTGGCCTCTTGCTGATGGCCTTTGGCACCGGCAGCCTGGTCCTCGGACCTTTGGCCACCTGGCTGATCAAGCAATATGGCTGGCACACCACCATGCTAAGCTTAGGGATCGTCTTTCTGGCGGTCTTCCTGCTGACCAGCGCGCGTGTGCGTAGCCCCAGCCACGAAGAGCAGAGCGCGATCCCGGCTAGATCGTCGAGCCTACGTACCAGCACGAGCGGTCTGGGGCTGGCTCCAGGCGCCATGCTCAGACAGAGAGACTTCTGGCTCTACCTGGTTTGGTGTACGTTGCTCACCGCTATCGGGCTGGCGCTGGTCGGCCAGGTCTTCACCATCGCCACCAGTTTTGCCCTGCCCGACCTAACTGCTTCTTATCTGGTAGGCGTGGTCTCTGTCTGCAATGGCCTGGGGCGGATTGTCTTTGGTGCGCTCTATGACAGACTCGGACGTTGGCAGACCATGCTCTTGATCACGGCCTGTCCCATCATCGGTGCAGGCAGGCTGATCCTCGCCACTCAGACCAAGAATATCGCCGTGATGGTCCCCGCCTTGATGGTCATCGCAGCGGGCTACGGCGGCTCCGTCCCCACCAATGCCAACTTCGTGCGCCAGTACTATGGCAACACCCATTACGCCACCAACTTTAGCATCGTCAATTTCAACATCCTGCTGGCCGTCTTCATCGGGCAGTATGTGGGTAGCAGTCTCTACATGCGCACGGGCAGCTACCTTGCCATGGCGCTAGCGATCATCGGCTTGGCAGCGGTAGCGCTGCTGGCCAACATGCTGATCAAACAGCCGCAGGCTATGACTAGCAAGAAAAGTGCCTAAGCGGTCTCCTAACGGTCGACGGCCGGTAGTTCAAAACAGCAAAGACAAAGTGATGCCTGACCTTGCGGTCAGGCATTTTTCATCCTAGCAAGAGCACCTATCTCTACCGCCATCTCTCGGGGTAGGTAAAAAGACCGTTGAACTATGTAGCTCTCATTGGCAACTTCTATTGCTTCCTGAGCGCGCTGAAGGAAAAGAACACGGATGATGATGGATAATGCAGAAACCTGAATGTAAACTGCCTAACCTGGTATTTACCATATCTTATAGATCTCGTTTAGGATACTCGTGATCTCCATGAGGCCATTAAGTTCACTTCGCTGCGCATGCTTCAACAGGCGAATAGCCTCCTCCCTCATCTGCTGGCTGATACAGGCATTATCGGCTGCATGAAGCGGAAACAACTGCGCGAGCTGCGATAGATATTTTGCCGTTTTTCCGTAATGCGAGATGGCGAGGTCAAAGGAATGATCCAGTATGCCAAGGCGCAGCTTACTCTCTTGCAGGAAGAGACAGGCTAACCGCTTGCAGTTGGCCCAAAAAGCAGCATTATAAGCTAAGTTGTAATGGTCAACCTGTTTGATACTGAGCACTTCCCACCAAACACGGTAAGCCTCAGCGCCCATTGTATAGCCGGCATTAGGACGATATAGACTGGGGTCCCCCACATTGATTGCATATTCAAACACATCCTTAATCGTCTTCAGACTGTCTGATATGCTGCCCGGGCGGATGGTATGGATCTCTAGGATGCCCCATTCACTGTTGCCCAACTCATCGTAGGACTTTGGCCCTGTGACCTTACCCGATTGCGGTTCAATGTAATAGTAGCCCGATTCGCCATAGCCAGCGATGAGATAGAACAGAGGCTTGTCCATCTCCCAAGCATAGCTGGGCAGCCCCTTGTCTATGGCATCGCAGATGGTTCTCCATGCTTCCTTGCGCTGCTGGGCAATGAACATATCGCTTTTGTGGCCTTGGATGGTGTCGATAATCCCGCCACAATTGCGGATTAGCTCGCGAAAGCAGCCATTATCGCTCCAATACTCCGGGCCTTTGGCTGAGACTTCCTCATTGATATTGAGCATAAAGGCATAGGGCGCAGATATCCAGCCTAGCGATACATGGATACCAAGATAATGCAGGCTGGATCTAATGCAGCTCACCAATGTGGGGGTACCTGGGTAATAGGTTAGTCCAGGCAGCAGCACCTTGTGTCGATTGTCTTTGCCAATATCGGCTGATCTCTTCCTAACCACACCCAGCAGCTCTTCGATACTGATCTCAAAAAGCTCCGCCAATCTTGGCAAAAGGCCGGTATCAGGGAGCGTAATCCCATTCTCCCACTTTGAGATCGCTTGTGGCGTAACATTGATTACCTGAGCAAGGCTGTCTTGAGTAATGCCCATCCTTTTACGTAAAGCGTATATCGTCTCTCCGACCATCGCTTTATCAATCATCAGCAGCCTCCTCTACCCCGAGTGATAGCCAAAATATGCAAGAAGTGGATGACAATAGTTCTTTACCCTCAACCATGGGTTGTCTTTATATGTCCAGTTTAACTGACAATTGTTGGACATCACAGATCCACTGGGACTACAATAGGGCCGGATGGCGCCTCTTTTGGACGATGGCGGAGATCCCTAGAGATCAATAGGGGGCATATGGAATATGAGCTTATCTAAAAATGAGATTCTGACGCTAATGAGCAATGAGCGGTACCCACTTTCCTCAAAGTACGATCCCGATTGGATACTTGCTAACGCTATGGGATCGCATTGTTTATGGTTGCAGGAATCCCTAGCACAGGCCATGCACTTAGAACCGACCATGCGGCTCCTTGATATGGGTTGCGGAAAAGCGATCAGTTCGATCTTTCTGGCGCGAGAATTTGGTGTCCAAGTATGGGCGACCGATCTATGGAACAGCGCAGC
The DNA here is from genome assembly GCA_964402415.1 of uncultured Clostridia bacterium. GTDB lineage: Bacteria > Bacillota > JAAYKD01 > JAAYKD01 > CAYOCI01 > CAYOCI01. Next base: position 4,618 of record CAYOCI010000059.1, read on the forward strand.
GGATAATTGGCTGCGTATTTGTGAGATGAATGTAGACGATAAAGTCTATCCTATTCATGCCGATGCACGTGACTTACCGTTCGCAGATGGTTTTTTCGATGCAATAGTGAGTATAAACTCGTTACAGTTCTACGCAACTGAGGAGGCCTATCTAAAGGAGCATCTTCCGATACGTTAAGCCGGGCGGGGAGGTAGGAATCATAGTTCCAAGCTTTGTGCATGAGTTTTCCGATGGGTTTCCTATAAGCTACGCGCCTTATGTAGAGGCCTATGGCTCTTGATTGGTGGGTAGAACACTTCAGAAAATCCAGCATGATGGATATCATCTTGGCCGATACATTACCTGATAACGAAGGCCAAGAGATATACCATAAATCAGCGTTGATATTTGACGCTCAGGATGATCCATTTAACGTACTGGCATGGGCAGAGGTTACATTTACGAGAATTCTGGCTACACGCAAATGACACTCCGCCTAGGAGTATGGTCTAGTAAGTAGCACTAGTTAGGAGGAAAGGTCATATGAGCAATCAGATCATCTATCCCGAGAGAGGACGAATCATCGAACGTATGAAAGAAGAGATCAGTATCGCTCTGGGGAGGGACGCATGGGAGAAGATCCGACAGGAAGCTGCGGTTCCAGAGGCCGCTATGGATGAGACTACGCTGAACCATGCGATGCGGATGATGATGGAGCAGATCGATGCCCATACGAGTCTGACCGTTCGGAAGAGCGCCTTCTGCAACGTAAAGCACGCTTTGACTCATTCGCACCTTTCTTGGGCTCGCGATCTGTTTCTCCAATATAAGAATATTGATGCTTTCTGTGATGCCCTCCGGCAGGGAAATCGTAATGGGTTTGCGCATGCATTAGAGACAGGTAGTAGCTTTCATGGTCAACCGGTCGATCAAAGCGTTGTTGAGTTCTTTGAAAGCCAGCCTTCCCTTTTATATGGTGCGCGGAAGGGTCATCAGATCCATGCCACCGCCATCCCCTATGAGACTAGTGCCTACTTGAGGGAAACAGACCTCCAGAAAAAACGGTACCTGGCATGCCATTGCGAATTTGCACGCGAATCCCTTTTGCATGCAGAGGGACCGGTCTCCAAAACGCTGTGCTATTGCAGCCTTGGTCATACCAAAATCTTCTGGGAGACAGCACTAGACGTAGAGCTAAACGGAGATGTGGTGGAATCAGTGTTAGGTGGAGGAATGCTCTGCCGCTTCGTAATCGACCTACCACAAGATGTCGTGGACAAGTATACATAAAGAACTGGCAGACGGCCAGATCGGAACCTGTATAACGCTGAGCAACGGGTCCGACCCAGCCGGGCGTGCTATACTGGAAGCCTGACCCCGAGGTCAGGCTTCCAGTGTCGTTTCCTTATTTGTTCGGCTGCGTTGCGACGGTCTAGCTCAGCGTTGTTTCGCCCTGAGTGCCAGTAGCGCTGACGTCATCGCTTGCTACCACCCGCAGGTCATCAGTCACGGCGATCCTCGCCGGGTCGAGCCAGGTTTCGTCTGGTTTGGCGATCACGCGCGAGTTCTGGTAGGCCCAGTCCAGGGTCAGGATCGTCTCGGGCACGTAGAAGTCGCCATCGCGCCTTAGGACCAGGGCTACATCCGGCGTGGCTTCGAACTTCTGCTTGAGGTAGAGCGGCATGAGGAACTGAATGCTGTCTGTCTCGGGACGATATTGCGGCACGATGAACTTGTAGTTCAGTTCGGCCATGGCCACGGCGAAACGTATGGCTGACTTAACCTGCATAGCTACTTCCTGCGGCGGCTTGTTGCGAAACTCCGCCGGCATGCGGTTGACCCGGTCCCTGACAATATGTTCATAGGTCTGCAGATCAAGATCAATATCTAGGTCGGTGCGGAAGAAGATATCGTCGAAAGCCTCAAAGAACGTGGCCTTGCGGGGGAGATCCTTTTCCCGCACGGTTTGCCCGCCGTTGATCCTAAAGCCATACTTGATCGTGATATCTCGAATGCGCTGAATGCGCACGGGGTTAGCCAGCTCATACTTCTGCTCGCTGCCGACCTTGCGCAGTTCACAGAGCAGGAAGAGGGGCTCAAAATAGCGGTCGAGAAGCCCGGTGTTGAAGATGGCCCTGTCCGACCGGTCATTGACCAGAAGCCTATTCTGCCTCTTGGCTCTGATCAGGACTGTACCGAGGTAAGAGATCATGATCCGGTAGGGGGCCAAGACACTCTTCTCCTCGGTCTCATACCCCCACCTCTCCTCGATGGCTGTGGCAGCGAGATCCTTGAGAAAGTCCAACCCAGCATACCAGTCACTGTCGAAGACGATATAGGCCCCGTAGCGCGTATCCCCGATGGTGAAGCGGTTGCTGCGCGAGATCTGATCCCTAACCTGGTCCATGGTTCTGAACTCGATGCCTACCCAGTTGTTCTGCTTACCTCTGGCATATAAGCCATAAACCATTTGGGCCGTCTCTTTGGACGACAGACCGGTGGGAAAGAGTGCGTAAATAGCCAGTGATGGATCAGATTCATTCCCGAACTTGTCCCAATAAACAACAGTGCTGTTGGCCTGTGCATCTACCAGGGATTTATTAATGGTAGCAAACGTTATCTCATCATTACTCACCACCAGTTGACGCAGATCGTCGACGATGGTGGGGTTGTTGCGCACGTATCCGAACTCATGAATTGGGTGTTTCAGAAATACCACTCCCTCTATATCCACTAATGGGGTCTATTTCTACACCTTCAATCCTTGTTCCTCTACCACTGCAAATGAAGGAAATGAAGCTTGGCCTCGGGCTAAGCTTCATTTCCTTAACTCTCTCATCTGCTCACTGCGATCCTTGTCCTACTCCCAAAGCGTCGGGTGCGACTGGCATCGGGGCAGAGGGTGCGATAGCCGCAAAGGAAGCAATGGCTGTGGTGGACAGGGAAGTCGGCCATGCTGCGGCCGGCCTCGATCTGGGTTACCATGGCGGCGGCGGTCTCGGCAGCCCGCTTGAGGCTCTCGGCATCGATCGGACACGAAACGCGCTGGTCGGCACGCAGGAAGTAGAGCACCGCCTCGCGCACGGGACGGCCGAACAGGCGGGCAATGGCCAGTGCATAGAGCTGCAGCTGCAGCTGGTAGCGCTTGGCCACGCGGGCTACCCCATCTCGAACCTGGTTGGTCTTGAAATCGATCACCGTAAGGCTACCGTCTGGGTTGAACAACACCCGGTCCATGATCCCCTCGAGACAGAAACCGTTGTCAAGCTCGACGAGGAAGGGAAGCTCAGCAATGCTCTGCTGCGCCTGAGCTGCCTCGGTGAATAGCTTGCTCTGAGTGTACGTCTTTAACAGCGGGAGTGCCTGTTCTTTGAGTTCACTCCCCTGCTCGCCACTCCCCAACCCCGCCTGCTTGATCGCCACATCGAGCAGCTCATCCAGCTGTTCTGGCTGATGCAGGTACTCGCAGACGTGGTGCACGATGCTGCCTAGGAGCAGCGGGTCGGATGCAGTGGAACGGGTGGGGTTGTTCAGTCGTTCACCGTCGAGGTCCTCGGCCTGCTCCCCTTTGTCCAGTTCTAGGCCCCAGCCCGTATCCCGCAGATGCAGCCGGTAGCCATAGTAGTATGACCGTGGGCAGTAGGCGTAGATGAGTAGAGGAGTAACCCCCAGCTTGCTGTGTGCCCGAGGGCCCAGAGGAGCAGGGGCGATCTGGCGACGCAGCTGCTCCAGCCGGGGATCATCGACCCTGCCAACCGTGGGCGCTAGCGCCGGCAGCACGAGATCACGCTGCTCCGCTGGTCCCTGGCCAGATAAGTCAGGAGCTGCCAGTTCTGTCACCACACGAATGAGGCTTCCCAGAGAGCAGTGCTTAGGCAGCTCATTGGCGGTTAGTCCCATGGCGGGCCCCAGCCAGTCCAACCATGACTTGGCCTCACCCGACCAGCCCTCGCTATCTGCCTGGCTGATCTGATGGGTACACCCGCTCAAGATCAAGTAGTCGCGGGCGCGGGTAGCCGCCACATAGAGCAGGCGGATGTTCTCCCCCCGCTCCTCCTCGCGGTTCCGTGCATCGATCGCTTCGGTCAGGCGGGTCGCCTGGCGGTGGTCAGGGTCGCCGTTATTCAGCCGCAGGCCAATCCCCACCTCAGGATGCCAGCGGATGCAACCGGTGTCGTGTCGAAAGCCAAGGCCGGTCTCCGCCACCACCACGACGCCATACTCCAGACCCTTCGACTTGTGAATGGTAAGAAGTTTGACGGCATCGCCGCCCTCGCTGTTAAGCGCCGCCTCGGTCTCCTTCTCTTGAATGGCACGGAGCTCGTCAATGTAGGAGAGGAAGTCGTCCAGGCTGTAGAGGTCTGAGCCCCCTGCCTGCCGGGCGATCTGGATGAACTTGCGCAGGTTGGCCATCTGCTGGGGGCCATCGTCCAGACAGGCGAGCAGATCATCCCATTCCGAGTCGCTGATCATCTGCTCCATCAGTTCAGCCACGCTCAGGCGGCTGCGCAACTGCCGCCAACGGATCAGGTTAGCCCTAGCCTGCTCGAGCTTGGCGCGCTCCGGTTCGGGCAGACCATCCCAACTGGCGCGATCTGACCAACCACGCTTGAGGCTGCCAGCACGCTTGACCAAGCTGAGTGCTGTCTGATCCTGGATCGCCACCATGGGCGAGCGCAGGTAGCCGAACAGGGCTACGAGGTTGTTCCCGTTATTGACCGCGCGGAGAGCGGTCAACAGGTCGGTGACCTCCTGCTTCTGAAAGAAGCCTCGCCCATCGACCACGTAGTAAGGGATATGGTAGCGCCGCAGCGCCTCTTCAAAGACCTTCACCCGGGTCATGGCTCGGAAGAGGATGGCCACGTCACCGTAGTGCACCGGCCGCGGCTCCTCCGGAGCCCCCTTGGCGGGGCTCGCACAGATCAACGTCTCACCGGCATCAACCATGGCTCTGATCCGCCTGGCGATCAGATCGGCCTCCTGCTCTACTGCCTCTTCCGACTTGGTCTTCTTCTCGGTGGGGGCCAAGAGCATCTCTACCAGCCCCTCGTTGGGATGGCGGCTGGCACGGTGAGCCGTGAGGGCGTCGTAGCGATAGTTGTGTTTCGTCATCAGTTCGGCAAAAAGAGCGTTGACAAAGCCAATGATCGGCTCACGGGTACGGAAGTTACGGCTGAGACTCTTGTCGCAGGCATTTCCCCCCAGCTCGATCAGCGACTGCTTGACACGCTCAAACAGGGCTACCTCGGCGCCGCGGAAGCGATAGATGGACTGCTTCGGATCACCGACGATAAAGACGCGCTTGGCCAGCTCATCCCCGGCCAGGAGACGCACCAGCGCCTCCTGGGCATGGTTGGTGTCCTGAAACTCGTCAATCATCAGGAAGCGGTAGCGTTCTTGCAGTTGCGCCAGCAACTGTGGCTGACCCCTCAGCAACGCCAGGGTATGTTCCTCCAGATCACCAAAGTCCAACGACTGCCGCGAGGCCTTGGCCGCGCGGAAACGCCGGTCCAGCTCTTGAGTAAGGACGAAGAACGTTACTAGCAGCGGCGCTCCGCCCAGCTCATGACAGATCAGTTCCAACTCTGCAAGGGCAGGTTCCATCATCTCACTCTTGTATTCCTTGAAGGGCTTAGCGGCGAGAGATTTGCAGATCCTTCCAAGCAGCGCACAAGCCTGCAGGTACGTATGGTAACAGTCGGGTCCATGGTCCGCGAGGAAAGCTCTGATCTCGGTCAGGTGCTCGTCTAGGACCGCCAGCGCTTCTAGGGTCCCCTTGGCTTTACATGCTTTGCGGTCCATGGCGGCCAGTTCGTCCACGGCCCGGGCCAACGCAGCGGCCTTCACGCCCAATTCTCCACGCGCCGCACCGATGCTCTGCATGGTCAGATCATGCAACTGCTGCAGGCCAATCCCCTTGTTGCGCACCTGCTGGTAGAGGGTGCGGACGATCTCCTGTAGGCGGCGATAGCTGAGGTCTTCCAGCAGTTCGCCCATTCCGGCTAGATCGTTATCTAGCGCCCAGAGCAGGGTCTCCTGGACGCTCTCTTGCAGTAGCCGCTGCGCGTCGATCTCTTCCATCACCGCGAAGCGTGGATCGAGCCCTGCCTCTACTGGGTGTTCGCGCAGGAGGCGGGTGCAGAAGGAGTGGATGGTGGCGACGGTGGCGCGTGCCAGTCTCTCCCGCAGGTCAATCGCCCTCTGTAGCTCACCCTCATCCTTGGCTCGGGCGATCATCTCAGCGACCGCTTGGTGGATCCGCTCCAGCATCTCGTTGGCGGCTTTGTTGGTAAAGGTGATGGCCACGATCTGATCAACCTCAGCTCCCCCTTGGGTGATCAGCTCCAGGTAACGTGCCACCAGCACCTTGGTCTTGCCGGCGCCAGCACCAGCGGTGACCGCCACACTGGTCCCGATGCTGGTAATGGCATCGTATTGCTCAGGTGTGTATTGGTCAGGCATTGGAGCTCACCTCCTCCGCTTCACCCCCGGAGTCGGCAAAGCGCCTCGGATCGTAGCGGCAGATCTCTTTATAGGCACAGTAGGATGGGCACTCCTTGCGCGGGGTGGTGGTAAAGCGCCCCTGCCGCATCCCGCCGACGTACTCAGCGACGCGCGTGCGCAGGGAGCCCATCAGTTCCGACCAGCCGGCAGGGTCCAGGCGGCCGCTGCTTCGCTTGTTGATCTTGAAGCTGTCCGCTACTTCGTCTCGCCATAGTCCGCGGGTAGCATTGCCAGCGCGCAGATCGTAGAAGGCCGCCCCCACCGCCTGATGACCCACTGGCGATAGCTGCTCCACTGCCCACAGATAGACCGGCATTTGCAGATTGATCCCTTCGACCAGGTCCTTGTGCTCAGGCGGTTTGCCCGTCTTATAGTCATAAACCACCACACGGCCATCGTCGGCAGCGTCGACACGGTCGATAAAGCCGATGATCCGGATCTCGCCGGCCCCAGTCTGAAGCACCAGTGGCTCTTCTGTGGACTGCGGATCCATACCATCGCGCGTGGGCAGGCCAAAGCCCCACTCCAATAGGCGCGGCTGAACAAGACCGCCATGCTGCTCGACCAGAGCCAGCTCGTAGCCGATCACCTGCCCCATCTCTTTCACCACGCGCTGACGGACCAGCTCCCACAGCTTGGGGTGTGGGCTCTGCATGGGCAGTTCGCTCCATAGTTGATCGATGATCCCGCGCATCTCTTCGAGATACTGCGGATGATGCTCGCGGATAAGGTTCTTACCGCGGTAGCGGTCAAAGAAGCGCCATAGGATCTGGTGATAGAGGTTTCCCTTGTCGATCGGCGATAGCTCCTCCATGACCTCTTCCAGGGGCTCGACTCTCAGCTCTCGTTGGCACAGGTAGGAGAACGGACACAGGGCATACTGACCCAGGCTGCTGATGCTGTGGGTCTTCTCAGCCCCAAACTCGACTGTTAGGCGATTGAGCAGCTGCTCCGAGGTGACGAGACCATCATACTCACCGGGATCTGACAGGGTGCGGCTGGCGGCCACGCTGGCCCGCTGCCAGGTCTGCTGCCAATGGGCAGGCTCAAATTGTGCAGTGATCACTGCAGCCTCACGCGCTTTCTTGGCACTGGCACGAACAGCCGCCGTTCCATGGAAGCCATACAGTGCCTGTCGGAGCTCCCGTTCATGAGCGGCCGCCCAGGGGTCGGCCAAGAAGACCTGGTCACGCTCGATCCGATGGCGCGCCACGGCACCGGACACAAACAGGCGGGTGACCTCCTCAATAAAGGGCGATGGCACCTGTGTTTGGCCTGCGGCATCCGTTCCCGGATAGCTCAGGGCTAACTCGGCACGCGCTGAGGTCGCCGCGAGGAAGAAGAGCAGCTTCTCCCGCTGATGCAGATCCCATGAACGGTCCAAGGCGATTCCGCGGCGGCTGAGTTGCTGCCGGAGTGTGTCGGGGATGATCCAATCCGGCTGGATCATGCGTGGAAAGCTCTTATCCACCAGTCCCATCACAACGACCAGATCAAACTCCTGACCGCGCAGCTGACTGGGCGACCCCACGACCACCCCTGACGGATGTCCCGATGGCAGGCGGTAGGAGGCCGACCCGATCAACTGCCGCAGCTGGCTGATGTACTCGCTGAGGGAGATATCGGGTTCACTATTGGTCCAGAGTGATAGGATGCGCGGCAGATCATCGATCAGGGCATGCAGTTCCTGCCAGGCAGCAAAGTCCCGCCCTAGCAGCCTGAGGCCCATCTCATCGCCGCGCCGCAGCAGTCCCCGGCGGAGATTCTGCTCGACACCCAGGCTTATCAATGCCTGCAGCAGGCCGCGGCTGATGGCCGATGGTCGGCCTGACCGGGGAATCATCTTCATCGTCGCGGCCAACCCGGTCAGGAGCGCCTGACCACGGTCGAAGAAGGCGGTGTCCGCGGAGATCTGCCGCTCGGCACCTTCGTCGTCGCCGACTCGGTTGGTCTGAGCTTGATAGAGCGCGCGCTCGCGGGCGGTCTGCATCCGCTCCAACCATTGACGCCAGCTGCCCAGCAGACCAATGGTAGGCCAGAGGCCCGCCACGCGCTCGGCCAGGCGGGGATCGCTCATAAGCAGATCGCACTTTAATAACCGCTCAAGGCTGAACCCCTGTGGCTCCTTCATGGTACTATCGAGCAGCATCAGAACCGCCTGGACTAAGGGGTTCTCCGCCAGGTTGGCCTGAAGGTTCAGCCGATAGGGGATCCCTGCTCGCTCAAAGGTCTTAACGATTTCGTGGGAGTAGGCGGCGGGATTGCGGACGATCACAGCGACCTGCCAGGGCTTGAGTCCATCGATCAGCCGCTGCTTGATCATCTTGGCGACGTGAGCGACCTCGCGCTCAGGGTCCGGAGCCTCGATGACGGTGATCCCCGCCGCTTCGTCGGCTGCTGGTGCCTCCGCGCGGAAGAGGTGCTCGGTCAGGTGGCACATGCTGGGTGACGCGCCACAGGTCTCAGGGAGGGAGAATTCCACCTGTGTTTGCCCGAGGCGAAGCAGGCTGCGCTGCAATATCTGCGCCAGTTCAGGACGGCTGGCGTCCATGGCGCCAAAGTGAACCCGACTGTCTCCCACATGGCGGGCGATAATGGTGAAGATCTCACCCTGAACCGGTGTCAGATCATAGAACTGATCGGCGAGGAAGGCCTCAACCCCGCCGAGGTAGCGCTCTGGCTCCTCGATGAGCAGATCCGCCACCAGACGATAGCGGTCTTCCTTATCCATCAGGGCCCGCTTCTTCAGCAGTTCTTGGTAGGCGCGGTAGATGGCGACCAGCTCCTGGAGCTTCTCTCCCTGGTCGTGGACCGCCACCCACAGGCGCTCGGGGCTGACATCAGCCAGCTTTAGCTCAGCGATACTATTGGCCAGCGACCAGGCGAGCCCAGGCAGTTCGGCGATGCATGTGAAGTAGCGCAGCTCACCCTGGCGGGCCATATCGCTGACTAGACCACTGAGCAGCACCTCGCGTTCTCGGTCAGCTAAGATTCCAAGCGGCCGCTGGGCCTCGCGGATGACCCGGTCGATGAAGGTGTCAAACGAGTAGATCGGCAGCCCTGCCACCGCCCGTCGCGGGCTGGCTTCGGCCACCTGATGGGCTGCCTGCTCGACCAAGGCAGTGGTTGGGAGCAGGAACAAGAAGGCCGTATTCTTCCCCGCCGCGACCAAGCGCTGACAGGCGTTGATCAGTTCTGGGGCAATGGGCATGATCTCAGCTCCTTAGTGGGTTCGTATACTCACGTTCCTGTGGGCTCGTGGACTTGTGGACTGGTGGACTCGTCTGTGGTGGCCTCTCCTGTCTCACATATCGATTACATGTTCGCCAGCCAGAGAACCGAATCCTTGTCCACCCGAGGATGCTGGAAGTCGCACGATTCGTCACGGTTTTACAGCAGGATTTGCTGCCCTTCGTGCCAAATTTATAAGATCGCACTGAGAAGTTTTTAAAATACAATGGAGGATGGGGGCTAGTTCACTTGCGCGATCTTGTATTTGGTCTTATTGGTGGAACCGCGCTTCTGATGCTGGGCGTCGAGCTGATGGGTGAAGGTCTGGAGAAAGCGGCTGGTGAACTGATGAGGAAGATCCTCTCGGTTCTCACAGGCAACGTTTTCAAGGCGGTTGTTGTCGGGACAGGCTTGACCGCCCTAGTTCAGAGCTCTTCAGCCGTTACCGTCATGGTCGTTGGTTTTGTCAATGCCGGCCTGATGAGCCTGGCACAGGCCATGGGCGTGATCTATGGTGCCAACATCGGCACGACGATCACGGTCCAGTTGATGGCTCTCAAGCTAACCGACTATGCCCTACCGATCCTGGGCATCGGGTTTGCCCTCAACTTCTTCTCCAAAGACACGAAGACCAAGAACATTGGTCAGGCCATCATGGGTTTCGGCTTAATGTTCTTGGGCCTTGAGACACTAGGATCTGGAAGCGACTATGTCAAGGGCAATGCCGCCATGCGGCAGATGTTGATTACCTATGGCAACCAGCCATTGATCGCCATCATTGTTGGCACAGTCTTCACCGGGATCATCCAGGCCAGTAGCGCCACCATCGGTATCACCATGATCCTGGCTCAGGCCGGGGTCATCAACCTCACCGGCGCCATCGCCATCACGTTAGGAAGCAACATTGGTACCTGCGTCACAGCTCTCCTGGCTTGTATCGGCACCGGCACCAATGCGCAGCGAACGGCTATCGGTCATATCCTGTTCAATATCATTGGTTCGGTCATCTTCTTCCCGTTTATCTCCTGGTCCGTGAAATACCTGCAGATGTACTCCTTAGATATCGGTATGCAGATCGCCATGTTCCATATCGTCTTTAACATCATCAGCACGATCTTGTTCATGCCGATTACCCAGCAGTTTGTCAAAATACTGGAACGCCTGGTCCCGGGCAAGGAGCGCGTCGTTACCTTTGGCGCTCAGCACTTGGATAAGCTACTACTTGAGACCCCGGATGCTGCGTTGGCGGCCACCATCAAGGAACTGCTGCGCACCGGCGGGGTCGCGGTGAGTATGTATCAGGATGTCTTGAACGGCTTTTTCAATGGTGACCGTGCCAAGCTGAAACACGTCGAGGAGGACGAGAATCTGGTCAACGCCCTCCAGGCTGAGATCACGCAGTACCTGGTTGAACTGGCCCAACACGACCTGAGCAATCTGCAATCGCAACAGATCCCAGCACTGCTTCATATCGTCAACGATCTGGAGCGGATCGGCGATCACGCTCTCAATGTAGTGGAACTGGCCGAGCGGAAGATCGAGCATCAGTTGCCGTTTACTGATCAGGCTCAGAATGAGTTGAAGCAGTTGCTAAGCCAGACCGATGAACTGGCCAAGCTGACGATGGATGCTCTGGCGAAGAAGGATCCTGAGGCAGCCCAGAGGGCCAGCCGCATGGAACCGGTGATTGATGCCACCATCGAGGAGTTCCGCCTGGTACATGTCCGCCGACTGGAGGATGGCAAGTGTCGGGTTGAATCCGGCATTATCTACCTCGATATCCTGTCTCACTTCGAACGCATCGCTGATCATCTGCGTAATGTAGCCGATGCCATCCAGCTCCAGTTGCAGAACCACCGCATCGATCTGCGCGAGAACCGTTCTAACCGCTAGATATTCTACAATCAGACAAAGAGCACCACTAATGGTGCTCTTTACTATTGGCTAATGTTGCTGGTAGCACCTAGACCACCTATAGGGAATCTTGCTATAGTGTATAGAGGCATTATGATGATATCAATGTGTTACAATATTGATATCTTACCCTATCGTCTAGCATAGCTCTTTCTCTCGGAACTTGCGTGACGTAGGATCAAGGCGTTGAGGAACTTGGACGTTTACCATGATGAAATCACGCAAGTTCCTGAGCTATGATATATCTTGCTTTTTGGGGGTGTTTCGCTTGTTTACCATTGTTAGTAAGACCGATCTATCTCCAGCGATTACGCGGATGGAGATTCACGCCCCGTTGACTGCGGCCAAAGCGCAGGCGGGCCAGTTCGTGATCGTCCAACACCGGGAACTGGGTGAACGCATCCCGCTCACGTTGGCTGACTGGGACGTCGAACGCGGCACGGTCACATTGATTATACAGCGGCTCGGCAAGTCCACCTGGGAGATGACCCAGATGAGTGAGGGCGAGGAGCTTACCGCTCTAGTCGGACCTTTGGGTCGCCCCACTCACTACGACCTAGATCTGAAGCGGGTACTGGCCGTGGCCGGCGGCGTGGGAGCGGCGCCACTCTATGCCCAAGTGAAAGCCCTGGTGGCGCGCGGCGTTGAGGTCGATCTGATCCTCGGTGCCCGTGATGCAGAAAACCTGATCCTGGTCGATGAGATGACGGCCCTCTGCCACTCGGTGCACCTCTGCACCGACGACGGTTCCCGTGGACACCACGGCCGGGTTACCGACCTGGTGCAGCGTCTATGGGAGCAGGGCGAACGCTATGATCATGCGGTCGCCATCGGGCCGCTGCCGATGATGCAGGCGGTCTGCCGGTTGACAAAGCTCTATGATCTACCCACCATCGTCAGCATGAACCCGATTATGATCGACGGCACCGGGATGTGCGGTGGCTGTCGTGTCACCGTCGGCGGCGAGGTTAAGTTCGCCTGCGTGGACGGGCCCGAGTTCGATGGCCATGCCGTCGATTTTGCTGAGGCGATGCGTCGACAGTCCCTCTATCGCGGTCAAGAGCGCGAGGCGCTCGATGGGCATCTCTGTCGCGTAGGAGGTGGGACCAATGCCTAGACGCGCACCACGTATGGTGATGCCAGAACAAGATCCCGCCGCCCGTGTGGGCAATTTCGACGAGGTGGCACTCGGTTTTGACGCTGATCAGGCTCGTCTTGAAGCTGAGCGGTGCCTCAACTGCAAGAACGCGCCCTGCGTCACTGGTTGCCCGGTGCAGGTACCGATCCCCGAATTTGTCGCCGAGATCACCCGTGGCGATTTCCGTGCGGCTCACCAGACCATTACCAGCAGCAACAACCTGCCAGCCATCTGTGGGCGGGTCTGTCCCCAGGAGCGGCAGTGTGAAGGACGTTGCGTTCTCGGTCGCATGGGTCATCCCCTGGCCGTAGGGGCTCTGGAGCGCTTCGCCGCCGACTGGCAGGCTACCCAGCCCGCTGTTGAGACTGAGGCAGAACCAGTTCCTGCCGCCAATGGCTTCAAGATCGCGGTGGTCGGCTCTGGGCCGGCGGGTCTAAGCTGTGCGGCTGATCTCGCCAAGCTAGGCTATGAGGTGAGCGTCTTTGAGGCGTTGCACGAGCCTGGCGGGGTACTGACCTATGGCATCCCGGAGTTTAGACTGCCTAAGAGCGTGGTGCAGCGCGAGATCAGCACGCTGGTGAAGATGGGAGTCAAGATCAAGACCAATATGGTGATCGGCAGCATCCTCGACCTAGATGACCTGAAGACTCAAGGCTATGCTGCGGTCTTCTTAGCTGGGGGCGCTGGACTGCCGAGCTTCATGGGTATCCCTGGCGAGGGGCTCAATGGGGTCTACGCCGCCAATGAGTTTCTAACCCGCGTCAACCTGATGAAGGCCGGGCGCGATGGTGATACGCCGGTCTTTATCGGTAAGCAGGTGGCGGTCATCGGCGGCGGCAACGTCGCCATGGATGCGGCGCGCACCGCACGGCGCCTGGGATCAGAGGTAACCATCATCTACCGCCGCGGACGCGAAGAGATGCCCGCACGCCATGAGGAGATCGAACACGCCCTGGCTGAGGGCGTGCAGCTGGCCGCCTTGCATGGACCCGTGGCCATGGTGGGGGATGAGAAGGGCTGGGTCACCGGAGTACGCTGCGAGCGCATGGCTCTAGGCGAACCTGATAGCTCCGGCCGCCGCCGTCCCGAGCCAATTGCGGGCTCGGCGTACGATCTACCGGCAGACACAGTGGTGGTGGCCATTGGTCAGTCACCGAACCCGCTCTTGATGCGCGCCATACCCGAGCTGGCGGTGGCCAAGCGCGGTCATCTGCTGGTTGAGGAAGAGAGTGGAGCGACCAATCTGCCCGGCGTCTTTGCCGGCGGCGATCTGGCCACCGGGGCCGCTTCGGTCATCGCAGCCATGGGCGCTGGTAAGCGCGCCGCAGCCGCCATTCATCGCGAGATCAGCGAGAAGGGAAAGCTGTTATAGTGGCCTGCAGCCCACAGCCCACAGCCCGCAGCCCGCAGTTGGGGAAGTGACGCGGTATAGATGTTGTTGGGGTGACAGTAGGGCTGGAACAAGGAATCTCGGATCAATCCATCTATGACAGCGCCGCACATGCGGCGCTGTTTTCTCGCTTTCTTTGGGCGGCTGGCTGTGAGCGATGGGCATCTGTGGAACTTTTCTCCTCGCCAGTCGTCTATCCAAGCGGAGGTGCATGAAGATGAAGAAACAACTGTGCGCTACGCTATTGGCTGGTTCGTTACTCGCCACTTCCGTGGTTTACGGCATTCCCCTCGATCGTCAGTCCCCATCCGGAACCGCGGTGCCGATCTCGGCCCCCGCTGCGGCCAACGAAATGGCCACTGTCACCATTGGTAGCGACGCTGTCAAGATCAATGGCCAAGAGATCAAACTCCCCTTTGCCCCTTACCTCAATAAGGGGGTAACCATGGTTCCGCTGGAGGCTCTGGCCCAGTTCCTCAAGACCAGACCAAGCTACAATCCCCAAGACGATTCGGTCACCATCCACCATCAGGGCAAGAATATGGTCAACTTCCGTTTGGGTGAGGCCGAAGTTCGCATGGGCAACGGAACGCTGAAGAAGCTGCCGGCCGTGACCGAGCTGATCGACAATCGCACGGCCGTGCCACTGCGCGCTCTGGCCGAGCTATTTGGGATCGAAGTCCACTACGAGAACGGTGTGATCACCCTGGTACGCAAGGCCCATCAAGACTACCGTGTCGGTTTCCAGGCCATTGACGGCCGACTGCTGTCTGCCTTTGACTACAGCCTGACCCCTAAGACCTATGTCGGCTACGCCAAAGACTACCTCGCCGAGTACCCCAAAGGCGAGGAGAACAGCATGATCCTGGCGATCTCGCAGCCCGGGCAAGAGATGATGATCCAGAGCATCGAGGTCAAAGAGGATCGTGTCGTCGTTCATGTCATCCCTGAGAGCCGCTGGAGCAACGCCCCTGAAGGAACCATGGGCCTGATCCACTACGGCCCCCGCCGCGTGGTGAAGCTGCTTGATCCACTGCCTCAGGGACTAAATATAGAGATCGATGGCTACGAGCTCCCGGTAAAAGCGGTGATCGAGGCAGAAGAGGTGGCCTTTGCCGACTTTGCTGGCCGGCTCGAGCTGGATAATGCCCAGTTGAAAGAAGCTGGCGTCTTCAACCAGGTGGTCACCGTGGAAGACGAGGAGCAGTTGGTCTTGGTCGCGGCTTTAGGTGAACGCAACACCGGCGGTTACGCCATCGAGATCCTCTGGGTGGAGAAGGCCGAGGGTAAACTGATCGTCCACGCCAAGGAGAGTACCCCCGCCCCTGGGTCCGCCGTGATCATGGCTATCACCTACCCCTACCAGGCAGTGGTGGTTGACAGCCTCTATAAGGACTGGGATATGGAGCTTAACCTGGTCCAGACGGTGCCTTATACCCTCGCAGAGTTGGGTCCAGCCAACAGCTACCAGCCCGGTGAACAAGGCGTGACGAAGTCAGTGGCGGACAACGGCAAGCTCCTCCTGACCGCCTGTGCTGGCCAGCAGCCCAATCCTGGCTACGGTCTAGCGGTCGAGAGAGTTGAGCAGGAGAACAATCGCCTGATCGTCCACGCTCGCGTCAGCGAGCCGGCTCCGGGAACGATCTGGGCTCAGGTCATCACCTATCCACGAGATGTGATTGCACTCGACGCCGCCTACGCTGACTACTCCGTTCAGTTGGTTCTGCACTAAGTTAATGATATGCTATGGCAGACAAAAGCACCGCCTGTAGGCGGTGCTTTTGCTGTTTGAGCCGTTGCCGGCACGATATGCCTATGACTCTAGAATGGAGACCTTGAACGGGTGAAGTTCTGAGCTCATCACCCCGCCTAGAACCGCGGGATCGTTCTCCATCATCGTGCGCGCCTCATCCTCACTCTCAGTCATGAGGACAACGATGCCGAATGCGGCATCGAGGCAAGGGCCAGCGAGCAGCAGTCTCCCCTCGGCCGCCAAACCCTTCAGATATTGGAAGTGGCGGTCCATGGTTGCCTCTTCCTCAGCAGTCGCGCTCTGCAGGAAGTCAGGGCGTACGGGCCTGATCAGATAGATGAAATGGTTCATCATCGCACCCTCCCCACTATCGTCCCTGGGTGACGATCCGCTCGCGGTTGATCGTCCTGGCTCCTAGACGGATCAGGATGTAGTCAATGATATATAGCACCACGGCGATGATCGGGATGGTCCGTTGGTCTAGGAAGAAGATGCCAGAGACCTGGCCGATGACGATCAAGATGATGGGCAGGACCAAGACGCCCCCCATCTGCTGCGCCTCTTGAAACCCCTTGGACTTCGCTGAGATCATCACCGTGACGGCTAGCGCCAAAAAGGCGATCGACGGCGCGAGCAGGACGAAGACCAGGATCCAGGTCAGTGAGGGGAAGAAGAGATAACCGAAGAGGCGGTAGCCGGATAGGTTGATGGTGATGCTGGCGAGTAGAAATGAAACCAGCGATACCAGCATGGCAGGAACGAACGCCGCCAGGACCTTGCCGAAATAGATCTCCTCGTCGGTGGCGGAAGTGTAGAAGAGTGACTCAATGGTTCGCCGCTCGCGCTCGCCGGCGATGCCATTGGCGGCGACCACGCTGGCCACCATCAGCGGCACGATCAGAAACATCGGCGCCAGGAACTGATTGAGCATGAAGTGGACGCTCATCTGGGGAATATTCATGCCGGTCAGCGGCCGGCGCAGGCTCTCAGGCATACGGGCGATCATCTTGAGCATCTCTTCCTGGTCGGCGGGAGACATCTTCAGGCTACCCATCAGGAAGACAAAGACCAGTGGCAGAATGATAAACATGATCAGAGGGACGATGATGGTCGGCAGCCAGAACTGCCAGCTGGTCCCGATCTCCCGAATATCCTTCTCCGCGACCACCTTAGCGATCCGCCAACGCATGCTCGTCACCTCCCATCAGCTTGAAGTAGATCTCCCGCAGGGTCCGGGCCTGCGGGTGCACAGCGCAGATGCGCGCCTCGGTCTGAACCAAGCTCCTGACCAAGCCAGGGATCGCCTGACGCCCAGGAAGCGCGATCTTCGCGGTGGTCCCATCCCACAGCGCGGGCTCGGTGCTCGCCCGCGCCAGCACCTGCTCCGCGGCGGTAGTGCGCTCTTCCAGCTCCACGACCACCTGAATCCCGGTCCAGAGGCGACGTTCCAGCTCGGGGACCGAGCCAGAAGCGAGGATCTCCCCCTGCTTCACCACGGCGATCTGATCGCACAGGCGCTGCGCTTCGTCGAGGTTGTGCGTGCAGAGGAGTACGGTGTGCTTGCGCTCGCTGCAGAGATCGCGGATGATCTCCAGCACCTGCTCAGAGGCCTCGGGGTCCAGCCCTGAGGTCGGTTCATCTAGGAAAAGCACCTCCGGGTCATGGATCAATGCCCTCGCCAAGAGGACACGCTTCTTCATGCCGGTGCTGAAGGTCTCAACTCGTGAGCTGGCACGTTGGCTGAGACCAAGGGTCGCAAGCAACTGCTTCGCCTTTTGTCTAGCCTCATGACGGCTCTGTCCGTAGAGCTGGCCAAAGATCTCGAGATTCTGCTGTGCAGTCAGGCGCTCATAGTTGGCGGCGGTCTCGGTCATGACCCCCACGCGCTCGCGCACAGCGCTAATGTTGGCGATGACGTCGTAACCAGCGACATGCGCCTGCCCGCCGCTCGGCTTGATCACCCCGGTCAGCAGCCGCACGGTGGTGGTCTTGCCTGCTCCATTCGGGCCAAGCAGTGCAAAGATGGTCCCCTTGGGGACACTTAGGTCGACACCTCGCAAGGCGGTGATCTCGCCAAAACTCTTGCTCAGTTGCGACGTTTGGACTGCCAGATCAGACATTGTATCTCCTCCCCCCTACCCCAAGACCGTTCAAAGGCAAAGACCCCCGTAGGCCACTAGCACCTTCGGGGGTCCGGTAGTCTCACATGCAGTTGATCGGTCCGCTATTCCTCGATGACGGTGACTTTGTTCATGATATCATGGGGCTTGATTTTGTCAACTACATCCATTCCCTCGGTCACCTTGCCAAAGACGGTATGCACGCCATCCAGGTGCGGGAAGGCATCAAAGCAGATGAAGAACTGACTGCCGCCGGTGTCCTTACCTGCATGGGCCATGGAGAGAGCGCCGCGAACGTGCTTGTGCGGGTTCCCCTTAGTCTCACACTTGATGGTATAGCCTGGTCCGCCGGTGCCGGTACCCATCGGGCAGCCGCCTTGGGCGACAAAGCCAGGAACAACGCGGTGGAAGACCAATCCATCATAGAAACCCTTCTTGATCAGGTCGGTGAAGTTCTTCACTGTACCGGGGGCCTCTTTATCAAACAACTCGATCTCGATAACACCCTTATCCATCTCAATGCGCGCTTTGGTCATGTCATGACCTCCTTATGTACTATACTGCCGCTAAGCTGGTATCATTCACCATTCTACCATAACCCGTCTGTCTCTATCCACTGAGCGGTACATTTTAAAAAATGGTGACAGGCTACTTTCTTTAAAACTCCGTTAATAATAACTGATACTCTCTTTCCATTCGTTCGCTTAACCCAGGCCGTGACAACCCGATGGTTACGGCCGCCGGGGTCTTGTGCATGGCATGGGCGACTTCGATAGGGGCTAGTCCACCCTTGCGCACGAGAAGATAAGCGGCAATCGCCCGCGCCTCAGCTCGGAGTGGACCGCGCTGATTCCCGGTGATCTCCTCCCACGTGACCCCGAAGTGCTTTCGGATAAGTGCAGCCGCCCGCTGAGAGAGGCGCTCCACATGACCGGCATGGGCCTTCTCAGCCCACCCTTCGACACTAGTACCCGTCTTCTCCGCACCGATACCCTGGATGAACTCGCGATAGGCGTCTGTCTTGCCGGCTTTCGCATTGGAAAACATGGCGTGGACGAACTCAAGATCGGCGATCCCATCTCCCCGACCTATATACTCACGATGGCTGGACCATAAGTAGTCCTGGGGATCGCTGACGATCCCGCCGTGCACCGGGTTCCAGTCGATATAGGCAAGCATTGTTAATAGGTATTGATCATCAAGACAAACCTTAGCGAAGTAGCGTTCTTGAAATAGATGTCCTACACGATCGTGCCGCTGGTTAAAATAGAGGGCGTATAAGTGATTTAGGCTGTGCATCACCTTGGAGAGGGGAACGTTATCGACCTGCAAGCAGAGGTGAGTGTGATTACTCATTAGGCAGTAGCCGAAGAGCTTGGTCCCTTGTTCTTTCTTGGCACGGCTGAGCAGACGCAGATACTCGCGCCGATCGTAGTCGTCAATAAAGATCAATTCCCTGTTATCGCCGCGCGTGGTAACATGGTAAACAGCCCCCGGAAACTCAACCCTTGGTGATCTACTCATCTACTCAAGCCCCTTCTCAGTAGGTGTTGGGAGACAATTCTCCTCCAGTGAGTGGAAATCCTACAGTTACTTAAAAATAGTAGCCTGTCATCATTTTTTAAAAAGTGAGGGACTTATGGTTAACTATCGACTGGCCAATGGGATCGAGCTGTTGGTCTTTCCTACGACGAAGTTCACGACGGTGAACCTAAAGGCGTATTTTGTGCGGCCGCTCGCTACGGAGACGGTGACCAAAGGGGCGTTGCTGCCGATGATCCTGCGGCGGGGTACAGCGCACCATCCAACCCAGCAGCAGCTCTGGGGGGCTGAGATCGAAGGCGATGTCAGCAAGTTGGGCGACTACCACGTGACCGATCTCGCTCTGGAGACGGTGGACAGCCGCTATCTTCCCGAGGACGAGGACACCCTGAAGGACGGCTTCAATCTTTTGGCCGAGATCATCACCCAGCCAGCACAGGAAGATGGCGGGTTTGTGGCATCGTATCTGGATGAGGAGAAAGAGATTCTCCGCTCGACGCTGGAAGGGCTGATCAATGACCGCCCTTCGTACGCCGTGGAGCGCTGCCTGCAGACGATCTTCGCTGGTCAGCCAACGGCGCTGTACCGCTACGGTGATCTGGAAGATCTGGATGGGATCAACCCGCAGAACCTGATGGAGTTTCACCGTCAGTGGTTGAGCGACTCGAATCTGCTGGTGGCGGTCTGTGGGAATGTGGACCCCGATTGGGTCCACGAGATGGCCGCTGAAGCGCTCCATTGGCAGCGGTCTCCGAGCAAGCTTCAGCCTCTGCTACCCAAAGAAACCGCCAGCAAGGTCAAACGGGTCACCGAGCGTCTCCCCGGCGAACAGAGCCAGTTGGTGGTCGGGATCAGCTCGGGGTTGCGCCACGACGATCCCCTCACCGCAGCGCTGATCGTCTTCAATGGCCTTTTCGGTGGCTTTGGCCACTCACGGCTATTCCGTTATATGCGCGAAGAGGCCAACCTGGCCTATTCGGCTGGATCACGCTTAGATCGCGGCAAAGGGCTAATCCTAGCCAAGGCTGGGATCGATGAGCGCAACGCTGATCAGGCCCTAGAGATCATCGAGAAACAGCTGAGTGAGCTGCGTGCTGGCAAGATCAGCGATGACGAGATGCGCACCACGATCACCACCATCCTCAACAACTACCGCCAGATGGACGACGATGCCCACGTGGTGATGGATTATCATGTGATCAGCCGTCTGATCGGTCGCACCGCTACCCCCGAGCAGATGATGGAGGCCGTCAGCGCGGTGACCAAGGAACAGGTGCAGGAGGTCGCCCAGAGGCTCACACTGGACACTGTCTATCTCCTGGCAACGGAAGGAGACGAGCATGAGTAAGCGATCGATCCCCTTTCGTCCGATCTATCGGCGCCTCGACAACGGGCTGCAGACCGCAGTGGTGCAGAAGCCTGGGCTTCGCCATGGCTTTGCCCTGCTGGCCACGCGCTTTGGCTCGGTTGATCGGCAGTTGCACCTTCCTGGGTCAGACCAGATAATTCGGCTGCCAGCGGGGATAGCCCACTTCCTCGAGCACCAGCTCTTTGATCAGAAGGATGGCAGTATCAGTGACCGCTTTGCCGCTCTAGGTGCTCAGGACAATGCCTTTACGCACTTCGGCCAAACCGGGTATTTCTTCACCACCAGTAATCACTTCTGGGATGCCCTTGATCTGTTGCTCAGCTTCACCCAGACACCCTACTTCGAGGCTGGGAATGTCGAGCAGGAGAAGGGGATCATCACCCAGGAGCTGCGCATGTATGAGGATGATCCCAACGCGCAAGGCGATCTTGCCTTGCGTCGGCTGCTCTTCGGCGATCACCCTGCTGGTGAGGATATCGGCGGCACGGTTAAGAGTATCGGCGAGATTACTCCCGATCTGCTCTATCAGTGTCATCACGCATTCTACCGCCCGGACAATATGGTCCTGGTGGTGATTGGGGATCTAGACCCCGAGCAGGTCTTCGCGCGAGCGTCGCAAATGCGGGTCCCCGATGGCGACAAGCCGGTCCAATCCGTCGCTGTACCTAAGGCAAAGGAGAGGGTTGGGGCTCACACCCACCGCCGCTCCATGCACCTCTCCCGCCCGATCTGCATGCTTGGCTTCAAAGACCGCGAGGTCGGTCTAGCGGGTGCTGAGTTGCTGCGGCGGCAGGTCGAGATGGATATCTTGCTGGACGTACTCTTTGGTAAGAGCTCGCCTTTCTACTGGCAACTCTACAGTCAGAGTCTGATCAGCGATGACTTCTTCAGCGATTATCTCGCTCTGCCCAGCTTCGCCTATACGTCGGTGGGCGGCGAGAGCCTCGAGCCCGATCGTCTAGTAGCAGCGATCCAGACTGAGATCAAGCGCGCTGCCGACCGAGGCATTGATGCCGAGGTGGTGGAGCGCCTCAAACGCAAGACCCT
>CAYOCI010000060.1:0-26364 GCA_964402415.1 uncultured Clostridia bacterium
CGGTGCAGCTGTTCTGTCCATCTTGCCGAGTGAGGGTGACGGGACCTACACCCTCACGAATGAAAGCCAGATCCTGGAGTGGAAGCTCAGGTCCCATCGGGCTCCTGACCAACATGGCGCTCAGGTCATCAACCGTGCCGCGGTCCTCTTCGCGGTAACGCACTCGGACGTCGACCGCCAACCCCTGATCGTCATACTGCGTTGCGACCTGCCCAGAGAGGGCACCACGGACCATCAGACCAACCTGAGCTGGCGACAGGGCGAAGCTCATCGACTTGGCACGGTCTACAATGACATCGATCACCGGCTTAGCGGTGCTGAGGTTGTCGCTGATCCTGGTGACCCCCGGTATGGCAGCCAGCCGTTCCTGAACTTGCTGATTGATGCGGGCAACATCCTCGGTGGTGGGGGCAGAGATGGTGAGCTCCAGGTGGTTCGATGCGCCCAGGCTCTGTATCAATGATTGCTCTGACACGGTCACCTTGGCGTCGAGATCGAGGCACAGAATCTCGGCGCTGAGCGCCTGGACGACTTCGGTCGTGCTTCTCTGCCGCTCGCTGCGGGGCCTAAGCCTGACGCCGATGGAGAACTCGTTGCTGCCCGCGGTGGACGCCGACATATAGCTCTGCCCGCCCGCGCCTACGGTGCTGGTGAAGACGTCGATCTCGTCGATCTCACCCAGCTTGGCCTCGATCTGTTGGCAGATCTGGTCGCTGGCAGATAGCATGGCCCCCTCAGCCAACTGACCGCTAATGCTGATGCTGCCCTCATCGGTGGCGGGGAGAAACTCCGTGCCGATCAGGGGCGCAGCCGCTACAGCTAGGACCAGGGCAACCAGCGTTAGACCCATGGTCGCCATGGGTCTCTGCAGGGCCCAGCTTAGGCACCGACCATAGATGGTCAGCCTCTTGACACTGCCCATCATATTCCTCTGACCCTTGGGCAGTGAGAGCAGTTGGGCTGACAGCATCGGCACCACGGTGATGGAGACGATCAACGACGACATGAGTGAGAACGAAACCGTCAAGGCCAGTTCCCGAAAGATATCGCCCGTCAGTCCGCCGACAAAGACGATCGGCAGAAAGACGACCACGGTGGTCAGCGTCGTGGCGATGATCGCCCCTGTTACCTCATTGGTGCCATCCATGGCCGCACGCAGCGGGTTCTCCCCCCGCTCCAGGTGCTGGTAGACATTCTCGATGACCACGATTGAGTTGTCGACCAACATACCAACGCCTAGGGCCAGACCGCCCAGGGTCATGAGATTCAAGTTCAGCTTGCTGAAGTAGAGCAACACGAAGGTAGCGATGATCGAGATCGGGATTGAGAGCGCGATGATCAGCGTGCTCTTGTAGGAGCGCAGGAAGGCCCACAGGATGGCCACAGCGAGCAGTCCGCCCACGATCAGATTGCTCTGCACATTATCCACGGCCATGTTGATGAAGGTCGCCTGGTTGGATGTAACCGTGAAATGGATCTCAGGGGTCTCCGCCTGGATCCTATCCAACTCGCTTTCGAGCAGACGAGCCACATTGACCAGGTTGGCATCGCCTTCTTTGCGTATTGTTAGGCCGATGCTCGGCAATCCATTGGTGCGGCTGATACCGGTCGCCGCAGCATAACCATCTCGAACCTCAGCCACTTCACCCAGGGCCACCGGTCGTAGGAATGTGGATGCACCGGCGGGCAGGTTAAGTTTGATGCCCAGACCCGATCCGCTGCCGAGAGCGCTGGTCTGGGTCGCCATGGCGGTAAGGGCAGTCTGCTCGCCCACCGGGGCAAGAGTCACCGTCAGCTTTTTCAGTTCATCCACGCTGCTCAGGCGTCCCAAGACCCGGACGTTGAGCTGGCGGCGGTCTTGTTTGATCACATCAGCAGGAAGGTTGATGTTGTTGGCCTGGATCGCCTGCACCACTTGAGCTTGGCTCAGGCTATACTGCTGCAGCTTGGCCTGATCCAGCTCAACGGAGATCTCGCGAGTGGGAGCACCAGTGATCTCCACCGCCGCCACACCATCCAGGCTCTCTAACCGCGGCTTAACCTTGATCTCCAAAATCCGCTTCACCTCGGCGGGATCAAGGCTGCTGCTGGCGGAGAGCTGCATCACGGGCAACATGGCCGGGTCAAAGCGAACCATCTGCGGCGAGCCGACCCCGTCAGGGAGTGTGAGGCGGGCCAGCTTATCAGCCAGGTCCATGCGGACTTCTTGCATGGATGTACCCCAAGTGAACTCACCCACTATAATTGAGACGTTCTCTTGGGAAACTGAAGACAGTTGCTTGATGTTAGTGCAGGTACTGACCGTCGCCTCTAGAGGTTCAGTAACCATCTTGCTGACCTCTTGGGGCGATGCACCGGGAAAGAGGGTGATGACTGCCAGCACGGGAGGGTTGAGCTTAGGCAGCAGGTCAACACTAAGCTTGCTCAGTGATACAGCACCCAGCATCAGGACCACGGCGATGGCCATCCAGATGGTAACCGGACGTCGGGCAGCGAAGCTTGCGATTTTCATGACGGCACCTCCCGTTTTTCTACCAATATGTGACTCTACACTGCAATAATTGACTGCAATGGGGGTTCACATGTAGCTCAATGTGATATGATATATCAGGTTGATGTTACTCTATATTGCTCTGAAAGGAGACCAATATGAATACTAACCTCAAGACACTGGCGGAGCATTGCCGTCAGACACGGCGCGACATCGTCACCATGACGGCGGCCGCAGGCTCTGGTCATCCCGGCGGCAGCCTCTCCTCTGTGGAGCTGGTGGTCGGCCTCTATCACAGCAAGATGCGTCACCGCCCAGAGGAACCCAACTGGTCCGATCGTGACCGCTTCATTCTCTCCAAGGGCCACGTCGCACCACTTTTGTACTCGGTCCTGGCTCGGACTGGCTATTTCTCCCCTGAAGATCTACCGACGCTACGCAAGCTCGGGAGCAAGCTGCAGGGTCACCCCAATATGCACATGTTGCCCGGTCTGGAATGCTCCAGCGGTTCGCTCGGCCAGGGACTCTCGATCGCCAATGGCCTGGCGCTGGCTGCCAAGCTGGACGGCAAGGGCTATCGCTGCTATTGCCTAATGGGCGATGGTGAGATCCAAGAAGGGCAGATCTGGGAAGCCGCCATGTCGTCGGCTCATTACAAACTGGATAACGTCTGTGCCCTGCTCGATGCCAATGGCCTGCAGATCGACGGTCGCGTCGAGGATGTCATGGGACTCGAACCCTTGACTGACAAGTGGCGTTCGTTTGGCTGGCACGTGATCGAGATCGATGGTCACGATATGGAGCAGGTCCTGAAAGCCTACGATGAAGCCGCTGCCACGAAAGGGAAACCTTCTATTATTATTGCCAAGACGATCAAGGGAAAAGGCGTCTCCTACATGGAAAATCGGGCAGAATGGCACAGCAAGGTCCCGAATAAGGACGAGCTGGCTAAGGCGCTGGCGGAGCTTCAATAGCCCAAAGGCCAACGGCCAAAGCCCAGAGTGGAATTAGGGGTGCTTGATCCGCGGTTTAGAACTGATGGCTGATGGCTGTTGCTGTTGGCTGTCTTTAGACAAGGAGCGATACGCATGCAACAAAGAGCTATGAAACCGACCCGCGATGGGTACGGCGAAGCCATCGTGGAGCTGGGGGCCGAGAACCCTCAAGTCGTTGTCCTTGACGCAGACTTAGCCACAGGGACCCGTTCCCAGTGGTTTGACGCTAAGTATCCTGATCGTTTTTTCGATATGGGCATCGCGGAGCAGGATATGCTCGGCACCGCCGCGGGCTTAAGCTTGGCGGGCAAGATTCCCTTCGTTTCTACCTACGGCGTCTTCCTTGCGGGGCGCGCCTGGGATCAGATCCGCACCACCATCTGCTATGGCAATCTCAATGTCAAGATCGCCGGTGCCCACGGGGGCATCTCGGTCGGTCCGGACGGAGCCACCCACCAAGCGCTTGAGGAGTTCGCTCTGATGCGGGTCCTGCCCAACATGACCCTGGTGGTTCCCTGCGACGCCGAGGAGACCAAGAAGGCGACCAAGGCGGCCGCGGCCATGGTCGGACCGGTCTATCTGCGCTTCGGCCGCGAGGCAGTGCCTGTGATCACGGATGCGAAGACGCCCTTTGAGATCGGCAAGGCTCAGACCTTCCGTGAGGGCAAGGACCTGACCATCTTTGCCAATGGCATCATGGTCAACCAAGCTCTGATCGCCGCCGAGGAGATGGCAAAGGAAGGAATTGACGCTAAGGTCGTCAACCTGCATACCCTCAAGCCTCTGGATGAAGAGGCGATCCTGAAGGCCGCCCGTGAGACCGGAGCCGTGGTCACCGCCGAGGAGCATCAGATCCTCTGTGGAATGGGTGGCGCTGTGGCTGAGGTGCTGGTGAAGCATCACCTCGTTCCTGTAGAGATGGTCGGTATTCAGGACACCTTCGGCGAGTCCGGCACCTGGGAAGAGCTGATGGAGAACTACAATGTGACCTGGAAAGATATCGTCGAGGCATCGAAGAAGGTGCTGGGGCGGAAGAAGTAGGTTTGAGAAGAAGGCCATGATGGGCGAATATACGGCGGGCGCAGCAGAGCGGCGCCCCTACAGACAGCTCGTCCGTTTGTGCTCACATCCCCCATGTTCACGCTGCACTCACAACCGTCCAGTGATGACGGTTTCACAGGGATGTGGGGTGTAGGGGCGCTGCTTGCCGCGCCCGCGTTCTCCGTCCCCCCCACTGGTGGCTTGGTGCCATGGTGGCTTGGTGACTCTATTGACCTGGTGTCTTCAACAGATTGGAGGAAGAAAAAGTGATCGAAAACCTTCTTGCCGAAAGAATGGGACGTCTAGGAACCGAAACCGCGTTTGAGGTCCTCGCTCGCGCCAAGGCGCTGGAGGCCAAGGGCCACAGCGTTGTCCATCTCGAGATCGGCGAACCTGACTTCGACACCCCACGCCATGTTATCGATGCTGCCATCGACGCGCTCAATCGCGGCTATACCCACTACACCGCTTCCAACGGTATGATCGAACTGCGCCAAGCCATCGCGTCGTATATCACTAACGCTAAGAACGTCCCCTCGACCCCTGACGAGGTAGTGGTCACCCCTGGCGCCAAGCCGATCATGTTCTACGCCATCTTGGCGCTGGTCAACGCCGGCGACGAGGTGATCTACCCCAACCCGGGCTTCCCCATCTACGAATCCGTGATCGAGTTCGTCGGCGGCAAAGCGGTACCTATCCCCTTGCGCGAAGAGAACGACTTCCGCCTGGACGTCGATGAGCTGGCCAAGCTGATCACTCCCAAGACCAAGATGCTAATCATCAACACCCCGCAGAACCCCACCGGCGGCGTCCTGACCCGTGCCGATATCGAGAAGATCGCTGATCTAGTCCGGGGCAAGGGGATCATCGTGCTCTCCGACGAGGTCTATGATCGTGTTCTCTATGAAGGCGAGGCCTTCTCCATCGCCAGCCTGCCGGGAATGAAGGAGCAGACCATCCTACTGGACGGCTTCTCCAAGACCTACGCCATGACCGGTTGGCGCTTAGGCTACGGCGTAATGCCGGTCGCGCTGGCTGCTCGTATCTCCAAGCTGATGGTGAACTCCAACTCCTGCACCAACGCCGCGACGCAGCTGGCCGGTGTCGCTGCCCTGACTGGTCCGCAGGATGCAGTGGTCAGCATGGTAGCGGAGTTCAAGCGCCGCCGGGACGCCATCGTCGCTGGCCTGAACGCCATCCCTGGAATCACCTGCCGCAGCCCCAAGGGCGCCTTCTACGTCTTCCCCAATATCAAGTCACTGGGCAAGTCCTCCAAAGAAGTGGCTGATTATCTGCTCAATGAAGCCAATGTCGCTGCCCTCGCCGGCACCGCCTTCGGCGCCTACGGCGAAGGCTACCTGCGCCTCTCCTACGCCAACTCGTTGGAGAATATCAACGAAGCGCTGAATAGGATCGATAGCGCCATCCGCAAGCTGAAGTAAGTTAACAGGTTACAGAATGGCAATGAGCAGCCCCCACCCACAGTGAGGGCTGCTCATTGTATGTGATCGTCAGATCATGACTTGGAAATGGTACCAAGTCATGCCCTGCTTTGGAACAATCTAGGACAGCTCTTCGTCATGGATAACGACGTTTGAAGTGCGGAGGTAAGGGGTATGAATCGTCGGATGCCGGTATGGAGCATTGTCATGGCGCTCATAATAGTGATCTTTGTCTGGGTGGAGAGAAGAGTCATCTTTCAGGAGGGCAATCCTATTCCAGTCGCCATTGGCATGGTTAGGCTCAGTATCACCGACGATGATATAGTTAAAGTCAGTACTGCTCCGGATAAATACTTGATGAAGGCGCGTAACGGCAACGAAGCATTTCGATCCTATATGGAGAGCCACGGATGGACGTTCGTAGACCAGCTGGGGGCGGGTTTGATCTATGAAAAAGAAGGTCACAAGCAGATGTTTGCATCGAGAATGATGACACGGTTCTATCAGGTTGTCAGAGGTCCACTGGGATAGTAAGGTGACTTGCTTTGGAAAAAGCATGTCGAGCACTGGACAAGAGCCAGTCCTCGACATGCTTTTAACCGTCTGCGCGCTAACTGCTATACTCGTCCCATACCGCCTTTGCCAAGCGTGCAATAAGCTGGCAGCCAACCTCGGTATCGCTAGTCCGCTCCGACATCACCGCGATGACAAAAGGCTGGGAGCCATAGACGATCCCGACATCGTGGGTGATGCCGTCGTCTTCGCCGGTCTTATGGGCGATGCGCACCCCGTGCGGGATGAGCTGCGGGATCTTGTGGTTCATCTGCTGTCGCGCCATGACGTGCAGAGCGCGCTCGCAGGATGCGGGGGTCAGGATACTCTGCTGGTGGAGGGCGGTCACGAGCTTCATCATGTCGGCCGGCGTAACCTCATTACGTAACCCCCGGGCCGCTGCATCGCGGTCAAACAGACGCCGCCGCAGTATGCTACGCTCGATACCGAACTCGCGCAGTGTAGCGTTGATCGCCTCGATGCCGAGACGGTCGATCAACATATTGGTCGCGGTATTATCCGAGATGATGATCATCAGGGTACAGAGATCCCAAAGCGAGAGCGAGAGGCCTGCCACTAGTTCTTTAAGCACGCCGCAACCGGGCACCTTGACAGCATCTGTCAGAGCCAAGCGCTCATCAAGGCTTAGTTGATTCGCATCAGCTGCCTGCAGCAGCTTGAGCATGATTGGCACCTTGATCACACTGGCGGCGCTGAAGCAGTGATCACCGTTGATAATCGTCTCTTCGCCGCTGACCAGGTTCTTCACCGCCACCCCCCAGATCCCATCCAGGCGGGCTAGTTCGGTCTCTATCCGTTGACGCAGCATGGTAACCCCTCCCCGAAGTTTCCTATTACGTCCAGTGTAGCACGACCAATGGGCGAGTCCAACGGTGAAAGTTTAGCGATTGAAGAGATGCCTACAGGGCACAAAACAAGGCGAGGCGCAATGCGCCTCGCCACGGGCGGGTTTGAAACCCGCCCCTACACCTAATTCAGCTGTTAATGCAGTACAACAGGAATGATTGCTGTAGACTGGCAAACGTGGTACAGGGGTTGCGCAGTAATTGCGTTACGCTGAGGTGAAACCGCCTGATGGCACAAACAGCAGGGGCGTCTGTAGGGGCGGGTTTGAAACCCGCCCGCGGGTCGCCGCAGGCGACCCTGGTTCCCCCGTCACCCCTCTAGTGTCTAGTGTCTAGCGTCTCTCGTCATAATGCGCTTCAGCGCTTTACGATGCCACCCTCTCCAGTGCATGCTCCAGACTCTCTGCTAGATGGCGCTGGGCAAATTCGCCTTCAGTCACATCTTCGAGCAGTTGACGCTTCTCTGCGTCGGTTCCGTAAAAGACCAGGTGCTTGCCCTCATCGTGCAGACGCTCCGCCAGCTTCTTCAGCGCCAGCGTCCCTGAGACGTCCAGATGGTGCAGGCGACCTAGGTCCAAAAGCACCGCCTTGGCAGCGATCTCCGCCACCTGGTGCACCTTCTCAGCATTGCCAAAGAAGATCGGTCCATCGACCAAGTAGGCCTTGACCTCGCCGGATAGGCGAGGATCTTTAATCTCGCGCAGGTGGAGCTTGCCACCTTCGTAGGTGTGTACGACCACCGACAGCAGCACGCCGATGACGACGGCGATGGTCAGATCGGTCAGCACCGTCGCTACCATGGTCACCACCAGAACGAGAGCGTAGCTCTTGGGGGCCTGGCGCATGATCTGGATGCTCTCGCGGTCGATCATGTTATAACAGGTCACCGCCAATATACCGGACAGAGCTGCCATGGGGATCAACGAGGTCCAACGACCGAGGAACAGCACCACGATCAGCAGTAGAGCGCTGTGAATGACGCTAACCAACCGCGTCTGGCCCCCGCTCTTGATGTTGACAGCGGTACGGGCAATGGCTCCGGTCGCGGGCACGCCACCGACCAGCGCTGCCGCCATGTTGCCAACACCCTGACCGATCAGCTCACGATCGGCGTTGTGTACGGTGCCAGTCATATTGTCCGCCACGGCGGCTGAGAGCAACGACTCGATGCTGCCGAGCATGGCGATGGTAAGGGTAGGCTGCAGCAAGTCTTTGATCAAGGATAGGCTCAGCTTGGGCAGGGCTAGTTGCGGAAGAACCGCTGGGATGGCATCCACGGTCGGGCTACCACCACCGACCAACCAAAAACAGCCTGTCCCAACCACCAAGCCCACCAGCGAGGCGGGCAACTTCGGGGCGAGGCGTTGGATCAAAAGGATGGCTACTATGGTTACGAGAGCAACCACCGGGCCGGCTTTGAGGTTATTGACCTGACCTAGAAAGATCACCACCGCGATACCATTGGTGAAACCAGCTACGACGCTGTGAGGGATCAGGCGAACTAGGCTGCCCAGACGGAAAATGCCCAACAAGAGCTGCAGAACACCGGCTAGGAACCCCGCGACCAACATCCCCTGGATACCGTGACGGGCGACCACATCCACCAAGACCACGGTCATGGCCCCGGTCGGTCCTGTCACCTGGAAACGCGATCCACCCAAAACACCCGCAAACAGGCCCGCGACGATGGCGGTGTACAACCCTGCGGCCCCTCCGGCCCCGCTGGCAATACCGAACGCCAGTGCCAAGGGCAGGGCCACCACCCCTACGGTGATACCACTAAAGAGATCCTTTGACCAACTCTGCACTCGCTGCATCCCCTTCTTGATATAATGGCGCTGAAAAAAACGAAAGCGAGCAAGGGGTACAGTTGCCCCTTGATCGCTTTCTGCTTGCTTACGAGGTTAGCTGACGGATTCGGGTTGGAAAGCCACCCTACCCAAACATTGCACAGGACTGGATTAGCCCCACGCACAGCCTGGGATTCACCCCGGAAAGACGGTTCCCCCGCTCTTCATCGACGAAGATTCAGCAATCTTTGACACACGCTAACATACTACTCCGAATTAAACGTTCCGTCAACGAAGTGGGTTGTTTTTCCTGGACGATTATCGTCCCATAGTCCTTACACCATAGAGACGAAAGCCGGGGCGCGGCGCGCCCCTCCACGGGCGGGTTTGAAACCCGCCCCTACATGTGGGCTATCGAATATGCAGTTGTTTATCGGGTATTTAGCAGGGGTGTATGTAGGGGGGGTGTAGCCTCGCAGCCATGCTGCGCCCAGGCTGTATCCCAATCCCACGAGGGACTAGGGACGAGGGACTAGGGACTGGTTACATCTCCAACTCCATCCCCTCGTCCGCTACATAGAACCCCCTCTGGCGGATCTGCGCTCGCACCTCATGATCAGGCATGACGGCAGGATTAGTGTGGTTGAGATGAGTAAGGTACACTTTTGTCTTCCCCGCATCGACCACCCCCTGCAGTAGGTCCATGGTGGTGGTGATCAGTGGGTGGGGTACCTCGCGGTAATCCCTGCCTCGCTGGGCCAACTCGGTCGGCGAATAGAAGGTCGCGTCCAGGATGCAGTAATCCACGCCAGACGCTATCTCGCCAAGATCCCTCTCCCACTGCTCCCAGCGGTCGACATCGGGGATGTAGAGCAACTTCTTGCTCGGGCCTTCGATAACAAAGCCGAAGGTTTCGGCGAACTCATTGCGGTGGGGCACGAGCAATGGTGTAACACTTAGCTCATCATCAAGAACAAAGGACTCTCCGGTGCGCATCGGCATCAACTCAATATTGCGCAGGTCAACCAGCTGTTTCCATGGGACATGGTGCCGCAGGATCGCTGCCATTCCGTCTCCAGCATAGACGGGCGTCTCACGGGTGGCCATGACCTCACGTCCCAGGTACATTAGCCCGGTGTAGTGGCCGATATGGGCATGGGTCAAGGTGACCGAGTGCATGGCACCCATCTCCGGGTAGCTTGCCAGTACCATCGCCAACTGGTCGGGCAGACCAGGGGTCGCATCAACCAAGTGCCAGCGCTTGGCCTGGGGTAAGATCAGCGCCAAAGCCGCCGGGGTTCGGCGCAGAGCAGGGTTGGCCATGGCGGCCTGGCAGTGCGCACAGCGGCAGCCAGCTTGCGGGAAGCCGCCATCCTGGGCGGTGCCAATCAGTTTCACGATGACGTGGTGGCTAGGCATGAGATCCTCCTTTGCCCACAGCCCGCTGCCCGCAGCCCGCCGTAGGGAGCGCAATGTAGTCTCTACCGTCAACAGAGATGATCACTTATACAGGAAACGACCACAGCCAGATGTAGGTGTCACCTATGATGCCACCGCGGGTGATTCCAGCCAACCGCGGGCTGTGGGCGGTTTACGCCAACAGCGCGCGATCATCAAAGATTCCCTGCCCCGTAAAGAGCGAGCGTAGCTGCTCCACGGTCAGCGTTGCTTTCGCCTGCCCGTGCAGATCCTGGACAATCCGTCCCTCTTTCATCATCAACAGGCGATTGCCAAGAGCAGTAGCATGAGCCAGGTTGTGGGTGACCATCAGAGTGGTCAAGCCCTGTTCTTTCACTAGGCGTGCCGTAATCGCCAAGACCCGGTCAGCGGTCGCAGGATCCAAAGCCGCGGTGTGTTCGTCCAGCAGCAACACCTTCGGCCTCACTAGGGTGGCCATCAGTAGGGTCAACGCCTGCCTCTGACCGCCGGAGAGAAGACCTACTCTGGTTGTCAGCCTCTCCTCCAGCCCCAGCCCTAAGGCAGCCAGCTCTTCTCGAATCTCGCTTCGCTTCGCGCAGCTGAGCATCATCCCCAGTCCCAGGTGTTTGCCCCTTTTCGCTGCCAAGGCAAGGTTCTCTTCCACGGTCATCCCCGGAGCGGTTCCATGCAGCGGGTTTTGAAAGACGCGTCCAACGGTGCGCGCACGAGCATGCTCCGCCTGATCGGTCACCTCTTGACCATCGATCAACACGCTGCCATGGTCAGGATGATAGACCCCTGCCACCGCGTTGAGCAGGCTGGACTTGCCTGCCCCATTGGACCCGACCACACAGGCAAATTCACCAGGGGACAGGTTAAGAGACACACCGCTTAGTGCAGTTTTCGCCATGGGGGTCCCATGATTGAAGGTATGTTCTAGTTCTGTGAGACGCAGCATCGTCCTTCACCTCCCTGTTATTATGACGACCAAGCCAACCGCACCACCCGCTTCAGCCGGGTGGTGGAGATGGCCAGAACCACCAAGACAGCTGTCATCAGCTTCAGATCGGTGGGGGCAAAGCCCAAGCGGAGCGCACCGAAGGTGAGTAGGCGGTAGACGATCGACCCGGCTGTGACTGCCACCAGCGCCCGATCCACCGAGGTACTCCCAAAGATCACTTCGCCGATAATCACCGATGCCAAGCCGCAAACCACCGTCCCGACCCCCATGCCAATGTCAGCAAAGCCCTGATGCTGAGCAACCAAAGCACCAGCCAGAGCCACCAGGGCATTGGAGAGCGCCAGGCCCAGACGCTTAAGCGAACTGCTATCCATGCCGAGGCTGCGGACCATGGCTTCGTTATCGCCTGTGGCTCGCAGGGATGCACCTAGACTGGTTTTAAGGAACCATGACAGAAGCACGATCATCACCACTGCCATCACCGCTAGCACAGCAAGCACGGCCGGACCACCCATCTGCTCAGCCCAGGTCAAAGCCGTCGCTCGGTTAAGCAGGGGGATATTCGATCGTCCCATCACCCGGAGATTGATCGAGTAGAGAGCCGTCATGGTCAGGATGCCAGCGAGGAGAGGTGCGACGCGCAGGCGCGTCGCTAGGGTTCCGGTGATGTAGCCCGCAGCCGCCCCCGCAAGAACCGCCGCAGCCATGGCTAGCCAAGGGTTCACGTCATTCATGATCAAACTAGCTGCCACGGCGCCGCCAAGCGGAAAGCTCCCTTCCACGGTCAGGTCAGCCACGCCCAGCACGCGGAAGCTGAGGAAGACGCCAAGGACCATGATGCCAAAGGCGAGACCCTGTTCAAGGGAGCCAAAGACGAGACTCACTTACTGATCACCTCCGCCTGCTTAAGTAGGGGTTCAGGTATTGCTAGCCCGATCTTCTCTGCAGCTGTCTTGTTGATCATCAGGCGCACATCCTTCAGACTCTCGATGGGCATCGCCCCCGGCTTCTGACCGTTCAGGATGCGGATCGCCATCTCTCCGGTCTGCCGACCGAGCTGGTAGTAGTCGATCCCCCAGGTGGCTAAGCCGCCCTGCTGGACAATGTCGCTGCCTGCGCAGATGGTGGGCAGTTTGGCTTTTTCCGCGACCTTCAGCACCGAGGCGAAGGCCGAGACCACAGTATTGTCCGATGGAATGTAGAGAGCCTCCGCCCGCCCGACCAAGGATTGGACAGCCTGGGCTACGTCATTGGTATTGGTGACCGTGACCTCCACCAGCTCCAGGCCCAGGGTCGGAGCTGTCTTGCGGGCGATCTCGACCTGAACGAGCGAGTTGGGTTCGCCGGCGTTATAGGGTATACCTACCTTCTTGGCGGTGGGAGCCAGCTCTTTCAGCAGTTGCAGTTGCTTGGCCACCGGGTTCATGTCGGTGGTGCCGGTAATATTGCCTCCTGTTTGTTCCATGCTCTTGACTAATCCGGCGTAGACAGGGTCGGTGACCGCAGTGATCAGGGTAGGGATCGTGGTGGTGGCTTTGGCCACCGCCTGGGCCACCGGCGTAGCGATCGCCAGGATCAGGTCCGGCTTGTCACCTGCGATCTTCTGCGCGATGCTTTGCGCTGTGGGCATGTCGCCTTGGGCGTTCTTGTAGTCAATTGTCACCTTGTCGCCGAAGCCCTTTTCGTTGAGCGCGTCGATGAACCCCTTGCGCGCGCTGTCGAGGGCAGGATGCTCGGCCATCTGGACGATGCCGATCTTGGTCTTGGCGCTGCCTGGGGCCTGACCCATCGGCGGGGTCGTGCCGGGCTGCGCCGCGCAACCAGCTAAGAGAGCGGTCAGAGCCGCCGCCGCGATGATGGAACTGAGACTCCGGTGAGTTCTTGTCATTGATTTTCCCTCCATGTCTTTTCTCCGCCGTATATGACGGGATAGCGCATGTGGGAGACAGGTAAAGGAGCAGTAGAAACACAAAAAGGCACACTCAGACAGAGTGTGCCTAGGCTTCTCCTGTTCTCGGGCTACAACGACTCCTGTCGCTGCTAAGGTCCGCCAGTGGTCGCCCACCCGCCAGAGCATCGAAAGGCCCATCGCCATAGTCAATCCCAAACCAGCCTACCATCCTGCCGTCCTACAAGATCCATCATAGACGGTGGACAATAGGACTGTCAACTAGGGAAATGCGGGAAAGTTATGTCTTGGATTGCGCGTTGCCCACTGGCCATGTCTTGGGCAGCGTCTGCTTGATCTGCAGAACCGGCGAAAAGAGGTCTCCCAGCCGCCGCACCCGCTCGGGAACGTTGCGAATGGTGAAGTCGCGGGGATGAACCGTTTCCGCCTCGGTCCACGTGATCGGCGTCGAGACCGGCGCTCCTGGATGCGGTCGGATGCTGTAGACCCCCGCCAGGGTCTTGCCCTCACGGTTCTGCAGGTAGTCGACATAGACCTTGCTGCCGCGGTTCTTCACCAGCCGCTCATTGGTCACGCGCTCAGGGTAGACCTTGACCAAGAGATCGCCGATATAGCGGACAAACTCGCCCACGGTGTAGTAGGAGTAAACATTGTCGATGGGAACGTAAATGTGCAGCCCGGTGGAGCCAGAGGTCTTCGGGAAGCTAATCAGCTCAAACTGATCGAGAATGCGCTTGACCAAAAAGGCGACCTCACGGACATGCTCATAGGTTGCCCCCTCCGCCGGATCGAGGTCGATCACCGCCACGTCCGGCAGCGGCAGACTGCCGATCCGCGAGAGCCAGGGGTGCATCTCGATACAGCCCTGATTGGCCAGCCAGGCAAAGGTCGGCAAGCTGTCGCCGATGACGTAGGCGATCTCCCGCTCCTTGCCGGCAACGACATGGGTATGCACCCAGTCGGGGGTGCCTTCCGGAACGTTCTTCTGATAGAACCACTTCGCATGGATGCCATTGGGATAGCGCGTCAGCACCAGAGGGCGATTCGCATAGTGAGGGATCATCACCGCCGCCATCTCCGTATAGTAGCGAATCATATCCCCTTTGGTATAGCCATCCTCAGGCCAGAGAACTTTGTCCAGATTGGTTAGCTGCAGCGTCTTGCCCTCGATCTCCACCAGCGTCGGTTTGGTAGCCATAGCGTTCCTCCCTGCGGGATGAATGGGCCCTCGTCCCTCGCCCCTAATCCCTCGTGGGGTTTCGTCACTGTTAGTCTAAGCCAAACCCCCACTTCTATTCTTTGCCAACCAGTATGTGATATGATGAAAGTGACTGAGTACTGCTATCAAGGAGGTGCTATCCATGACTGCTCTGCACTGGCTGCTTCTCCTTAGCCCGTTGTTGCTCGGCTATCAGTACGTAGCCGCTCATAATCTCCTACTGAACTGGCTTCGCGCTGGGACTGCCCATTGGACGCTCAACCTACCCTTTGCGATCTACTGGGCATGGGTGGGCTACTGCTTCTCACGGTCAGCACGTAACCCCAGGCGGGCCCTCCTACTGGGCCTAGCACCGTCACTGATCGGCCCCGCCTTGTTGGCCTTTCGGGCTCAGATTATCCGCGCGGGCGGCCTGTTCGTCGTAACGGCGTTAGAACATTACTGCGTCTACCAGATCAACTGGGCATCACGGTTTCTGTCCATGATCACGAACCAGATCTCGTCGAATACCGCTATCGTCTTGGCCTACGCCTTGATGGCCGGCTACTTCTACCTCGGCTTTAGCATCGGTGGCCGTCATGCAAAGATAGAAAGATAGAGCCGTAGATCCAAACGGATCTGCGGCTCTTTCGTTATTCCGTCGTCTCCCACTAGGGACTAGGGACTAGGGACTAGGGACTCTTAGAACATTCTCTTCCTCCACATCAACACCACGGCACCCAAGGTGGAGAGCAGGGAGATGGCCATAACGCCGGCGAAGGCATAGGGCGATCTCTCAAAGGGCAACGGTACGTTCATCCCGTAGAAGCTGGCAATGATGGTCGGAACGGCGAGGACGATGGTCACCGATGCCAACAGCTTCATGACGATATTTAGGTTGTTGGAGATCAGCGAGGCGAAGGCGTCCATCATGCCGCTTAGGATGTTGCTGTAGACCTCGCACATCTCGATGGCTTGTTTGTTCTCAGTGATAACATCCTCAAGCAGGTCGACATCGTCCTGATACATGCGCAGGAACTTCGAGGTCTCGGCGCTCTCCGGATCGGGTTTGTTCCACGACCGCAGCAGCTTCTCCATCACGATCTCATTGGAGCGCAGCGAGGTGGTGAAGTAGACCATGCTCTTCTCCAGGTTCAGCAGTTCGATCACCTGGGCGTTGGTCATGGCGTTATGCACCTGACGCTCCAGCTCATTGGACTTCTTGTCGATCTGCTTCAAATACCGCAGGTACTGCGTGGCGGTCCTAAAGAGGATCTGCAGCACAAAGCGCGTGCGCTTCAGTGTGCTGAAGCCTCTGGGTTTGCGTGTGGTAATCTCATCAAAGATCGGGTTGGGTTCCAGGCAGATGGTAGCGATGACGTCCTGGCCTACGACGATCCCAAGTGGAATGGTGTCGTAGGTAAGATCAGCATCCTGCCTGATCAGTGGGATGTTGATCAACAGCAGCAGTTGATCGTCCTCAGCGTCGATACGGGAACGTTCCTCTTCGTCAAGGGCAGCGCGCAAGAACTCAGGCAACAGGCCTGTCTGCTCGCTGACCTGCTGAAGCTCGCTCTCACTAGGGTTGACAAGGTGAATCCAAGCGCCTTTCTCACCGAGATCGACTTGGACCAGCTCATCGAGGGTCTTATAGACATGCAGCATGGTCGCCATCCTCCTTCTCTATGAAGGCCACAGGCTCCTCAACCATACTGCCGATCATCAGGAGATCAGGAAGATGGCGAGAAGACCCAGGCCGATTTTGGGTCGAATTTGACAGTATTATATAATCTAGGGCCAGGGTCAGCGTTGGTACTCAACTCTCTTCTCACTCCTCCGTTTTTCTGGTTCTAGCTTCCCAACACACTATATGCCCCGGCCGGAATATTGTCAACCCTGAGATCACCGATTTCGCAGTCTGGGAGCGTTCCGTAGGAGTGCGCTCCAAACCTGCTCATCCCTATATTCTCCCATGGGCATCCATGGTACCACCACTGTGAGCTCGTAGCGTTGATCATGTTCAGCGCGATGTCATTTTTGCCTGCATCAACCACCTGCACGGGCAAGGCGTCCAGCGAGTTCTCTTGGGTGTGGTGGATTCCAACGCCGCCGCAATCAACCTCTATTGATCACTGGGATTCACCTTGTGTGAGACCCCGTAAGTTTGCGCGCTTCTTCCTAGACTGATGACCGCCATAGTAGAAAGCGAGAGACGACGTCTTGATGACTTCGCCTCTCGCTTTGTTTGGAGTCACTACTCTCGCTGGTTCTGCTCTCAGGTCGCTCTTCTTTCAGCGTCACCCATGCTAAGTATTCACCCTGTTGCCATCGTGCTGCCCCATCGCTGGTCAGACTTGCACCAAGTCGGCTTTGGCGGTGGGCGACGCCCGGCTGATATCATGAGCTCAGACAGCAGGCCTGCTGATCAACACCCAATCAAAGGAGGAACGAACACCATGGCAATCACCAAACAGGCAGGAGCAGTAAAGCTCGTTATGAGGTTGCAGACCGGGGTGGACGGCAAGGGGGTTCCCGAGCTCAGCACCCGCACCTACAGCAAGGTCAAACCCACGGTCACCGACCAGGAGCTGTACGACGTGGCCCAGGCCATCGCAGATCTCTCCGCATATCCCCTCTACCGCGTGAACCGCGTGGACGATGCCGCTCTGATCGAGCAGCTCTAAGTCTCAACCATCCGCTCATCAACTGAACTAAGCAATGAAGGAGGAACTAACCGATGAAGACTCTTGTAATGACCTTCCAGACCCAGGGTGGGGCCAAAGTCAGCTACCGCGTGGCTGACCCCAAAGATGCGCTCGATGCGACTGAGGTCCAGGCAGCTATGCAGATCATCCTGGCCCGCAATGTCTTCAGCACCACTAGCGGCGATCTCGCCAGCGTCGTCGGCGCTGAGATCATTGACGAACAGACCACTCCGCTGTTCTAGATGGTTCACATCTAGACATGACCAACAAGAACGGCCCATCGCATCATCGGATGCGGTGGGCCGTTCACTTATATTCTCCTAGCGTCTCGACTGGACAGGAGAACCGTCCCTGCCCACGTGTTTCCTGATCTGTTTAGCGGCGGAGTAATATCAGGGTGAGAACAGCTTCCAATGCCCTTCGGAGACAACTTCGACCGCTCCGCCCACAACTTTGATGGCGGTTTGATCGTCAATCGCATACGCCGGTCCCTGCATCCCGGCGGCCCATCTCTCTGCAGCAGCCATGGTGTTTTCCGGTAGCATCTCGTGATCCAGGTGCGGAAACACCGCAAAATCGACCAATCTCAGCGTTTCATCGCCACCGTTGGGTGGAGTCCAGCCAACGAAGAGTTCCCCGATGTTAGGTGCCATCACCATGCTCCCAGCGCTCAATCCCACATAGACTGCGCGTAGCGACGGCAGGAGCTCTGCCAGTCCGGACTGTCGCATCCAGTAACACAGATACAAGGGGTCACCGCCGTTCACTAGTAGAACATCGGTCTCCTTGACCAGGGGGACCCAGAGTTCTTCATCGATGCTGGGCAGCGCGGTGAGCTCCAGCACTCCTAGAGACTTCCAGCCCAGCTCACACATCGGTGTGGTGGCTTGTCCGCTGAAGAACCGCCATGCGTGGCCTGCACCACCGGGTATGGCGTACACCGCAGTGGGAATGCAGAGGGCACTCGCCTCTGCAATCGGTTTGCCCAGCATGTCAACCAGCGCGTCGTGTATGCTCTTGTTCTTGATGCCTGCAGATGTGAGCAGAAGCTTCATAATTCAACTCCTTGTCGTTGTGCGTCTGACGTTTATTCCTTCAGACCTTTCAAACGGGGCGCGGACGTCTATTGGGACAGCTTAAGCTGGTACAAGACTCAAACTGACCCGATACTGTGTCGGTCTCTTACCTTCCAATGACATCGTTATTCTCTGGTTAATGTACCACTTGATGTCATTTCGGCCATTGCTCCTATCAAGCATTCATCCCGCGGCAAATCCTATTGACCACGCATCATTGTATGGAACACTAAGACCCTGTATCGACAAGGGTAGGCAGCTGCTTGCTGTATCTTCATGTGTATATCGGGGTGTAGCAGGACTCGAGAGAAAAATCTAAATAGATCTTCATAAGGCAAAGCAGGCTATACGAAGGATTACGAACGTAATAAGGTATCTAGCTCAAACCAGTGTTCTGTTAGCCAAAGCATCTCATCTTTGAACCGCACCACTTTCTGATGATTTTCACCAAAGAACTCAGGTTGTATCCACCACGGTACTTCAATACACCACGAGAGCCGCAAGGCGTCTGCTATATTGGGCAGCGTCAGCGGCAGGTGCTGTGAATAACCGTCGACAAAAGCATAGATTTTCTCGGTGTTCATTCGGCCGTCTTGCAATGCAAAAGACAGTGTTGCTCTCCCAATGTCATGCCAAATATAGCTGTAATGGTTGCGGTCGAAATCGATGATGGCAGATATACACTCCGCATCGAACAAGATATTATCGGCGGAGAAATCCTCGTGGGCGATTCCCTTGGGTAGCTTAGCAAAAAACTCATCTGTCAGCTGCTTCAATATCGGTTCCAGCGCCAGCACAGCATTGCGATATTCAATGGGGGTAGATGATGAAGATTCGTGCCTACGGGCATGAAAGTTAGCCCATAGCGAATCGATGGTCTGTCTGCTATGGATGGGAAATCCTTCAACTGAACTCACCGGTAGTTGTGAGAACGCTTTATGCATTAAGCCGCAGGCACTACCAAGACTGTGCATTTGCTTTGTTGTGATCGTGTCAGGACCTTCTGCCCTCCCGGAGCGAAAATCCATAACCATATAGGCTGTTTCGTCATCCAACAGACGAATGGCATGATCCCCGTACTGCCAGATAGACGGACAAGGAACGCCGTTCTTCTCAAGTATGATCTGTCGCTGCAATGCAGCCTCAACTAACCTCAGCTTGTCTCTGCTATACCGTTTAGTGCTGAATTGTTTTACTAACAGCTCGTGTCTATCGGTAGAAACCTTCCATTTCTGATTCAACCATCCACCTGATACAGGAGTTATCTGATGACAAGTTAGCCCATAACTGTAATGCAGATCCGCTATAATACCTGTCTCCATACGATAACCTCCTGTGAGAAGTCGAGGCGTGCCCCCGCGCTGTCCCGTTTCATCTGGTCACTTCTTTACTGCCAGACTCGCCCTGTTGGAACATCGCGTCCGTCAACTCAATCTGATCGGTCAAACAGATGTGCATCGGCACACCGCGCCTCTGTGGTGTCGATACTTGAAATCCAAGGCTTTCGTAAAACGGTTCCTGGTTGTTCCAGACTCTCACATCAACTTGCACACCAAAACCAGGTTTCAATCTGGAACGCAGAAAGTCGAAGATGCGAGTAATCATCTCGGCTTGAACACCCCGCGCTTGATACTCCGGGATAACGAGGATATCCTGTATCAGTGCCACCGAGCCGCCATCCCAGATCAAACGCGCCATGCCGACTGCCTTGTCCTCTGCACGTGCGGCAACGATCAACGCGCTGCCGTCGAGGCCAGCTTGCACCTGCTCGGGGTGTATTTGTCGGAACCCAACTGATGCTCGAATAGCGTTCACCTCATCAACTGTTATGATGTTTGTGTAGGCTAGGTTCATCTGTCGCCTCCTACGTATGGCCATCGTTCAGCCGATTGATGATCTCATTTATGGTAGCAGAGAAGTCAAACAAGTCACGCTCATTATACCAGAAGCACACGAATGAGTCGCCGCCTTAAGGACAACTCGGGCCTTTGAGGTCATGCCATGTGCGTCTAAGAGTTCTCCCTGGGCAAGTAGGTAGCACTGCAGAGAACATAGGGAGAGGCGAAGTCGATATGACTTCGCCTCTTGCTTTGCTGTTTATTTGCAGATGCCTTACGTTCCTTGGTTCCCTCCACTGCGGGCCGCGGGCCGCGGGCTGTGGGCCGTTATACCACCTTCATCGGGTTCATGATCCCCTTGGGATCGAAGACCTGCTTGATCCCCCGCATCAGGTTCATCTGGGTCTCGCCCAGCCGTTCGAAGAGAAACGGCCGCTTGGCGAAGCCGATGCCGTGTTCGCCAGAGACCTGTCCGTGCAGTTCTGCGCCCTTGGCGTAGAAGAGCTGCATCACGCGGTCGAGCTTTTGGTGCCAGGTCGCCTCATCCAGCTGGTCGCGCAGAGCATAGACGTGCAGGTTGCCGTCGCCAGCATGGCCAAAGGAGCGGATGCGAATCCCGACCTCGGTCTCGACCTCTTTGGTGTACTCGACAAAGGTGGCAATCTGGTCACGGGGTACGACGACATCGACCTCGTCGATGACGCTCCCACCTTTGAGCGCTTCCAGGAAGGCACCACGCGCCTCCCAGATGCTGCCCTGGCGGTCGATGGTATCAGCGATCAGAGCGTCATAGGCACCATTCTCCAGGCAGACCTGGGCGGCCGCTTCCATGACGGAATCCAGCTCGGCCATATTGTTACCATCAAAGCGCAGCAGCAGGTAAGCAGGAGCGCTCTTGTCCGGGAACTGTTTGCCGAGGAACTCCTCGGCGGCCTCGATGACCTCTTGTTCCATGAACTCGATCGCCTGCGGGCTGATCTTCTTCAGACCAAACTGCGGCACGGTGCGGATCGCCGCTGCCAGGGACGGGAATGGCACCAGCAGCGAGACCAGTTTCTTCGGCATGGGCACCAGCTTGACGATTACTTTAGTGATAATCCCGAGGGTTCCCTCGCTGCCGACCAAGAGGTGCAGCAGGCTGTAGCCGGAGCTGTTCTTGGCAATCTTACCACCTAGCTCGATGATCTCGCCGCTGGGCAGCACTACTTCGAGACCGCGTACGTAGTCGCGGGTAACGCCGTATTTAACCGCGCGCATCCCGCCGGCATTGGTCATGACATTGCCGCCGATGGTGGCGCTCTTCTCACCCGGATCGGGCGGATAGAGCAGCCCCTGCTTCTCCACGATCTCCTGGAAGTTGAGCAGGATCACGCCTGGCTCCACCGTG
Organism: uncultured Clostridia bacterium; assembly: GCA_964402415.1. Lineage (GTDB taxonomy): Bacteria > Bacillota > JAAYKD01 > JAAYKD01 > CAYOCI01 > CAYOCI01. The sequence goes on from CAYOCI010000060.1 coordinate 21,671, forward strand.
GAGGTGAGATTGTTCGGGTCGATCTCCAGTACCTTGTTCAGCCGCACCACGCTGAGCAGGATGCCGCCGCAGACGGGGGTAGCTCCACCGCAGAGGCCGGTGCCGGAGCCGCGCGGGGTGACCGGGATCTGGTGTTCGCTGGCGTAGCGCAGGATCTGGGAGATCTCTTGAGCGTTCCCCGGCTCGACCAGCACCTCGGGGTAATGGTGAGTCTCGCCCAGCTCGTCGTGGGCGTAGTCCTCGGCAATGGCCTCGCCGACGAAGACATGATCCGCACCGCAGGTGGTGCGGAGAAACTCCAGGTCTTGTGCATTGACTGGCTTAAAGGGCACGGGTCTCGCCTCCTTCGCATATGGAGCTGACCAGTTCCGGAACGATCTGATAGAGGTCGCCGACCAGTGCGTAGTGGGCGACGTCGAAGATCGGGGCGTTTTTGTCTTGGTTGATGGCAAAGATGACGTCGCTGGAACGCATCCCCGCCACGAACTGAATGGCACCGCTGATCCCGGCGGCGATCAGCAACTGCGGACGCACGGTACGGCCGGAGAGGCCGATCTGGCGGGAGTTGGGCAGCCAGCCCTTCTCCACCAAGGGGCGGGTGCAGCCAACCATGGCGCCTAGGCTTTGAGCCAGGTCCTCGATCATGGCCAGGTCGCGGTCGCTCTTGATCCCGCGCCCGACGGCGATGACGATATCGGCATCGGTGATGGCGCTGGTCTGAGCCTGCTTGACCACCTCGAGCACGCGGCTCTTGCGGCTCCAGTCTGGGCTGACGGGACGATGGATGATCTCACCACGAGGGCTGTCCTGACGCTGGGCAGCCTCCATCACTTTGTAGCGGACGGTGGCCATCTGCGGACGGTGTTTGGGGGTCAGGATGGTGGCCATGACGTTGCCGCCAAAGGCGGGACGGGTCTGGACCAGGTCACCGTTGGGGCGGATATCGAGGATGGTGCAGTCGGCGGTCAGGCCGGTGCGCAGGCGGGTGGCCAAGCGCGGGGCCAGGCTGCGGCCGACAGCGGTAGCGCCGATCAGAATGACATTGGGCATTAGCTGGGCCACGGCATCATCCAGAACGTCGGTGAAGAGCTCAGCGCGGAAATGGCGCAGCTCAGGATCATCATAGACGAGCACCCTATCGACGCCATAATGGCGCAGTTCCTGGGCAGCATCAGCCACCTGATGGCCGGCCAGGGCCACGTAAACCTGTTGACCGACCTTGTCGGCCAGTTCGCGGCCTTTGCCGATCAGCTCGTAGGTGACGGGCTGGAGATGGCCCTCGCGCTGTTCGGCGAAGACCAACACCCCTTGGTAGTCGGCCCGATTGAGGGTAGGCCCCTCTTGAGTTTGCTGAAGCGAGATCGCCTGCTTAGGGCAGCGCTTGATGCAGATGCGGCAGAGGCGGCAGGCCTCGTTAAACGTTATTCCATCGCTTAGCATCTCGATGGCGCCGAAGGGGCAGGCATCGATGCAGACGCGACATTGATCGCAGCGGCTGCGGTCACATTGCAGCTGGCTCATAGCACTCTCAACTCCTTTAGCTTGGACTGCAGACGCTTGGCGAGCTGCGGCGCGTCGCCCTCCCAGGTCTCACGAACCTGGTTGCTGGCTGGCGGGAAGATCTTCTCCACCTGGGTGGGCGATCCGTCCAAACCGAAATAAGCCTGCTCTCCCCCAAGATCGGCCGCGGTCCAGACGGTGACCGCACGGTCTTTCGTAGCCAGGCGTTGTTTGTAGGAGGGGAGGCGCGGGCGGTTGATCTCGCGTGTCACGGTGATCAGGCAGGGCAGTTCGACCTCGACGGTCTCGACGGCGTCGCTCATGTCCATCTCGACCACCAGATGGTTCTCGGTCATCTCCACCAGGCGCTTGGCATAGGCCACATGGGGCAGGCCCAACAGCTCGGCGATGGCAGGCCCCACCTGAGCGGTATCGCCGTCGATGGTCTGCATGCCGCAGAAGATGATGCTGGGCTCGAGCTTCTTGATCGCCTGGCTGAGGGTATAGCCGGTGGCCAGGGTATCGGCACCAGCAAACTTGCGATCAGAGAGCAGGATGCCTTGATCGGCTCCCAGGGCGTAAGCCTCTTTGATCACCGCAGTAGCCTGGGAAGGCCCCATGCTGATCACGGTCACGGAGCCACCGTGCTTCTCCTTCAACTGAACGGCAGCTTCCAAGGCGTGCAGGTCAAAGGGGTTCATCTTCGAATCGACCCCTTCGCGCTTGAGCGTCCCTTTTACGGGATCGATCTCGACCTCGCTTGTTTCAGGAACCTGTTTGATACAAACCACATAGTTCATCTATCTAACCTCCCTGACGTAAAGAGCCCGCAGCCCGCAGTGGAAGATCCATGTGGAACTCCCGAACAGGAGCTATAGCAAGGCTCTTACTAAACATAGCAAGCAGGCAGCATACGATTACGATAACTGGTACTTACCATCATACCACATGCAGGATGATGAGTCAGGGGTGATAGCTCCTGTTAGGTACTAAGTGATTGAGTAGAATAGCATACTCGTGCAGGATAGATAGAAAATGGGACGAAGTATCCCCATAGATCCCTATAGAAAGATATTACAAGGGAGTTGTTGTTCAGTGCTATTACTACCACTACATCGCTATGTACCTGCCAAGAAACCGTTCGTTGGCCTGTTCCTGTTCTTCCTTCAGTTACTGCCTGGCAACGCTAGTTAGATCGAGCTTCCTAATGTTGCTGCGTCGATCAGTGTAACTCAGCTCGCTTAGGAAGCGGAACAGATCCCACCCTGGTCGCGGTGCAACCTGGCTGCCTCCGCAAAGCAAGGCTTACTGCAAAAAGAGAAGGGGTTGTCTTAAGAGCTTGCGCTCTCGAGACAGCCCCTTTTTCTCATCTGTTTTCGAGCATCCGCCCATCACAACTCCACGTACATATGAGTGCACTTTTCGTCACAGTGGTGATCACGAAAACCACATGACCGGTAGAACGCTATCACACCCTGCCAATCCAGATTGGTCTCCACCCAGACACGTTGGCAGCCTTTCTGCTTGGCTGCGAGCAGCAGTCGACCGAGCAGCATCCTGCCTATGCCCCTCTGGCGGTGAGCCGGACAGACGGACATACGGACGATCCGCCCATCGCCGGCGCCTTCGGGGATCAGGGCGCCAGTTCCTACGAGTCGATGGTCATCCTCAGCGACCAGGAACGTACAGCCAACATCAAGGTATGACGACACGATATCATCGAGATCAGGGTTCAGGGTGTGGTCGATGAAACCAAAGTGCTCTCCCAAACCAGCGAGAAGCAGCGACTTAGCGCTGGCTTGGTCATCGGGACAGAACGGGCGAATGAGTGGTGAAGCCTGCATCTGGTCTCTCCTTTTGGACAGGGGACTGGACACACGGACGGTTCTCTTGTCCAACCCGTGGCTCATGCGTTTGACTGCACAGTGTATAAGGTTGCATACGTGCCTCTCCGTATCATTAGCTCCTCGTGCGTCCCCTGCTCCTCGATCCCGTTATCTGTGAGCACAACGATCCGCTGTGCGTTCCTGATGGTTGACAGACGATGGGCGATGACGATGGTGGTGCGGTTATGGATCAGCTTCTCGAGCGATTGCTGCACCGCCCTTTCACTCTCATTATCCAGCGCGCTGGTCGCTTCATCAAGAATGAGCACAGGTGGGTTCTTCAGAAAGACGCGGGCGATGCTTAATCTCTGCTTCTGCCCTCCGGAGAGCTTAACGCCGCGCTGCCCGATGTCGGTTTCGTAGCCATCCGGCAGCGCCATGATGAAATCATGGGCGTTAGCCTGCTTGGCAGCCTCGATGATCTCCTTATCGGTTGCGTCCGGGTTGCCATAGCGGATATTCTCGGCTGCCGTTCCGGGGAACAGGTAGATATCCTGCTGAACGACGCCGATCTTCTTGCGCAAGGAGCGCAGGTTGATCTCTCTGATATCCTGGCCGTCTAGCAGTATCTCGCCCTCGCTCACATTATAGAAACGGGGGATCAGGGAACACAGTGTGGTCTTCCCTACACCTGACGACCCTACCAGGGCCACGAACTCACCAGCCTTGATAGTGAGGGACAGATCCTTCAGGACGTAATCATGTCCTTCCTTGTATCTGAAACTAACGCCTCGGAACTCAATATCCCCATGGACATGCTCGAGTTCGGCAGCGTCTGGTGCGTCTTTGATGTCGGGCTGAACATCCAGGATCTCCATCACGCGGTCGAAGCCGGTGATCCCCTCTTGATAGAGCCGGGCGAAATTGACGAAGCGGTGAATGGGATCGATCAGCAGCCCCACATAGAGGGTGAAGGTCAGCAGGTCGGCCAGATCCAATGAGGCGTTGACAATGCTAGCGCCACCCAGGACAATCACAGCGATGGTGATCAACTGAGTGGAGGCGATCATCCCCACCGAGAAGTAAGCCTCGCTCCTGTAGCCGTCCTTCCTACTTTGGACATAGCGGCGATTGGCGAGCGCGAACTTCTGCTTCTCCAGCTCTTCGTTGGCAAACGACTGAACCACCCTGATACCCGACAGCGTATCTTCGACCTGCTCATTCACGTCACCGATCCTGTCCTTGCTGACCCGGAGCGTGGTATTCATCCGCCTGCTAAAGTAGAACGCATACGCCGCCGCCAGGGGCAGAAACAGAAAGACGATCAGGGTGAGTCTCAGGTTGATCTTGATGAGGATCACAAAAGCC
>CAYOCI010000061.1:0-6706 GCA_964402415.1 uncultured Clostridia bacterium
CAGGAATAGTCTCTAGCGAGGGCTGTCCGCTGATAGGGGGGGATTACTTGGTTCGTCGCAGCTATTCCTGGCTTTCGCTCTGGCAGGCCAGCTTTTACGTCTATTTTACGATTGCCGTAATGTTTGTAGTCGGAGTGGGCTTTGGCGCCGTGGCCAACAATGCCTTGGATCAGGGACAGAAGCAAGAACTAGTCACCATGCTCGACAATCTTGTCTATGGCCTAAACAGCAATACTGACCTAAGTGAAGAAGTGGTTGTTCAAGATGAGCTATGGCAGTCTGGCGTCCTCATGTTGGTGATCTGGTTCTTGGGCCTGACAGTCATTGGCATCCCTATAATTGTGATCATCGTCTTCTTGCGTGGTTTCGTGCTGGGGTTTGCTGTAGGCTTCTTGATCCGCGAACTAGCCTACCGCGGCATGCTCATCGCACTGGTGGCGATCCTACCCAGTAACCTGATCGCCATACCCGCCGTCGTGCTAGCAGGAACGACCGCCGTCGCGTTCTCCATGCAACTCTTTCGCACACACACCCGTCAACCACAGCTAACGTTTCGCAACGTCTGTCGTTACACGGGGACGATGGCTGTGAACACGGCCATTCTCGCTGTCTCAGTCCTAGTTAGTGGTTACCTGACCCCAGTGTTCATGCGTTGGATAGTCAGGTGGTTGGTGTAGAAGAACCGCCCAAGGGCCAAGGACCAAAGCCCAAAGTGGGAGTAAGAAGAGGGAGGGCGAGGGAGATGTTCATCACCATATCGGCGGTGAAGAAGAAGTTGACCGTGCTCTTGTTGGTGTTGGCACTCATTATCATGGGCTTCTGGGGAGCGCCGCGAGTCTTTCAGCCTGACGTAGAAGAAGAGCCTGCCATCGCAACCGTTGGTGAAAAAGGGGCTCCACCTTTCTTTGACCGTGTAATCAATCGGCTGAAGGTCTACTATCGCTATCGGTAGAAGAGGCACGCAGCCCACAATGATGCTGACCATCTCCAAGGCTGCACCCTTCATCCTCTGTGGTATCGGCAAGGTGGTTGGGGAACTAACAGGATATGGGTACCAAACTAACAGCTTTTCCAATCACACGAACCCATCAAAGAGGATTTTGCGCATTCTTGTGGAATACTGATACCGTTATGGAGATCAGAGGTGGAAAAGGGGACACGGCATGCAGGATCTTGTGGCGCGTTTTGTGGAGTATATCACGGTGGAAAAAGGACTCGCCGCCAATACACTCGAGTCATATGGTCGAGATATCCGCCAATACGGCGAGTTCTTGGCTGAGTCCGATGTTGTGGATGTTGTAGCCACAGGTCGTGAGCATGTACTGCACTACCTTGATTCCTTGAGTGAACGGGGCCGTTCGCCATCCACCATCTCACGCAACTTGGCCTCAATCAAGTGCTTTTACCACTACCTCGAGCATGAGGGATACGTGGGTCAGGATCCGACCCAGCACCTTGAGTCACCCAAGCTGGAGAAAAAGCTGCCTCAGGTACTGAGCTTGGCTGATGTCGAGCAGCTTCTGCGCCAACCGGATGCCAGTGATCCCAGCGGGGTACGCGATAAGGCCATGCTGGAGCTGCTCTATGCAACTGGCATACGCGTCAGTGAGCTGATCTCGGTGAGCGTCTCAGACCTTAATCTCGAGCTTAGTTACCTCCGCTGTCGCGGTCGCCAGGGTAAGGAGAGGATCATCCCCTTGGGTTCCATGGCAGTCAAGGCCCTTCAGGAGTATCTGCTGACTGCTCGGGGCAAACTAGCCAAAGAAGATGAACAGGCCCTGTTCGTTAACCACCATGGAAGAAGCCTGACGCGACAGGGTTTTTGGAAGATCATCAAGAAATACGCCCAGGCGGCAGATATTCAGAAGACCATCACGCCTCATACGTTGCGCCACTCATTCGCGACGCATCTGCTTGAGAATGGGGCAGACCTACGCAGCGTTCAGGAGATGCTCGGACACGCCGATATATCCACGACGCAGGTCTACGCTCATCTAACGAAGAATCGTCTGAAAGAGGTCTACAGCAAAGCACATCCGCGGGCCTAAACCCTAGGATGTGCTTTCCACTATCTTGGTCCGTATGCCATCGGCATAGGTCGACTCCATAGAGATCCTGTTTCGCGTTGGGCCTGACTGTTGTTGCCTCTTCCGATACCTGATGGCTTCCGGCCCTCACATAAGGAGTGATCCGATGAGAATCGTGCTTATCGTCCTCGACAGCGTTGGTTGCGGTGCCCAGCCCGACTCAGCCTACTATGGCGATGCAGATGCAAACACCATTGGCAACCTTGCTCGCAGAATTGGGGGTCTCCACATCCCCCATCTGGCTCGCCTTGGGATGGGCAATATCACCTCTATTCTTGGTGCCGATCCAATCGAGCACCCTCACGCCGCCTACGGCAAGCTAACGGAGAGGTCGCCGGGAAAGGATACCATCACTGGGCACTGGGAGCTGATGGGGATTCGTCTTGATCGGCCGTTCCCCGTTTACCCCGAAGGATTTCCGCAGGGTATCATCGACGCTTTCACACAGGCTATCGGCCGTGAGGTGATCGGCAATGAAGTCGCTTCCGGAACTGAGATCATCGCCCGCCTTGGTCCCGAGCACGTTAGGACGGGCAAACCCATCGTGTACACATCGGCCGATAGTGTCTTTCAGATCGCTGCTCATGAAGACGTAGTTCCACTACAGGAACTATACCGCTACTGCACCGTGGCGCGTGGAATACTGACCGGACCGCATCAGGTGGGACGGATCATCGCTCGGCCCTTCGTCGGTGAGTCTGGCAGCTATACCCGGACAGCCAACCGCCGTGACTACGCGATCAAACCACCCTATAGGACTACCTTGGACTTACTCAGCGACCACGGGTTTGAGACATGGGCCGTTGGCAAGATCGAGGATATCTTTGTGGGTCAGGGGATCTCCTGGGCGGAGCACACTAAGAGCAATGAGCACGGGATAGACCTCACCATCCAACTGCTAAAAGGCGGCCGGGAAACCGGTCTAATCTTCACCAACCTCGTCGAGTTCGATTCCGCTTGGGGACATCGCAATGACGTGCAGGGATACGCACGGGGTTTGGAGGCCTTTGATCGACGCCTGCCTGAGATTCTGGCAGCCATGAACGAAGACGATATCTTGATGATTACTGCGGACCATGGTTGCGATCCAACCACGCCCAGTACCGACCACACGCGAGAGTATGTACCCCTGCTTGTCCATGGGAGATCGATACCCGCAGGACTACCCATCGGGATCCGCAGCTCGTTCTCCGACCTCGGAGCCACGATCGCCGCGCTTTTTGGCCTGACTGAACTCCCCATGCATGGCCAACCGATCTGGGAAGTGGTAAGACGCGCAGGAGTCATAAGTCATAAGTCATAGTGCGTTGTTACTCAGTCATCCAAAGTCATCGTGCCAAGTCTACTTCAACCGTACTTGTCTGGGAGTTGCTATCGACCAGTGACAAATGACCAATGAGTAATAACTAATGGCTCTGATGGGAGGCCGTGCAGTAGGAGGTTACCATGATTGAGCTAATCACGAAGAAGAGGCGTGGGCTGGAGCTCACTGGTGAAGAGATCAGCGGCTGGATTCAGGGCTGCTCCTCGGGAAGCATACCCGATTACCAGACGGCCGCGCTGCTAATGGCTATCTGCTTCCAGGGGCTCTCTCCGCGCGAGATTCTCGACCTAACCATGGCTATGGTTAGGTCTGGGGAGATGGTTGATCTGAGTATGGTCCCGGGGATCAAGGTGGATAAGCACAGCACCGGCGGTGTCGGTGACACTACATCTCTAGTACTGATCCCCTTGGTGGCGGCATGCGGCGGAGTCATTGCCAAGATGACGGGACGCGGTCTAGGTCATACGGGCGGTACCGTTGACAAACTTGAGTCCATCCCTGGGTTTCGGACTGGGCTCAATCGTGAGGAGTTCATCAGCGCCATCAGCACCATCGGCGTCGGCATAACTGGACAGTCGGCCAATCTCGCACCCGCGGATAAGAAGCTCTACGCCCTACGGGACGTGACCGGAACGGTAGACCAGGTCGGTCTGATTGCCAGTTCAATCATGTCCAAGAAGATCGCGGCGGGAGCCAACGCCATTGTGCTCGACGTAAAAGTCGGCAGTGGTGCTTTTCTCACCAGTTTCGAGCAGGCGTTGGAACTGGCCAAGGTGATGGTGAAAATCGGTTCAGACGCCGGACGCCAAACGGTGGCGGTGATCAGCGATATGAGCCAGCCTCTGGGCCGGGCGGTCGGCAATTCCATCGAGGTCGTTGAGGCGATCGAGGTGCTGACAGGAAAGCGCGGTGGACGTCTATTGGAGCTATGCCTAGCTCTGGGTAGCCAGATGCTTCTGCTGGCTCATCAGGCCAGTTCGGCAGAAGAAGCTCGCGAGCGTTTGCTTGGCGCCATCGCGAGCGGTGCTGGATTAGAGAAGTTGCGACAGCTAACGGCGGCACAGGGCGGAGATGTACGGGTTATAGATCGACCGTGTGACCTTCCTCAGAGCGAGTACCGCCATGAGATCCGGTCGCTATACGACGGATGGGTCGGACAGATGGATTGCCGCCTAATTGGCCACGCCGCCATGATGACCGGGGCCGGGCGACAGACGAAAGACGACGTCATCGATCTCAGTGTCGGCCTGGTTATGCATAAGGAGTTGGGCGACCAGGTTCGTACGGGGGAACCAATGGCAACACTGTACCTTAATCAGCTCAGCCATCGTGAACCGGTGGAGCGCCTGCTGCTGCAGGCTCTACGCATCGTTGATCAACCTGTGACCGTTCCACCTCTCTTGTGGGCCATCGTCAGCGAGCATGGAGTAGAGAGGCTTTAAGGCGGTGTCGAGGGTCAGGAGTCAAGAGTCAGGAACAGCGGTGCTGCCCCTGACTCTTGGCTCTTACTCGTTTGCCGCTTGTCATGTTTGCCTCTTGCCGCGAGTATCATAGAGAGACGAGCAAAACCTTTGCAGTGAGGGGGTAGAGGAATGAGGATAAGAAGTCGGTTGGCCTCCCTATTGGTGGTCGCCTTGGTGCTGACGATGCCAGTCATGACTCTCGCCAACGATAGCGCTCCGACCACAGCCACATCAGCACCGCCGACGCTTCAGGTTCAGACACCGTCGGCTCTACTGATGGATGCGGGCACAGGGACTATTCTCTTCGCTAAGAACGAACACGACGCACGTCCGATTGCGAGCATGACCAAGATCATGACCATGCTCCTGGCCATGGAGGCAGTGGATCAAGGTCGGGTGAAGCTCTCCGACAAGGTGACGACCAGCCGCAACGCCAGTGGCATGGGTGGTAGTACCATCTTCCTCGAGGTTGGCGAGTCTCTCCCTTTGGAAGAGATGATGACCGGCATTGCCGTCAACTCAGCCAACGATGGAGCTGTAGCGGTGGCAGAGTTTCTAGCCGGCTCAGAGGAAGCCTTTGTTGAGCTGATGAATGCTCGTGCACGGCAGCTGGGCATGGCCGACACCACCTTCAAGAACCCCCATGGGCTCCACGAAGACGGCCATGTTTCGTCTGCTTACGATGTGGCCCTCATGTCGCGGGAACTGCTTAAGCACCCGAAGATACATGAGTGGATGACCATTTGGACAGGGAAGACCCGCAGCTACAACCTAGAGAACACCAATCGACTGATACATGACTATCCCGGTGCAGACGGGATCAAGACAGGTTACGTGACAGAATCCCTGCACTGCGTTTCTGCGACTGCGACGCGTAGCGATCTCCGCTTGGTGGCAGTTCTGGTCGGTGCCCCGAGCAGTGCAGTTCGTTGGTCCGAAGCGACGAAGATGCTCGACTGGGGGTTCGCCAACTATGGGGCACTGCCGATAGTCGATCGCGGTCAAGTGGTTCAGCGTGTTAGGGTCGAGAAAGGGATCAGTATGGAGCTGGACTTGATGGCTGAGGATAACCTGAAGCTGTTGTTCAGCAAGGGCAAAGAACCGAAAACAAAACTTCGCCAAGAGATTAACCCCAAGGTGTCTGCCCCGATTCATCAAGGGCAGATCCTAGGTGAGATGGTGGTTGTTGATGAGAACCAAGCTGAGTTGGGTCGGGTTAACTTAGTCGCCGCGGACGCGGTGGAGAGGATTGGGCTCATGGGTATGATGGGGCGCTGCTGGCGGACGCTCTTCTACTTCAAGACCAAGGCGCGCTAGAGGGAGAGTTAAGCGTCTCGAACCGCAAGCTGCCGACCAGTGTTATGAAGCAGTGCCGCTGGCACTGCTTCTCTCGGTTCTGTCTTCACGAAGCGGTGCTAGCCGCGCCGGAGATCGGTCTGCGTGATTACCACCGACCATGCAATTGTATACGCGCCATGCGCGCAGACAGTTGTCGGATGAAATTCACCTATCTGGAAGGAGTTTCATCAAATGGGAGAGAAGAGAAGGTGGACAGGCCAACTTACTCCCGCTCTAGGATGAGGATGCAGCCGAGACGCGGGGGATTGATCCACGAACGTCTGCGTAAAGGGGTGCTCACGTGGAAGTCAATACCGAGAGAGTGGGACAAGCGTTGCTGGTCCGTATCAACGGCGAACTCGATCACCATACGGCTGACCAGGTGCGCAACGTGATCGACAGCGAGTTGGGCAAAGAGATCGCGAAAAACGTAGTTCTCAACCTAAAAGGGCTCACCTTCATGGACAGTTCTGGGCTGGGCGTGATTATGGGGC
>CAYOCI010000061.1:6716-25105 GCA_964402415.1 uncultured Clostridia bacterium
GAACGGCGGCAAACTGGTAGCTTGCCAGATCAACCCCCAGATCAAGCGCGTGTTCGATCTTTCTGGTTTGCCCCGCATTCTTAGCGTCTACAAGAACGAAGCAGATGCCCTTGATCAACTCTAAGGAGGCAGATTAGGATGCCACACGTTCGCAATCAGATGACCTTGGAGTTCATGAGTCTTTCAGAAAACGAGTCGTTTGCACGAGTAGCGGTTGCTGCATTTGCCTCCCAGCTCGGGTATGTCACACTGCCGGAGATCGCTGATCTGAAAACAGCAGTCTCAGAGGCGGTCACCAACGCGATTATCCATGGCTATGAGAATCGACCCGGCGTGGTTCGAATAGAGGCGGTTCTCTACGATAATGGGATTAGAGTCAGCGTTATCGACCAGGGGGTTGGCATCCCCGATATCGATAAGGCGAGAGAGCTGTGCTTCACTACAAAACCAGAGCTCGAACGTTCTGGGATGGGCTTTGCTTTCATGGAGAGCATGACAGATGAGCTGATCGTGGACTCCCAGGTTGGTGAGGGAACGACGGTGACGATGACCAAGTGGTTTAGATCCGCGCCAGCCCAGTAGAAAGCGGGGAATCCCAGAATGACCAGATTAAGCAATATGGACCTGCTTAAGACACCGTTGCTTTCAGACCAAGAGACACGTCGTCTACTGGGTCTTGCCAAGGAAGGTGACCAGGGCGCCCGAGAGAGGTTGGTCAGCTCCAACCTCCGCCTGGTTTGGTCGTTGGTGCAACGCTTTGTTAACCGTGGCTATGAGATTGACGATCTGTTTCAGATAGGCAGTATCGGGCTGGTCAAGGCGATTGACAAGTTTGACCTTACCTATGATGTGAAGTTCTCGACTTATGCTGTTCCGATGATCCTCGGAGAGATTCAGCGGTTTCTCCGCGACGATCACCCGATCAAGATCTCTCGGTCGCTCAAGGAGTTGGTGGGCAAAGCCCATCGAGCCAAGGATGCACTGACATATGAACTGGGAAGAGAACCCTCGATCTCTGAGCTGGCCGAACGCCTGGAAGTGACGACCCAGGAGCTGGTTATGGCCTATGAAGCAGTTCAGACGCCTAGTTCCCTGCAGGAAGAGGTCTTCCATGATGATGGCGACCCCATCTACCTCATCGATCAGGTCAGCCACCCTGGTGATGAGAGAGCGAACTGGGTCGACCTCTACGCCCTGAAGGAGGTCCTAAGTCGCTTGGACGGACGAGAACGCCAGATCATCTACCTCCGTTATTTCAAGGACAAGACACAATCAGAGGTCGCCAGAGTGGTCGGCCTCTCTCAAGTCCAGGTCTCTCGCATTGAAAAGAAGACCTTAGATCAGATAAGACGGATGATGGCCCAATGAGTGAGAAAGAGCCCCGTAATGGGGCTCTTCTTGTTTGGCATAGTTGCGTGGGGCACTTGGATGTCAATCTCAGTGTCCTATGAGCCTAGCTAGCGCCCTACGGTGAAGTCGCAAATTCCGATGAGTCTTGACCCCTGGTGGCATACTACAGGTAGTCCTGCCATTAGGACAGACCGTTTTCGGGGATGTTGATCGAGCGATATTGGTTAATCACGGAGGTGAAGGGATGAACCTCGTAGGACGCAGGGCGATTCTCATGTTCGCCTTCGTTATCATCTTAGCGGTACTCCTAACTGGATGGTACATCATTCAGACCCGTTCTCCCAGGCAAGAGCCTCGGGATGCCCGTCTGGTTTGTCCCATGCTACAAGAGGTGACCTCGCGTGCAAACACGCTCCATGGCTCGTAGCGTATTGGGCAGCATACCCCCACTGCTGGTGTATCGGACAGATGGGGCAGGCCAAAAGCTCGGTTTTGATCGTTATCAGGTGTACGTAAACGGCAGTCTTGTGGGGAACTACGACACCTATGGCAGCGACCAAGCGCCCAGGTCGGTAGAAAGATGGCTGATGGCAGGAGGCACCATACCTGCCGAGCTCCGAGTAGTAGGCAACAGCATCCATCTGCTCTGCGACGATGATCTCGATAGTCAGGCGATACAACACCTGAGACTGCGACTAAGCTTGGGATAGCTGTTAGTTACTGGTATCATACGAGATCTGTTTGCTTGGCATACTAGCTTTGAAATCTCACAACAGGAGGGATTGCACAGTGACAACAGTTAAGGTACTAGAGATGGTAGCCGAGTCGCATGTGGGCTTCGAAGACGCAATCAAGAACGCCGTGGCTGACGCGGCCAAACGTATCGACGGCATCACTGGGGTTGAGATCTACAACATGACCGCCGATGTTGACCACGGAAAGATCGTTGATTACAAGGTCGATCTGAAGGTTGCGTACGTTGAAAAGTAGCTTCCATAGGCATCGTGCACGCTATAAAAAGAGCACCTCGGTGTGCTCTTTTTATGTAATGAGAGGAGTCGTGACCTTGTGACTACCACTCGAAACCACACCCGCAACGGATCCGTAGAGACCGTCGGAACCACTGTTACTAAGCAAAGCTATCAGCAAATGGTGAAGAATAGCAAGCCAAAGCCGCGGGTTGTGCGCAACGTGATTGTCGCGTATGTCGTGGGGGGCTTGGTCTGTGTACTAGGTCAGTTGATCTCTGGCTTCTTCATCCGCTTCCTTAACTATACCGAGGAGGGCGCCTCCAACCCCACTGTTGCCACCTTAGTTCTTCTTGCGAGCATAGCGACTGGTCTGGGGATATACGACGAGTTAGGACGGTTCGCCGGCGCCGGTTCAGCCGTGCCGGTGACCGGTTTTGCCAACTCAATCGTCTCTGCAGCCATGGAGTTCAAACGTGAAGGCTATGTCCTGGGTGTAGGAACCAAAATGTTTGCGGTGGCCGGACCGGTTATCGTCTATGGGGTGGTGTCGGCTTTTGTGATCGGCGTCATCCACGCTCTTCTGCGCATCTGAGAGGTCAGGAACTTGCATGACTCCATTATGGCAGACTTACGAGGCTATCAGTATGTTGATCCTAATACTGATCCTACGTTATGCAAGTTCCAAGAGAGTTTTTCGCTAAGGAGTGACAGTGATGGCTACAAAGCGCATCGGCAAGCAGACTATCCGTCTTCAAGACCCTCCTGCAGTGATTGCGACCGCTACAGTGGTCGGTCCCAAAGAAGGACAAGGACCACTGGGCAAAGAGTTTGATCTTGTCGAACAAGATATGCTCCTGGGTGAAAAGAGCTGGGAGCGGGCAGAACAGAAGATGCTCTCAGCTGCCTGCCAGATGGCGTTGTCACGGGCTGGCGTCACCCCAGATCAGGTTGATCTCATGTTCGCAGGTGACCTGCTCAATCAGACCATAACCGCGAACTTCACTGCGCGAGATCTCGCCATTCCTTTCTTTGGTCTATATGGTGCGTGCTCCACCATGGCGGAGTCGCTCGCTCTGGGATCATTGATGATCGATGGTGGGTTTGCAGATCATTGCCTGGTAGGAACATCAAGCCACTATGCGTCGTCGGAGCGGCAGTTCCGCATGCCTGTGGAATATGGTGGTCAGCGCAAGCCCTGGGCGCAATGGACCGTCACCGGCGCTGGAGCAGCCGTCATCGGCCCTGCCGGCAGCTCTGAGCAACGTGTAACCCATGTCACCACTGGCCGCATCATGGACCTTGGCGTCAAGGACCCCAATGACATGGGTTCTGCCATGGCACCCGCCGCGGCTGATACGTTTCTTCACCACTTCCAGGAGAGTGGACGTGACCCGTCCTACTATGATCTCATCGTCACTGGCGACTTGGGTAGTCTAGGCTCAGAACTATGCCGTAAGCTGGTACGTCAGGGCGGTCTGGATCTAGGTCCGAACTATGACGATTGCGGGGTAATGATCTTCAGCCCTGAGCAGGACACTCATAGTGGCGGGAGCGGATGTGGTTGCTCGGCGTCGGTTGTCTACGGTCCTGTCTGGAAGCGTCTGATGAGCGGGCAACTGAAGCGGATCCTGGTCGTAGGCACAGGGGCGCTGCTCAGCACCATCTCCTACCAACAAGGGGAGTCCATCCCCTGTGTCGCCCATGCAGTCTCCATTGAGAACAATGAGCAATAACTGCGCCGTCGAGCGTCATCCACTCGGACGTAATGCAGGGGTGCAACTTTCTGAGACATGTGCGGTTGGTTTAGCAAGAGGAGGGCTAGCATGATTTTTCTTCGAGCTTTTCTTGTCGGGGGGGCTATCTGCGCCATTGGACAACTTCTCATGGATCTGACTACACTGACTCCCGCCCATATCATGGTCATACTGGTGGTCGCAGGTGCCGTGTTAGCGGGAATGGGGCTCTACGACCCTCTCGTCAAGTTCGCCGGCGCTGGTGCCACAGTGCCTATCACCAACTTTGGTAACTCTCTAGCGAAAGGCGCCATGGCGGAGGCCGATGAACATGGCCTAGTGGGGGTGCTCATGGGCATTTTCTCTCTGACCAGCGCTGGCATCTCCTCAGCCATCATATTCGGCTTCTTCACCTCAATCCTGGCTAACCCCAAAGGATAACAGTTGCCGCTGACACGAAAATGCCCGCGGCCGACAGCCCACAGCGGGCCCACGTGGAGGAACGTTTCAGCCATCGTGGCGATGCCGAGGCGTCATGGGTAACCAGTGTCAGGTTCTTGGTGTTTCATCTGAGAGGAGGGGATGGCATGTCAGACACGGTGCGCGACCTAAAACAGAGTGGTGAACATAAGGAAGGCCGAGTACGGATAATCGCTGTAACGGACGGGGACGAGGTTGCTCGGCATGCGGTCGAGACCGCTGCCAAGCGGGTTGGTCTGCGTACCATCTCCCGTTCTGCCGGCAACCCCACACCATACACGGGACCGGAGTTGGTCAGGATCATCAAGACAGCTAAACAGGACCCTGTCCTGGTGATGCTGGATGATCGCGGCAAAGCCTACAAAGCCCAAGGGGAACAAGCTCTAGAGTATCTTGCCCACTGTCCGGAGGTAGAGCTAATAGGAGCAGTCGCGGTCGCGTCCAATACGCTATGGGCTCAGGGGGTGCCGGTTGATTTCTCCATTGACCGCAACGGTCAGATGGTTGATGGGGCCGTCGATAAAGATGGCTTCAAATCGACTGTTTCGGGATCGGTCATCTACGGAGATACAGTGGATGTACTCAGGGGTCTGGGTATTCCAGTGGTCGGGATGGGGGATCCAGGTAAGCAAGGTGGGCGCGATAACTATCATCGTGGCGCACCGATCACCACCAAGGCCCTTCGGTCACTCATTAAGGAGTTAGGCGAACAGGCTGAGGTCCATCGACATGAACAATCAGATAATCCCAGATAGTTTCGTTACAGGGTCTTGACCTGCAGTACTGGTACGTGATAATATTTATGCAACTTCATATTACCTCATCTCTTCAAGGAGGTGAGGTAGAGGCGCGGTTGGTCATGAGTAGCCCTTGAGGTTAGGGAACCGATGAACTGGGTGAAGGGGTCCGCCGCCGAAGTGGGATTTTGCTACCCGAGCTGATCCTGCTGGGTCTGCACTGAATAGGTGCAGGACTGTCACCTGACGTTTGCCCAATGTCAGGTGGAGAGCTATCTCACAGGGGGCGAAGAGAGAGGTGTGTTTCGTCACGCTGTTTGACGACCTACACCTTTGTAGGTCGTTTTTATTTCTGTAAGTCGTTCTTGTTATTGGCATTGGTGATTACTGACACTGGGAGCTCAGACCGCTTAGTTCTAGGCTGTCGTGATCCTGAAACCAAACCCCTGAGAGGAGATAGGAGAATGACACTACCGCGCGGGCTACGTGCTAACGATGCTGGGCATCTGGAGATTGCGGGGTGCGATACCGTCGAACTGGCACAACAGTTTGGGACACCCCTCTATGTGATGAATGAAGATCTGATTCGCGAACATTGTCGTGAGTATCGCCAAGGCTTTGATGGTCATTATCCGAGATGGCGTGTTCTCTATGCCAGTAAGGCCTTCTTGACGACAGCCATCTGCCGCCTGATCGAAGAGGAAGGGCTGGGGTTGGATGTCGTCTCGGGCGGGGAGTTGTACACCGCGCTTGCAGCCCACTTTCCCCCAGAGCTGATCTACTTCCATGGCAACAACAAGACACCTGATGAGCTGGAGATGGCTTTGCGGGCTGGTGTTGGTCGCTTCATGGTCGACAGTGATTACGAGTTGGAGCTACTAAACGCCATAGCCGGGCGACTAGGGCGGACCGCATCTGTCATTCTGCGCGTGACTCCCGGAATCGAGGCCCATACCCATGACTACGTCCAGACCGGTCAGTTAGACTCGAAGTTCGGCATCAGCCTAGCGGAAGATCAGATCATGGTGACTGTCCGTAAGACGCTTGCTCTGCCACATATTAGTCTCAGAGGACTGCATTGTCATATCGGTTCGCAGATATTTGAGCTGGCGCCATACCGTTTGGCCGCCGATGTGATGGTACAACTGCTGAGAAGAATCCAGGATGAGTGTGGTGTCAGCTTGGCCGAGTTGGACCTCGGTGGGGGCGTGGGCATTCAGTATACTGACGAGGATCTTCCGCTCAGGCGAGGTTCCTTTGTTGAAACGGTCATCGCAGCCGTTACTGATGCCTGTCATCGGCATGAGTTCTCTTTGCCTGAGCTGCTGGTCGAGCCCGGCCGCTCATTGGTGGGGGATGCTGGCATCACCCTCTACAGTGTCGGTTCGATCAAGGATGTTCCAGGCATCCGCCGTTATGTGGCTGTGGACGGAGGGATGGTTGACAACCCACGTCCTGCACTCTATGGTGCTCGATATGAGGCAGTGGTGGCGAATAAGGCTGGGGCTCCTCGTACCGAGCGTGTCAGCCTAGCAGGCCGTTGCTGCGAGTCTGGCGACATGTTGATCAAGGATATTACTCTACCGCCGGTTCAGAGTGGTGATATCGTAGCGGTCTTTGCCACTGGAGCGTATAATTATTCAATGGCCAGCAACTATAACCGATTGCCACGTCCCGCTGTGGTGATGGTGACTGCGGGGCAGGCGCACGTAATAGTACGCCGGGAAAGCTATAGCGATCTGATCGCCAACGATATCATCCCCGCCCACCTTCGTCGTCTGCCAGAGGCTGCCAATAGCGACGACTAGGCAGAGACCGGAGACCAGAGTTCAGACGGCGGCCATCCTGACGCAAGCGTATGTATCCCGATCTCGAACACTCTGCAAAGGAGTGTTCTCTCTTTTTTTTCGCTCACCCCTAAACGTACCGATCAGGAAGGATGCTCAGTCAGCCCAACTGATTTCCCCTAATCTCTGGTGTCTGATGTCCGGTGTCTGTTATAATGAAAAAAGATCGGCTTCCATGAAAGGGGGGGTTTGGTGTTTGGTCTGAGCCAGAATTTTATCTTTGAGTTGCCGGGGCTACTAATTGCCATGACCATACATGAGTTTGCGCACGCATATATCGCCCACAGACTGGGTGATCCGACACCCCGCCTGCAAGGCCGTCTTACGCTGAACCCCGTGGCGCATATCGACCCTATGGGTCTCCTGATGCTTGTCTTCTTTCGCTTCGGCTGGGGGCGTTCGGTTGAGATCAACCCAAATCACTTCCGCGACTACCGCAAGGGAATGCTCTGGGTCGCTTTGGCTGGGCCAGCCTCGAATATCATCCTTGGCCTAGTGACCGCGCTGGCGGTCGGGCTCGCGGTTACTCTAGCCCCGTCACTGATGTTGAGCGCCATTTTCATTCGGACGGTAAGTGGGATCCTGATTTACAATGCCTATCTGGCGGTGTTTAATCTGATTCCTATCCCACCTTTGGACGGCTCCAAGATATTGTTCGGTCTTCTTCCTGCCGGATCTGCCTACCGTTACTTTGAGCGGGTTCACCAGTACGGTCCCCTCCTGTTGCTGGTAGCGGTCTACTCCGGCGCTACCCGCTATATCGTCTCACCATTGGCGAACGGTGTTCTGACAATGTTCGCTGCCGTGACAAACTTGTTCTTCTGAGGTACTATGGCATACGAGATCGTATCAGCCGAATACGTGGGGCCCTTCGAAGGGCTCTACCAGCAACTGAATACCGAAAAGCTTAGGCTGCAATCTTTTGCCCTGGCCGCCTTGGTCGAGGGCTTTCTTGCATACCTCAATGAACGCCAGGACTCCATCCTAGATCTAGATGAGGCATCCGGCTTCCTGGTTATGGCTGCCGCTCTGCTAGAGATCAAGGCGAGGCTCCTTTTTCCGCCAGCGAAGCCTGACCCGGAGCCGGATGCCGAGGCTTTTGACAGCGACCCGGAGGCGCACTTGGCGGAATATCGGCGCTATCAGCAGATTGCGCAGTGGCTGGCGGGCGTTGGTCAAGATCGACAGCAGTTTCTCAGCCGCGAACCGATCGAACCGGCTGACCTGGGGATCCAGGGTCCAGATCCCCTGGCCCAGGTGACGATGCGCGACTTAGTCCGGGCGTTTGATCGGATCTTCGTGTTGGCTGATGACGATCAGGAGCCACTTGCTCCAGTCTATCGTGACCAATGGACGGTTGAGGAGCAGGTGCGATGGCTGGCGCAGCAGCTGACGGGCGCAGGCGCTACAGCCTTCACCGCGGTGTTCTTGCCGGGATCTGGACGTATGATGCTAATCGTCACCTTTCTGGCCCTGCTGGAACTGATCAAGCTGGGGGCAGTCGCTGCCCGGCAGAGCGGTCCGGATGAAGAGATCATGCTGGTTTGGCTAGGAAGATCAGACTAACGAGGTGATCTAAGTTGGACAAACTCCCCATCGATCTGGGCTATTACGATGACACACCCTCACTAACCCGCGAAGAGCTTGGTGCCGCCATCGAGGCCATGCTCTTTGCCCATGGGGACCCGCTGGCAGTGGCTGAAATCGCCGAAGCCTTGGCAGTCAGCGAAGCGATGACAAGCCAGCTCTTGGGAGAGATGGTGGCAGGGTATGCCGCAGAGCAGCGAGGCATTACTCTGACGGAGGTAGCGGGCGGATGGCAACTGGTGACAAAACCCAGCTACCTTCCGTTCCTGCGTAGGATCCTAGCCCCCAGCAACGCGCGGTACAAGCTCTCCACAGCAGCGCTCGAGACCTTAGCCATCGTTGCCTACCGTCAGCCGATTACGCGAGGTGAGATAGAGACCATCCGCGGTGTCAAGGCCGAGAAAGCTATCAATACGCTTGTTGCCCTAGACTTGGTTTCTGAGGCTGGACGGCGGGAAGGGGTGGGGAGACCAATCCTATACACCACGACCGAACGCTTTCTGTTGCACTTTGGCCTCAGATCTTTGCAGGACCTGCCCAAGGACGATGCGCTCAACAAGGGTCATCAGCCATAGCCCAGGCGCTAAGTGCGCCTGGGTATTTTTTTCTGCCACCTTAACCAGACTAAGGAAGTGTACAAGGGATCTCTGTATTCACAAGCAGTGGTCGCCCAAACACAGACCATGAAACCAGACAGAGCGGAGAGGCCATGACCCATCCAGGGTCATGGTGATCTGCCGGTGATGACTCCTGCGTCTGCAGGTAGGGTGGTGACCAAGAAGGTGGCGGTGGTAGGCCAATTCGTCAGTGTGGCCTTTGTTTTCTCAGTGCTTCTTGCCAGTGCCGCTCTACTGGTGCCGGTTGAGCTGCGTGTGAGCTATCGTCGTACCCATCATGATGATCATTTCTACATCGAGATTAAGGCGTTGGGAGGGCTGGTATACCACAAATTCGTCATCCCGGTGTGGGACTTTCGCATCGATCAGTTGTTGCCATATTTGCGACTGAAGAGCGAGACCTTTGAAAGCCCAGGAGGACAGACCAGCTCACTGCATCATGAGCACGTCATCGGAAGTGTGGACCACGTTATGGAGAAGTTCACAAGGCTGCGCCAGCGGTGGGAGCAATATCGACCTGTTTTGGGGCTCGTCCTGAAGCACATGAGCTGCACTCAGTTTGAGTGGATAACCCAGTTTGGCTTAGGTGATGCGGCTCTGACCGGAATCGGGACGGGGTTTGTGTGGATGATCAAGGGCTTTGTCATCGCTCTGCTCCGTCAGCATAGCCGATTCGACATCAGGCCAAATCTGACGGTACGCCCGGTCTTTTCCCGCTCGCTCTTCCATACCAGCTTCAACTGCATATTAAGGCTTCACCTGGGTGATATTATGGTTGTTAGATTACTGCTGGTGAAAAAGGAACAATCATAGGGGGTGAGGTATTGCCTGAACATCAACATCCCATCGAAGGATTAATGAGAACGACCATGGAGAACCTTAAGTCCATGGTTGATGTTAACACCATCGTTGGCGATCCTGTAGAGACTCCCGATGGCAGCGTCATCGTGCCGATCTCCCGCGTCTCCTTCGGTTTTGCCGCCGGTGGCACCGAGTGGGAACCCGGCGAGCCAGCCGAGGAACCGATGGACCACGAGCATCCGTTTGGTGGTGGCAGTGGCGGCGGCGTTTCTGTCCAGCCAGTGGCCTTCTTGGTTGTCGGCAACGGTGATGTGCGACTGCTTCCCGTTGATCGTTCCGCCATCTACGACCGTGTTCTTGACATGGCTCCACAGTTTATCAACCAGCTTCAGGCCATGATGCAGCATGGCGGACAAGAAAAGAACGCCCAGAACAAGAACGGGCAGAAGCATGGTCAAGAGGTAACCGCATCAGACTACACCATGTAACTTCAGGAACTTGCAGGATTTCATTGTGGTGCACTTCCTCACCGCTCAATACCTTGATCCTAAGTCATGCAAGCTCCGAATGAGCGGGTCATGCAAGACGCTAAGCCCACCAAAGTGGCCATAACGAACGGGAAAAGAGGGAAACTCCCTCTTTTTTCTTTTTCTTCCACAGTCGCTATGGGGAGCTTTTCCCCACAGTACGAGAGGATCAGCGGGGAGAGTATCGAACTATAGACGCACACGACACACTTGCCATGGCAAAGGAGACGTACTAGATGCCATTTATCACCTTTGAAGGTCCTGATGGAGCGGGTAAGACGACACAGATCCGCCTACTGGAGAACTACCTGAGTATGATTGGTGTGGATCTGATAGCCACACGTCAGCCCCGTGGGACAGAGGTGGGGAAACAGATCGCCCACGTTATCCTGGAGATGCATCAACTGCAGATGAATGCCAGGACAGAACTCTTTCTTTATGCCGCTGATCGTAGTCAGCATGTGGAAGAGGTGATTCGGCCAGCGCTGGCTCGCGGCACTTGGGTCTTGTGCGACCGATATGTTGATTCCAGCCTAGCTCTACAAGGAGCCGGCGGCGCACCACTTGAGCTAATTGAGCAGGTTAACCGCCTGGCTACCGGCGGGCTCGAGCCTGATCTGACATTCCTACTCGACCTGCCACCCGAAGAGACCCTAAACCGGATCGCGCAGCGTGGTGATCGACCTGATCGTATCGAGAGTAAAGGCTATGCCTTTCACAAACGCGTCCGAGAGATCTATCTGCAGCTGGCCCAGCAACACCCACGCTACGTGACCATTGATGCCCAGCAGACTGTTGAGCAGATCGAGAAGGCGATCCGCAGGGAGGTGGAGCTAATGATACCGAGCTCCCGACCACGCAACGAGCTCTGATGAGCGGTCAACCAGATATCAGCCCGAGTGAGTCAAGCGCCGTCGGTCTATCCGACGGTGCTTTTGCTTCTATTACAATCCCCCGCTGAATATCATTTGAAGGAGTCGAAGCCCGTGGTCTCAGAGCGCACGCATCTGCCGATTCTCACCTCGAGAGACAGCGCTGGTGCGCTCATGATGGTGGAGCGCCCAAACTGTGGCATGGGCACATGGTCACGTCTCTGCCGCGGCCGATGACTCAGCTCTTAAAGGGGGGATTGCTCTGCCCAGGACGCTTCTTCGCCTTGTGGCTGCTCTAGTGCTAGTTCAGGTCTTCCTCTTGTCGCTGACGTGTGGAGTGGCTGCTGCTGCTCCGCCAACACTCGGTGCGGCGTCGGTGGTCCTTATGGACGGGCAATCGGGGCGAGTTCTCTATGCGAAAGACGCGCATACCAAACGCCCCATGGCAAGTCTGACCAAGATCATGACGGCAGCGCTGGCTCTGGAGTTTGGCCAACTGGATGAACTAGCCACCGCCAGCGCCAAGGCGGTGAGCATGGAGCCATCATCCATCTACCTCAAAGTGGGAGAGCAGATGCCACTCATCGAACTGGTCTACGGTGCCATGTTGAGTTCGGGGAATGATGCAGCCATGGCCATTGCTGAGCATATCGGCGGCAGCCAGGAGAATTTCGCACGGCTCATGAATGAGCGAGCTCAGTCCATCGGCTGCAAGAACACATCGTTCCAGAACCCACACGGTCTCGATCAGAAGGATCACTATTCCACTGCTTACGACATGGCGCTGATTGCTCGCTACGCCATGAGCGTGCCACGTTTTGCGGGGATTGCCGCCACCAAGAAGACAACCATTTCGGGAAAGAGAACCATCACCAACAAGAACGACACACTGAACAAGGTGGTCGGTGGCGATGGAGTGAAGATTGGCTTCACTGATAGCGCTGGTCGCTGTCTAGCCGCTTCCGCGACGCGGGATGGCCATCGCTTGATCGCGGTTGTTCTCAATGATGGGAACTGGTTCAATGACTGTGCCGCTCTCCTGAATTGGGGGTTTGAGCAGGTTCGCTTCGTTCCAGTGGTCGCAGAAGGCGAGATGGTCAAGACGGTGGCAATCACCGGAGGACGTGAAGACCACCTTCCTGTGGTGGCCCAGGCGAGTTACTATCTACCCTTGATGGGCAATGAGGATGGAGAGATAGAGACCTATTGGCATCTCCCCGAGAGAATAGTTGCGCCAATCGCAAAGGGACAGCAGGTCGGTGAACTGAGCGTCTATCTGAAGGGCGAGCCCCTAGGAACCGTTCCGTTGGTGGCGATTCGTTCAGTCGAAGCAAAACCGGTATCATGGTGGGCTAGACTCTGGTTGTGGCTGGGGGGGAGACGGTCGTGATCAATGTTGTCTGGCTACTGCTTCTGGCCATGGGGATAGCCAGCGCGGCACTGCGTGGCGAGGTCGAGGTGGGGGTGACCAAAGCCATCATGGAATCCTCGAGTACTGCAGTGGAGCTAGCCTTGGGGATGATCGGAGTGATGACCTTTTGGCTAGGGCTGATGAAGTTGGCCGAGGTATCCGGTCTGACCGATCAGATCGGTCGTTGGCTTCGCCCTCTCCTGCGTCTGCTCTTTCCCAGTGTTCCCAAAGGCCATCCCGCACTCGGGGCGATTGTACTGAACTTCAGTGCCAATCTCCTGGGGCTAGGTAACGCGGCGACACCCATGGGCATCAAGGCTATGGGGGAACTGCAGACCCTCAACAAGGAGCCAGAGGCTGCCAGCGATGCCATGTGTACGCTTCTGGCACTAAATACGGCTTGCATCACCTTGGTACCCACCACAGTCATCTCGCTGCGGGCCGCCAGTGGGTCCACCGATCCAGCGTCTATCATTGGTCCCACCATCCTGGCCACAGCTGTCGCCCTGGTCGTTGCTCTGACAGTAGATCGGCTCCTCCGGCCGAGAGGCGGGAGGCGTGTGCGGTGAACACAATCAGGATGATATCAGTCTGGGCGATCCCTTTCTTGGTTTTCTTCATTCCCATTTACGCTTATCTCAGAGGCGTACGTGTCTATGAGGTCTTCCTCGATGGAGCCAAGGAAGGTTTCAGCACTGCCATTCGCTTGATACCAGCTCTGGTTGCCATGCTAACCGTGATCGGAATCTTTAGAGCATCAGGTGCACTGGATCTCTTATCACGCGCTCTGGCTCCACTGCTCAACCCGATGGGCATTCCGCCTGAGATCCTGCCGCTGGCGCTCTTGCGCCCGCTATCAGCAGGTGGGGCTCTTGGCTATGCTAGCAATATCATCGATAGTCATGGCCCCGATTCATATCTCGGCTATCTTGCCTCAGTCGTTCAAGGGAGCATGGAGACGACCTTTTACGTGATCACAGTCTATTTTGGTGCTGTGGGTGTGCGTAAGGTTCGTCATTCGATCTGGGCAGGGTTAGCCGGAGACCTGGCGGGGTTTGTTGCTGCCCTGTTGCTTGCGAGAAGGATGTTCGGCTGAGATCATGACTTTTTATGTATTTCGCATTGCTTTTATTGGCAAAGGGCACTATAATCGTACAGTTGGAGTCGGTGAATGATGGATGCGTGAGCATCCATTTCTTTATGGGAGGCGAACCACTTGATTAGAAACGATCTACGCAATGTGGCAATCATTGCTCACGTTGATCACGGCAAAACGACCCTCGTCGATGCACTTCTACGGCAGAGTGGTGTCTTCCGCGCCAATGAGCAGGTTCAGGAGCGGGTTATGGATAGCAACGATCTCGAGCGGGAGCGTGGCATCACTATTCTGGCCAAGAACACAGCGATCACCTATCAGGATACTAGAATCAACATTGTCGACACCCCAGGACATGCTGACTTCGGCGGTGAAGTCGAGCGTATCATGGGGATGGTCGATGGAGTCTTGCTCGTCGTTGATGCTTTCGAAGGTCCAATGCCCCAAACTCGTTATGTACTGAAAAAGGCACTGGCTCAGAAGCTCAAACCAGTGGTGGTCATCAACAAGGTTGACCGTCCTGATGCCCGCGTGCAGGACGTGGTTGACGAAGTGCTCGAGCTGTTCATGGCGCTGGATGCCACTGATGAACAGCTGGAATTCCCCGTTGTCTATGCCTCAGCGCGTAACGGTCTGGCGTCTTGGTCCGCCACTGAGCCTGGGACCGATATTCGTCCCGTGATGGACGCCATCGTGCGGCACATTCCTGCTCCCTCTGGTGAGACGGATGCGCCTCTGCAGATCGCGGTAAACACACTTGACTATGATGAGTACATCGGTCGAATTGCGGTAGGGCGCATCGTTCGCGGTGTGGTCAATACTGGGCAGACCATCGCTCACTGCACGCGTGACGGCAAGATCAACCGAGTTAGGATCAGTAAGCTGTTTACCTTCGGCGGTCTCAAGCGCGAGGAAGTGACCGAGGCTTCTATGGGCGATATCGTGGCTCTCGCTGGGATCGAGAACGTGAACATCGGCGAGACCATCTGCCACGTGGACACTCCCGACCCACTGCCGGTTATCGCCGTCGATGAACCAACCCTCTCTATGACTTTTATGATCAACAACAGCCCCTTCGCCGGGAAAGAGGGTAGCTACGTGACCTCGCGTCACCTGCGCGACCGATTGGCGCGTGAACTCGAGAAGAACGTATCGCTGCGAGTGGCTGAAACTGACTCACCGGATGCTTTCGAGGTGTCGGGGCGTGGTGAACTACATCTTTCAATCCTGATCGAGACCATGCGTCGCGAAGGGTATGAGCTGCAGATCTCGAAGCCGCGCGTCATCACCAAAGTGGTCGACGGCGAGCTGATGGAGCCATACGAGTATCTGACTCTGGACCTACCCGAGGAGTACATGGGCGTGGTCATGGAGCTATTAGGTCCTCGTAAGGGCGAGATGAAGAACATGCACCACTTTGGTGATGGGCAGCTGCGGTTGGAGTTCATCATCCCCGCACGTGGCTTGATCGGCTTCCGCTCTGACTTCTTAACCCTAACCAAGGGCTATGGCATCATGAATCATGTCTTCCACGCCTATGGTGAGTACAAAGGCGACCTGCAAGGTAGGGCACGCGGCGTGTTAGTCGCCTGGGAAGACGGGATGACCACGACCTATGCACTCCATGCGATCCAAGAGCGCGGGATCATGTTTATTGACCCGGCTATCCCTGTATATCGCGGAATGATCGTCGGCGAGAACTCCCGTGAAGACGATATCGATGTAAATGTCTGTAAGAAGAAGCATGTAACCAATATGCGTTCGGCAACCGGTGAGGAGACGCTTCGCCTCGAGCCACCTCGCCGCTTAAGCCTGGAGCAGGCGCTCGAGTACATCGAGGAGGATGAACTGGTTGAGGTTACCCCTCACAATGTTCGCCTACGTAAGAAGATCCTCGACCCTGTGGCACGCGGTCGTGTGGCCATGGGCAAGGCACCGTCCCGTATGCAAAAGGCGCAGTAACCCTGCAACAACCAAGTGCCCAGGTACTGGAGAGCCACCCGTTTGCCGGGGTGGCTCTCGCCTTGTTTCCGCGGAGAACTAGGCGGGGATGGGAAAAGTAGGACTCTCCTTCGAGGTATCAGCGTTGCCGTGGGCGGTGGAAGGAGATCCAGAGGGTAGTGTAGAAAAGACTGTGATGGTGAGTCATCAACCCTCGGGGGACTGAGACGAATACCCGGGGTGATGCGTGCTTCATCACGGAACTTGGATAGAAGGGAGGGCATGGTCATGCGACGTATCTCGGTGGATAGACTGGAGACGGGCATGTGCGTAGCCAAGAACGTCTATGGTCTCGATGGCCGCATCCTATTGGCGAGTGGTCTGGCGCTAAGGCCACAGTATATTCAGCGTTTACGCGAGCTGGAGATACCAGCGATCTACGTCGAGGACGAGCGTACCAAGGGCCTTGATCTCCCAGATGTGATAACTGAGCAGACACGCCTGGAAGCGAATGTCACGGTAAAGGATATCATGCGCAGGGTCGAGGGAGGACAGCCTCTCCAAATAGACCGGATCAAAAAAGTGATCAACCAGCTCATTGATGAACTGCTCTCCACGAAGAATATCCTTGTCAATCTGGTGGACATTCGTGCCCATGACGACTATACCTTTGGCCACAGTGTCAACGTGTGCGTGCTCACCCTTATCGTTGGCCTGGAGCTAAACTACGACCAGTCACGTCTACGCGAATTGGGCGTTGGAGCAATGTTGCATGATCTCGGCAAGCGGTTCATCGATAACTCGATCATGAACAAGCCTGGCAGCCTTACCCCAGAGGAGTTTGAGGAGATCAAGAAGCATACCCTGCTCGGCTACCAGCTGCTGCGCGAGAACGGCGAGATCAGCCTGTTGTCGGCGCACGTGGCGCTGCAGCACCATGAGAAGATGGATGGTACGGGCTATCCCCGAGGAATCAAAGGCACCGAGATCCATGAGTATGCCCGCATCGTGGCCATCTGCGATGTCTTCGATGCGTTGACCTCAGATCGAGTTTACCGCAAACGCTACCTACCGTACCAGGCGGTGGAGATCATCTCTGCTAGCGTTGGACGTCATTTCGATCCCAAAGTGGCGAAAGCTTTCCTCGAGAATGTGGCCATTTATCCGATCGGCAGCATGGTTGAACTCTCAACTGGTGATGTCGGGATCGTGGTGGACATTAACAAGAGCACACCCAGCCGCCCGATCTGTCGTATCCTAGTTGATCGCAATGGCAGAATCTTAGACGGTGTTCTAGAAGTTGACTTGACCAAGTACAAGAACGTCCATGTCAGCCGTGCGCTGGACGATGATCGAGTCCCGGTCATCTGGGACCAGAAGCGTTCCTAGTCTTCCCGTTACGCCTACCAGGGCGGGCGTAGGGGCTAGCATCTCTGTCATAAGCCGTTCCCCCTGCACATAGACTTGACTAGCATGGGGAGGGATGGCAATGAACAGGATGACCAACCAAGATAAGCTGAAATCCTACTTCTCTGCAGTATTGGCGTTGTTGATGGTGATCTTTGGCCTCTTGCGCCTGCCAAAGGTCGGCTATGCAACGATCGGCGGTCTGTTCACCGCGGTCTGGTTGGGGTTCGCTTTGCTGATCATCGCCAGTCATCTTCGCATTCTTGGGCTGGATCAGGCCGTCCCAGCCCAACACCCCCAAGACGCGATTGTGGAGCGGAAGAAACGCGTTCGCCGGCGCGTGGCGCAGAGCTGATTAGTAAGGGCCGGCAGAATGGGATAGGGACGCAACTTGAGCCCCCGATGCGGGGGCTTTTTGCTGTCTGCATTGGCATACAGGAGATGCAGAGCGCCCGTCGAAATAAAGACAGGATTATGATTGGATACCACGCCTTGGCTGCCGATGTGTTCAGCCACGTCCCCATGACCATCGGCTGAGGGCTGCCGCCTGAGGCTTACGCGAGAGGAGCGAGCGCCAGAATGTCTTTCGTTCACTTACATGTCCACAGCGAGTACAGTCTGTTGGATGGCGCAGCACGCCTCAAGGATCTGGTAGCTACGGCCAAGGCGCATGGATCCCCCGCTCTCGCCATCACAGATCACGGCGTCTTGTATGGAGTAGTTGACTTCTACAAACTCGCCCGGGCCCAGGGCATCAAGCCGATCATCGGGTGCGAGGTCTACGTTGCGCCACGGAAACGAAGCGACCGGCAACCAAAGCTCGATGATAGCCAGTACCATCTGGTTCTACTCGCGCAGAACCAGATCGGGTACCGGAATCTGATGCAGTTGGTTTCGCGTGGATTTACGGAGGGCTATTATTATAAGCCGCGCGTCGACCGTGAGCTCCTGGAACAGCATCACCAGGGGCTAATCGCGCTCTCAGCGTGTATTGGTGGAGAGATCCCGCAAC
>CAYOCI010000062.1:0-23916 GCA_964402415.1 uncultured Clostridia bacterium
CGCCGCCTGAGCAACACCATCACCCCGAAGAACTTTGTCTCCGTTGGTGGTAAGGACTACATCACCTTCGGCGATATGGCCAAGATCGCTACCACTGACACCTTTGATAAGGCCAAAGCTGTCGAGTTCAAAGATAAAGCCAAGAAGGAACTCGAAGGCAAGGCTACCTTCCCGGTTAAGGTCATGATGCCGTACAATAGCTCCGGCACCCAGTGGACCGCACGTGTCCAGGTTGTCGAACAGCAGATGGAAGGCGTCCTCGGTAAGGACTTCATCGATATCATCCCGGTCGGCTTCCCGGCCACCAACTTCCTCGGTGTTACCCGCCGCGCTGGCAACTACGCCTTCCAGGAATGCAACTGGGGTCCTGACTACGCCGATCCTGAGACCTACACCGATCCGTTCTATCCCGGCGGCACCTACAACTGGCCGGAGAAGGCCACTGGCTACACCGAGGCCAATGGCAAGACCAAGTATCAGAACCTAGTCGACGCGGCTAAGGCTGAAGTCAAAGACCAGACCAAGCGTCTCGAACTCTTCGCCAAGGCTGAGGCGTTCCTGATCAATGAGGCAATGGTGCTTCCGTACGGCATCGGTGGCGGCGGTTACGTGGCTACTAAGGCTGTGCCGTTCACTGCTCCCTACGCTCCATTTGGTATGTCTGAGCTGAAGTTCAAGTTCCAGACCATCGGCGAGAAGGCCATGGGCACCGACGATTACCTCAAGGCAGAAGCCAAGTGGAATACCGACCGCGCCGCCGCACTAAAGGCCGCTGGACAGTAAGAACAGCCATCAGGCATCAGCCCGAAGGGGATCGATCTCCATAGTCAGATAAGAGAAGACCGCCGAAAGGCGGTCTTTTCGTATTCACTAGCGGAGGAAATACTTGGAACCGATGCCGAGGAAACGATAGAGGACAAAGGCGAGCGCGGCCAGCTGTCCCGAGGACCAGAAGAGGGTATAGATGGAGTGTTCCAGGAAGCGATCAGGTCCCTCCCGCCTGGGAGTGTCGCGTCGCGGTATGATCCGCTCGCCCTTAACCAAGAGTTCCTCGCCAGCGATCTTGCCCTCAGGGAGATCCTTGGAGAGGTCGTTCTCGTGATGACCCAGAGCTGATGCCCCGCGCCGGGGCGGCTGGTCCGAGACGAGGAAGGAGTCGCGGCGCAGATACAGCAGCCAGCCTAGAAGGAAATAGAGCGCCATGAAGAGTGGCAATAGCTGCGCCAGATAATAGAGGTTTTGGAAGCCCCAAGAGGCGATCGCGCCCATGAGCGCCGTGGTCAGCCCTGTAAGTATCAGAGCATAGAGGAATGTTCGCATTGCTGTCCGCATATCATCACCATCTGTAGCATATCACAGGGGAATGTCTTTAGTCACTAGGCACCAGATATCAGAGGGCAGGTACCAGATACTAGACATCAGATACCAGACAATAGACGCTTGACACAAAGAAGAAAAGCGCAGCATGGCTGCGCTGCTACACAGGAATCTATCCGATGTAGCCGCGCAGCCATGCTGCGCCTGGTATGTCGATTGTGGCGTTTCCTGTAGAGGCGCGTTGCTACGCGCCGCGGGTCGCCGGCAGGCGACCCCTACCGCATCCATTACAGCTTCATCCACACCACTCTTAGGCGCTGGATCAGCCAGCTGACCAGCGAGAGCACCAGGAGCAGGGTCAGGAACCCGCCGACAAAGAGCAGCTGCGTGCCCCAGAACCTGCCCAAGAAGCTGAAGGGCATGAACTTGGCGACCTTCTCTGAGACGGCAAAGAATGTTGGTATCGCTCCACCAACAGCCAACGGGGGCGCTGCCTTCATCAGCAGGACCGTGAGCCCACCGGCGAACAGGGCATGGAGAAGACGGGCGAAGAAATAGGGGGTCATGCGGACATCGGTGTCAGCCATGACACTGGCTACCTGCCCGTGGACCGAGAAGCCACTCCAACCGATGATGGCACTGGCAACAGCCACCTGCTGCATCAGTGGTGCCGCGACCCGGCTGACCTGAGATGTGCCGACATCGATCTCAAATATCCCACTGATCAGCGGGCGTACCAGGTTGGGATCCCATCCCATGGCGCTGAACAAGCTGGCGATCGGGGCCGCAACCAGACCTACTACACCAAATACCGTCATGACCTCCAGAACCACTGAGAAGAACATAATATAGCAGCAGATCATCAGGAGCGTCCGGATCGACTCAAAGACCGCATCGGAGAAGAGCTTGCCGATCGGGCGGCCGTCTTCCAGGCGGGCCTGGACCAGCGCACGGCCCGCCCTGCGGAAGATGTTCACTCGTTGCATGGCTCGGCTTACCTGCTGTGGTTTTTCTGCTGAGCGTCCGTAGAACCTGAAGACAAACCCCACGAGAAAACTCGCTAGATAATGGGCAATAGCGAGAATCATCCCCAGCTTGGGCATGCCAAACATGCCGACCGCGACCGCTCCAAACATGAACAGGGGATCCGCGGTATTGGTAAAGGCCAGCAGACGTTCGCCCTCAACTCGAGTGCACATCCCGTTTTTACGGAATCGGGCGGTAATCACCGCATCCATGGGGTAACCGGCCGCCAGACCCATGGACAGCGCAAAGGCGCCCGCCCCTGGGACGTTGAAAAGTGGACGCATGAGTGGCTCCAAGAGCACACCGAGAGAGTGCACCACTCCTAGCCCCAGCAACAGCTCAGACATGATAAAGAAAGGCAATAGCGATGGAAAAACCACATCAAAAAAGATCTTCATACCGCTTACAGCTGCCTGATAACTCTCTTTGGGGAAGATAACCAATGATAGAGTCAGAAAGGTACCCACGCCCGCCCAGAGGAGACTACTGAGTTTCTTCGATCGCAACTGCTGTCACCCCGCTCATCACTTGTCTCTTGGCATGTATATGCCGAGCTTCGGCGGTTTAGGATGACAGGATGTCCGATGCAGAAGCGGCCAGTAGAAAGCAGCAAAAAAGGGTGGGAAGCAGGGAACTAGCCTCCTGGCATCGAAGCATCACCATCGTAGAGCCCGCAGCACGTAGCGGAGTCAGCCATGGTGTTGCGCAGCCACGCACGGAAGTAAGCAATAATCAGCCTCCCGTCCTTCGCTTCGACTGTCTTTGGCGACTCTCCGAGTCGCTGTCGAGGCGCGCCTAGCTGGCGCTAGTTGTGGCGCTCGTCGGGAGTGGACCCGTTGCTTCGCAGCCGGGTCCGGAAAGGATGAAACAGATGTTGAAGCAAGTGATGGAGATCCATGAACTCCTTGACAGCGCGACCGTAACCGGCCAGCGCGTGGTGGAGCTTCTTAGAAGCAGGGGGTTGGAGAAGACAGAGTATGAGACGATCGTGGGGGCAAAAGGCAGCACTGACTTTATCCGGGTGCTCGTTCCCGGGCGCCAGGGGCGCAGCGCAGGGGGGAGCGCACCGACCTTGGGTGTGATCGGCCGCCTAGGAGGCATCGGTGCTCGACCCGAGCGGATTGGCCTGGTTTCAGATGGCGACGGTGCCATTGCAGCGCTGTCCGTGGCGCTCAAGTTAGCGGATATGCAGTCCAACGGCGATCATCTGCTTGGCGACCTGATGATCCGCACCCATATCTGCCCACAAGCTCCGACCAGGCCCCACGATCCGGTCCCATTTATGGACTCGCCCGTGGACATGGCGACCATGAACCAGCATGAAGTGACCAACGAGATGGACGCCATTCTGACCATCGACACGACCAAGGGCAATCGCATTCTCAATCATCGTGGCTTTGCCATCACTCCTACCGTCAAAGATGGCTATATTCTACGCATCGCCGAGGATCTGGTGGGTCTGATGGAGATGGTGACGGGACAATCAGCGCAAGTCCTGCCGATTACCACGCAAGATATCACCCCCTACGGCAACGGCGTCTACCACGTCAACAGCATCTTGCAGCCGTGTGTGGCCACCGACGCCCCGGTGGTTGGGGTAGCCATCACCGCCCAGACCGCTGTCCCCGGGTGCGCTACAGGAGCATCTCACGAGGTGGATATCGAACTAGCCGCGCGCTACTGTCTAGAGGTCGCCAAGGCCTTTGGCGAGAGGGCCTGCGCCTTCCATGACCAGGACGAGTACCAGCACCTGGTCAAGCTATATGGGAGCATGCGTCATCTGCGCAGTATGGGGCGCGCGTAGCGCAGCCCAGAGGCCAAAGGCCGATACCCAAAGCGAGAAACGGATTGCGCTCAGGGGGGATACCATGGGTCTACATACTGGACAGACTCTCACTGCAGCCATTGCACCGCGACCGAAGGCAACTCGTTGGGTGGTCTTTGCAGTCTTGGGGCTGGGCTACTTCTTCGCCTTCTTTCATCGCTTCGCCACCGCGGTGATCGCGGGCGATCTGATCCGTGATTTTGGCCTCAGTTCAGCAGATCTTGGACTGCTCGGCTCAGCCTACTTCTACCCGTATGCTGCCATGCAGATCCCGGCTGGGGCTCTGGCTGACCGGCTGGGGACCAAACGAACCGCGGCCTTCTCACTGCTGCTCGCGGGGGTCGGGAGCTTCCTGTTCACCTTCACGAAGGTCTTCTCCCTGGCCATAGTGGGGCGCGCTCTGATCGGTTTGGGGATCTCGTGCGTTTATGTCCCCAGCCTGAAGACCCTGGGCGAGTGGTTTGATAACCATGAATTCGCGACTGTTTCCGGAACGTTCCTTGCCATCGGCAATATCGGTGGTCTGATGGCCAGTGTACCCCTGGCCATGCTGGTGGCGAACTTAGGCTGGCGGCCTGCGTATGGAGTCATGAGTATCATCACAGCCTCATTGGCTCTTTTGGTCTGGGTCTTCGTTCAAGACAGCAGCAAGACAGTGACCGACGAGCCTCGCCTCTCGCTATGGAACGGCTTGAGGGAGGTCTTCACCTCACGCAATATCTGGCTGGTCAGCATCTGGGGCTTCTGTTTTTCAGGGATTCGCCTCAGCTTCCAGTCTCTTTGGGCAGGGCAGTATCTGACGAAGGCCGCAGGGATGACGATGGAGCTGGCGAGCACCGCCATCTTCATTCTCGGTCTGGGCAGCGTGTTTGGCAACCCGCTTGTTAGTAGGCTCGAGCTGTTGCCCGGGGCACGCAAGACCAAGACGATCGTCGTTAGCGTCATCTACTCGCTCTCGTGGGCGCTTCTGGCGTTCTACCCGGGCCGTATGCCATTTGCTGCTGCGACCGTGATCATGGGCTGGATCGGGTTGACCGCTGGATGCTACTCACTGGTGATGTTCTTCGCTCGCGAGGCGACATCCCCGCAAGTGGTGGGGACAGCCTTAGGCGTCTTTAACTGTTTCATTATGTTTGGCGGCGCTGTGATGACTCAGGTTCAGGGCGTCATGGTTGGACACTTTACCCAGACAATGGGAGAGCAACTGGCCTATCGCTGGGTTTTTGGCATTGACACGGCGTTGATGCTGGCTGCCTCAGCAATGCTGTTGTTCCTTGTCCCCAAAGGAGCGACCAACGCCCGATAATGCACGAACGCCCGCGGCTCGCCGCGGGCGTTCTCTATGATGGTCTGCGTCTACGGCAAGATCTCCATTACGGTCATGTGGTGTTGCCGCTTGAGGTCGATTAGGACGTCGCCAACCTTGACGAGCGGGGAGCCCATATACTGGGGATCGATATAGACAACATCTCCGATACGTCCGTCGCTGAGCTGAACTCGACAGCCCATCAGATAGTCGAGCATATGCTGGATGAAGTTCATCACGATCTCTGCGTCAAGCCTACCAATCTCTCGGGATAGGTGCTCAAGGACCTGATAAGGGTTGATGCGATCTTTATAGGATCGTTTCGACGTCATGGCGTGGTAGACATCTGCCACTGCTAGGATCCGACCATAGGGGTGGATCTGATCACCTCGTAGAGCTCCGGGATAGCCAGAGCCATCAACTCGCTCGTGATGTTGAAGAACGGCAGAACGGATCGCATCGCCGAACTCACGACCGTCCGCAAGGATACGGAAACCAAAGGCTGGGTGCTGCTTGATCAGCGCAAACTCCTGGTCGGAGAGTGGCCCCGGTTTGTTAATGATCCAGTCGGGCAACTGTGCCTTGCCGATATCGTGTAATGCACCTGCCACCGAGAGGTCAACCAACGCATCGCCGTCATATCCCAGCCAGTATCCGATGACCGAAGCTAGCACACCAATGGCGACGGAATGCTGGTACGTGTAGTCGTCTAGAGACTGCAGTTGCGTCAGGGCCCTAGCGATGTTAGTGTCACGGATCACCTCTCCGACCAGCGGCTCAATCAGAGCATGCACCTCGGACTTTATGATCGGGAACCCATCAGCAGCTTTTTTTAGCAGTATCTTGCCCCCAGCAACGGCCTGGTCAAAAAGATAGCCTATATCGATGCGAACGGTGCCTATGCCATGAACAATGAGCTTATCGATCAGTGCCGCTGTTAAGGGAATCTGTGCACTGATCAGCACCGCACTGCCAAGCTCAATATCCTGGGCTAGACAGTCACCGGGCTTTAGATCATGAACAGCCACTATTCGGCTATAGACGGGCCTCTTATCCACGACAGCTCACCTCTTGTTCCCGCTTATCTATCAATGATATCATTGTCGTAAGAAGGTGTCTAATGCCATTATTGGTCGAGTGGTCCAGATTTGATTATCATAGCCAGAAGATATGCTAAGATGTACACCGCGCCGCGATAGCAGATATAAACCCGCTGTATTTTATAGATACTAATCGTATGGGATGCTAAGTCGGCATGTTGAGCATTCGGCCGACAAGAGACTGGAATATTGTGAAAGGATGGTGCCCAATGATTCGTTTTCGAGATGACCAGGTATACAACCAGGTTGCGCGCTGGGTAGCCCAACGCCGCTTTCATACCATCAATCGCTATTTCGCCACCTACCCCGAACAGAAAGAGCTCCCCGGGATGCGAGATCTCATTACCGATCTTAGAGCGAATGATGACTTAGAGCAGGCAGGCCAAGGCGGACCAGAGGTGGTCGCCCGCGAGATCTGGGATCAGGGCAAACGCTGGCTGGCCACAGCAGGTAAAGTCGCCCTCGGCGTGGGGGGAATCTTCTTAATCTGGGGAGTGGCGCGGCGGATGAAGCGAAAGTGATATCTGCGGGTGAGCAGAGGGTTCAGGTCATCGACCTGAACCCTTTTTCTTTGGCTTGCACCGAGCGAGTCCGATACCCCCAAAGATGACGACCATGCCCCAGATCTGTGATGGTCTGATCAGCTCGTGCAGATAGCGGGCAGAGATCAGCATGGCAAGTGCGGGTACCAGATACATATGCACCATCACCGAGTTGGCCCCCAGACGGTCGATGGCGGTATACCAGACCACCAGCGCATAGGCGGTGGCTAGCACGATGGCGTAGAGCAGGCACCACCAGGCGGTGGTAGAGATGCTTTGAAGCCGAAGCGATCGCAGCGGCCGCC
This sequence comes from uncultured Clostridia bacterium, assembly GCA_964402415.1. Classification (GTDB taxonomy): domain Bacteria; phylum Bacillota; class JAAYKD01; order JAAYKD01; family CAYOCI01; genus CAYOCI01. The sequence goes on from CAYOCI010000062.1 coordinate 7,422, forward strand.
AACCCATGACCAATAGGAAAAGGCTGCCCACCAGTGAGGAGGTGGCCATGATGCGCAGAGGGCTATATCGTCGCAGCAATGGCTGGGCCAGGAGGGGGTAGAGCCCCCAGAGCAGGCCAGCTGCCACAGCGATCAGGTCCCCCGTCAATGTGGTTTCCGAGAAGCTTAGACCTCGATTCCCCGACCAGATCACCAGTGCGACACCGCTAAAGGCCATGACGCTCCCGAATAGACCGGTGGCGCTGAAAGGTTCCCCGCCAAGCAGCGATCCCACTAGGCAGGTAAAGAGCGGTGACAGAGCGATCAGCAGTGAAGCATTGGCCGCTGAAGTGTACTTGGCTGCCGCTATATAGCAGGTCTGGTAAAGGGCTACCCCCAGGAAACCCACCAGCAGTAGCTGTAGCCAGTCATGGCGCCGGATGGCAATGGTCCCCTCGGTCCACCATGTCCAACCCAGCAGCAGAGGGGTAACACCGGCAAATCTGAGCAGAGTGAACACAACCGGCGAGAACTCAGCTACGCCGATCTTGGCAACGCTATAGTGAGCTGCCCAGATGATGATCACCGAGAGGATCGCTGCCTCCATCATTAACCGCCTACGCATGCCCTCACCTCAATCTACCGTATGAGCGTGAAGGCACCGATAGACGAAGCCGTAATATCATTCTCAACCGATGGGGGAAGCTAAGATGAAAGATATGGGGGTGATACCATGCCCTTGTGGGACCGGTTGTTGGGTCGACGCAGGGCCAGAAGCACCAACGGGGAAGAGACCCTTCTATCAGGGAAATCAGCCAATGATGCGGCCGCCATCGCCCGCTACTTAGGCAACCCACCGGACCTGGTACTGCGCGAGTTTGAGGGTCTGCCGTCAGGAACGATCACGGCTCTCTACATCGCCTCGCTGATCGACGAGGAGAGCGTCAGGCAGTTTGTGCTGCTTCCACTGACCGAGGATGGTAACGGTAACGATCTTATCGGTAGCTCTCCCCAACCATCGAGAGTGGCCCTTCCCACAGGCAGCCTTACGGCTAAGCGGAGCGTGGAGCACGTGGCCGATGCCCTATTGCATGGTCAGGTGGCTCTGCTCAGGCAAGGTGATCGCTCTGCCCTCCTGGCAACGGTGAAAGGACCACCCACGCGCGCTCTGAAGGAGTCACAGCTAAGCCGGACCACACGAGGCCCCCGTGTGGCATTTATCGAAGATATCGACATCAACATTGGCTTGATCCGCCGAGAGCTGCCTGATCCGCACCTCCGTCTCGATCAGCTTGTGGGCGGGAGCCGGACGCAGACCCGGGTCTGCGTCGGCTATATCGACGATATCGCCAGGCCCGAGGTCGTGAAGACCATCAAGGAGCGGATTGAGCGCATCGATATTGATGGAGTTACGGCATCAGGCGCTGTGGAACAGTTGATCGAAGACCACCCTCTTAGCCTCTTCCCTCAGATGATCGATACCGAGCTCCCCTCCAAGTGCGTGGCTGGTCTGCTCGAGGGACAGGTTGTGATTCTCGTAGCGGGAACGCCCTTCACCCTGCTCGGCCCGGCTACCTTCGTCTCATTTTTTCAGGCCAAGGAAGACTACAACGAGCGCTTCTGGCTTGGCACTATGTATGCATTGCTTCGCTACATCGCCCTGGCGTTCACACTTACCCTCCCCGCCCTCTATGTGGCGCTGAGCACATACAACCCCGAGCTGCTGCCGCTGAAGATCGCCTCATCCATCTCTCTGGCCAGATCAGGGGTGCCGTTTCCGCCCATCGTGGAAGCGCTCCTCTTCGAGCTGGTCATCGATCTGCTCCGTGAGATGGGCTTGCGCCTGCCCAGCCCGCTCGGGCAGTCGGTCGGGGTGGTGGGCGGGATTGTCCTTGGCGATGCCAGCGTGCGCTCGGGGTTGGTCTCGCCGGCCATGCTGGTGGTGGTCGTACTCACCACCATCAGTACCTTCGTCACTCCCGTCTATTCCATGGCCCAGTCTCTACGCCTCGTTCGGCTGCCGCTGATGATCATCGCGGCTGTCTTTGGTATTTACGGACTAACCCTCGGCCTACTGGTCGTGCTGGCTCACCTCTGCAGCCTAGAGTCCATGGGTATACCGTATCTGTCTCCATTTGCGCCACTGCGCTATAAGGATCTCAAAGACACCTTTATCCGCGTACCGTGGCAGCTGATGCGCTCGCGACCCACTGCGACATCCCGCGTCACCCAGCGCGATCGGCAGGATGAAGCCGATGAGTAAGACCATCAGCAGTCGACAGGCTGCCTTTCTGGTTCTTAACTCCATGATCGGCGTGGGGATCCTCAGCCTGCCCCGCACCCTGATCGAGAAGACCAACCAACACGCCTGGCTGCCTGTGCTCCTCGGCGGAGCCATCCCCATGGTCGGTATCTGGCTCCAGGTGACCCTGTGCCGACGCTATCCGAAGCTAGACTTCGTCCGCATCAATCGCCGACTTTTGGGCCGCGTCTTCGGATCGATCATCCCAGTGCTCTTCACCGCCTATGGAGCTATGGTCGTCTCAGGCGTCAGCCGCAGCTTCACCGACATGATCGGGATCATGCTCTTCCTACGCACCCCACGGGCGCTGCTTGTGATCATCTTCTTGGCGGCCTCCGCCTATGCGGTCCAGCTTGGTGTTAGAGTCGTGGCCAGGATGAACGAACTGCTCTTCTTCCTGGTGCTCCCGATTACGCTGTTGCTGCTGCCGTCGCTTCAGGTTGCCGAGATCACCAACCTCCTACCCCTGGGTGAGTTGGACCTCAAGGGCATCGGGGCGGGGTTCCTTGGTACCGGCTATTCCTATCTGGGGTTTGAGACCCTAATGTTCTTCTACTGGCGAGTTGAGGAGCAGGGGGAGGTTCTGCGCTACTCCCTGTGGGCGACGCTTTTTGTGGTGCTCCAATATGCCCTATTCGTAACCGTGACGCTGCTGGTCATGGGGGTGGAACTGGTTCTTAAGTTCAACAACCCATCCTTGGCGGTGCTGAGAGTGGTGGCAGTACCAGTCTTCGAGCGGATTGAGCTGATGTTCGTAGTCCTGTATACCGCGCTGGTCTTCCGCCCAGTCACCAACTACTATCTACTGATCACGGACACTATCTGCCGGATGTGGGGGAACAAGGGCAAGAGGATCTTTCCATGGCTGCTGTTGGCGCCGCTCAGCATCGTGGCCATCTGGCCTAAGAACGCTGCTGCAGTACAGAAGCTGAACGAGATAGTGGCGAAGGTTGGACTGGGGATATCTCTGGGGGTTCCGGTTCTACTGCTCGCGATCAGTCTGATACGAGGTGACCACGATGACTCAATCAGCAAAGAGCCCGCCGTGCGGGAGAGGAAGCGGGTTCGGTCACAATAGAGCCCACCGTGTGATTGTGCTGACACAACTGGTCGTATTGGTGACGACTCTGCTCTCTGGTTGCTGGGATGCGGTCCCAATTGAGTCCAGGGCCATCGCGACCGGGCTGGCCGTTGATGTCGGCGATGCAGGCGATCCCGTGATGGTTCTTACCTCACTGCTTCTCAGTCCATCCAAAGAGGCACAGGAACGATCGTTCACCGTCTCAGGCGTGGGGACCAACGTCGGCGCGAGTCGTCAAGACCGACAGTCTCAGGTATCAACGCGCTTGCTCTTTGGACAGCTCCAGGTGGTGCTCTTTAGCGAAGACATCGCAAAGACCGGCTTCGATGACATCCTCGACTACTTCATCCGTTATGCCAGAATCTCGCATACCATCAATGCAGCTGTCTGCCAGGGCACGGCCAGTGACTATCTCAAGCTTCAGACAACCGAGCACCTCGACATAGGATCCCATATCCAGGAGCTTATCTCGAAAGCCACCGATACCGTCCCCCTACCCGCGGTGACACTGCATGAGTTTATCTATGATGTCGTCACCCCCCACCATCGCGCCGTTCTGCCCTACGTGGTGATCGAAGGTGGTAAGCCGGCACTGAGGGGGCTCGCTCTCTTTCGCGGCAGCAGTCTGGTTGCGACTATCCTGGGTGAGGACGCGTCGGTGCTTACCGAGCTTCGTTACTCCGATGTCTTTGGCAGTCATCCATTTCGGTACCAGTATCAGGGGAAGACATTCTTGGCTACCATGGATGGCGCTACTTCGCGTAGGGTAAGTGCCGACTACCAAGATGAACGCTGGTCCTTTACGATCAATCTGAGTTTCGTAGGACATCTGGTCGACAAGTCCCGTAAGGACGGGTTAAAGGACCCTGAAGAGGCCCAGAAGTTGCTGGAAAGCGCGCTGGCAGAACACCTCGAAGAACAAGCTAATCGGCTGGTTAAGCGGTTGCAGACCGAGTTAAAAGTCGATGCCTTGGACCTGGCCAGATACGCGTTAGCGAAAGGTAGAAAGCGCCTCGAAGGCGTCAACTGGGATGAGCAGTTCATTGAGGCTGATATCAAGGTCAAGGTAAAGGTCACCATGGAGACCGTGGGGGAGGGAATGTAGACAGAGATAAACGCCCAGGCGCATGCGCCTGGGCGTCTATGACCGTCTATATCCCTAGTCACCCATTGGTCGCGTCGGAGCGGGCAAGACACCGCGTCTTCCCGATGACTGACGGATGATGAACTGACTCCACTGCGGGCCATGGGCTGTGGGCTGCGGGCATCCGTTAGATCGTGATCCCGCTGATGGTGACCACATCCAAGCCCTTCTCGCGCAGGAGGCGGACGTAGGGGTTAATCCCGACCAGGTCGCTGACGATATGGCCGGTGATGATCAGGTTGCCCTTATGCTCACTGCGCAGCTTCTGCAGGTCGGGGTAGGGGATGTGGATGTAGATCACCGTATCGATACCGTGGCGATAGTACGTATCGGCCACGGCATAGCCGCCGTTGGTCAGGGCACCGTGGGCTACCACTACCTTGCCTGCGCGCTTATCCGCCTCGCCCATGGCGATCTCGATCTTGGTGAACGAGGTGGCGAACTCGGGGAGGGTATTGATGGCGTCAGCCACTTCTTGCAGAGTGGAATCGGGGTTCTTGGCCAACTGAGCATCGACTGTGTCCTGTAGTGCCTTTCGGCCCAGTTCATCGAGCGGGCAGTGAATGTTCATGAAGGGCATCTTCAGCAGGCGAGCGATGGATGGGTAGTGGTCATGGTTCGCGCTCGGAAACCCAGCCTTCATGCTCTCAATCCGTGGCTCCACAGCAGCCCTTGCAGCCTGCTCCGGTACGCCGGCATTGACCATGAACTCGATATGCCGGGCGTAGACCTCCCAGGCAGGGATGCTCGGGGTCATCGGTGGGTGATGGGCGATCACCGCATCAAAGCCCATATCCTTGGCGGTCTTGAGTTCAGCGGTGCTGATATCAATGCCGAACAGGACCTTCTTAATCCCTTCGCCGGGGTTGTAGATGCGGCTATCACCGGGAACTTGGGAGAAACCAACCATCTCACATGCCCAGGTCATTAGCTGCGTGGTATTGACCATCAGATCATCTCCTCCTTACTGACTTTCTTCCCCCATACTTCGTGTCCCTAATGAAGAACTCCTGCTTCGTGGGACTGTTTCACTGCCAACTGTTGCGCATACTCGAGAACTCTCGCCATGTTCTTGCGCCTGAGCGAATAAGCACCAGTGCGGATGAAGAGGTTGAACGGCTTGCTGTTGCCTTCGATCAGCCAGGGGCGGCCCTGTTCATCAAAGCCGAAGTCCAGTGCCAGCTCGCCGCCTGGACCAGCGACGCTCTCTAGCTCCGCGACGACGGTCCGAGCTAGTCTGCGGACCTCAGTTAGTACCGCGTCGGCACGTTCACCGAATATCGCGGGGAAGATCTCGCTGGGACGTTGGTTGCGCTCGCTTCCCACTGCGAGAAAGGGCAGGTCGGGGTTGCTTGATAGCCGGACCACCATCCCAGTTCGCAGCCATGACCGTTGGGCCTTGTTGAGAATGACCCGCAGTTCAAAGCTCCGTCCCTGAACGTTGGCAAGCTTGATCCCTTGTTGGATGATAAAATCGCCAGCCGGTCTGGCATACTGAGCCAGCATACCATACAGAGCGTCCAAGCTAGGAAGCGTTAGGCGTTGCCGACGGGCGTCAAGATCATTGATCACACAGGAGTAGCCGCCCACGGGGAGAGCCGTAATCCGTATCATCCCCCGCGATTCAAAACCTCGCCGATGCTTGACCATGACGATCGGGTGGAGCTCCAGCATTGCCACCAGCTGTTCATTGCTCAGAGGGGCTGTATCTGGTAGATGAGCCTTGATAATGGGGTGCGCGGACAGGAATTGATAGGTTAACCATTTATCACCGACCGCCTGCATCAGCTCAGAGGAGTTCACTAACTGCACTCCGCGTGCTCGGAGCCGGATGACCTCTTTAACCATCCGATCTTCCGAGGCGGCGTCCATGGTCACTCCGCGCGGATAGATGACCTGAGGAAGATCAAAGGCTCGCGCGGTCCAGTGGCCTCCAGGGTCAGGAGTGTAGCCACGGATCTGGTCTCCTTCCCGAATTATGCCATCGGGAGTAAAGACAAAGACACACATTCCGCGAACCTGACCCATCTCACAAAGCTGACGAAAATGGAGTGTCTCGAGTCCAAACGGCTCGCCCTGCTGCCGATACTCGTGGTAGAGGATCCCCAACGCGACTGACATCGGGTCTGCACCCCCTTCATGGTAGGTCTCTATTCGCCTCCCGCCCTGTACGTTCCTCTATGATAGAGCAACACCCGCCGCTGGTGCGGCGGGTGCTTTCTGCGGATACGCGGTCCATACTCACGTGGGGCTTGGTGGCTTGGTAGCGTAGTGACTCGTCTTATTGTCCGTAGAGATAACGATCGACAACATCGGCGAAGTAGGCGATTCCACGCTCGGCCGCCAAACGGTCATTGGTGTGTGACCCCACTTCCAGTAGCAGGGCGGTAGGATAGAGGTCCTGATTGTAGTTGCCGCTGGCGATGAAGATCCCCTTCACTAGGCCAGGATACATGGCGTCACTGATGCTTTTCAGTCCGGCGGCGATCTTCCGACTTGTGGTACGGTTGACGTTCTGCTGCCCGACCACGATGGTGATCTTGGTCACCGCTTCGCCGTTCACAGTTCCCTGATAGACGCTGGCGGGTGTGGCATCACGATGAATGTCGAAAACAGCATCGGGGATTCCCTGCACAATCGAGGCTGCGGTCCGCCGCGAACGCACATAGGCGCCACGATCATGGGGGAGATGTAGACTGTTGCTGCGGATGGTCGTGATATTGCGCTCCCACAACGCCTGCTCGAAGGCATCACCCACTCGGTGGATACCGCCAACTCCATAGACGCTCGCTGTGCCATCGGTGGGAACGTAGGACTCATCGTTATGGGTAAAGTACATGCCGACCCGACCCTTGGGGTTGGCCGGGGGGGCCGCTAAGACCTGCTCTCCCCGCTCATGGGCGATCTGGGCATCGAGCGTCTTGATGTACTGGTTCAGGTCAAGAACCCCCAAGTTTTGGGCCCAGGCTGTATAGCCTTTAGCAGCGTAAACACGCCAGTGGCGGTTCTGCTCATCGATGTACTCATCACCACGGTTAATAATATGACCGGTGGAAGTGACAATCTGACCCTGGCTATCGACCAGCAGAAACTCCTGGCCGCCTGGCGTCTCATCGTTGCCCCACGTGTTGGGCAGACCATGGTTGAAGTACGTCCACGAAAGGCCTAGCACCAAGAGAGTAATGGTGATGGCCGTGCCAAGGCGAGGGCGGCGGCGGCTATCCTTAGGCCGACCATCCCCGTCGCCGTTAGCCAATCCTTTCAGCAGCTCTGGTGGGCGATTCTTGCTTGGACCTCCCTGCAGGAACTCCCGTGTCTCACCGATGATCTCGGCCAGCAACACAGCAATGACGGCCGCTAGTACGGACGTGTCCAACACACCGGCACCACCAATGGAGACGATCGAGTTTGGAGCACCGCGAGCGATGTTGATCGACGCTGCCCACAGATCACTGAGGACGACACCGGTCAGACCAGCGATGAATGCCCCACGGCGCGAACGCCCTGCTATGTAGCCGATAATACCAGCAGCGACCCCGGGGAACCAGATGGGGTCAATATCGATCGGCAGTGATTGGGTTGGTTCATGGGGAAGATAAGTGTTGAAAGCGATGATGACCGCTGCTGTGACCAAGGACGCCAGAGTGGCACGTAGCCTCTCCTTGGCTGTACCCGCAGTAAAGAGCAGATAACCAGCAACAACCAGAGGGATGATGGCGCCGCCGATATCGACGCGCAGGCCACCGAAGACACGAATCTCAGGCAGGAATGTGCCGATGAACAACATACCGACAAGGACGAGCGCTTGGGTGTCATTGAGTTTCATGCGATCCAGAACGCGTTGTGTGAGGCCGAGGTAGATCACCAGTGCTAGTATGATCCCCGTGAATGGCCCCATCGGCAATCCAAACATAGCTAACCTCCCCCATCTCGATCATGATCTTAGTATGGTCGATTGGGCGCATTTCCATAGCATGTTAGTCGCCCGCAGCCCGCGGCCCACCAGTCGAGTCCAAAGCCCAAAGACCAACGGCCAGAGGAGGTGTCAGCGAGTCGGGGTGGTGGGAGCTCCTATCAGTGAGCCTGGGGGTAATGGAAAAGCCCGCACGTTCTCGTGCGGGCCAGACAAATGGAGTTACTGCGCTCGATAAGTTCGTATCCTACTTTGGGCTTTGGCCTTGGGCCTCGCAAGATAGGGTGGCGCAGCCACCTTATCTTGTGAACACATGTCCGCCGATCTGGGTGATCACAGGGCGGCTATGCATGAACTTACTGCTGGACTTGTCAGGGTTGAAGAAGAAGGTGGCTCCATCGGTCGGATCAACCCCGGCTAGCGCTTGCTCAGCAGCCTTTTGCGAATCACTGGAGATGGTGACACTCCAAAGGCGACCGTCCGAAACGGGCGAGAACTGACCCTTCTGATAGATGACACCCTTCATGTCATTGGGGAAGTCTGGGCTGTTGATGCGATTGACGATAACGGCGCCCACAGCCAGCTTGCCGTTGTAGGATTCGCCGCCGGCCTCAGCCTCGATCATGCGGGCGAGGAGCAGAAGGTCCTCACGGCTAATGCTGGCGCCCCGGGAGCTGGTCGTGCTCTGCTGCTGGGCGGGAGCGGCCACCTCGGTTGCTGCTTGGGGGATCTGAAGGTTGTTACCGACATAGATCGTATCACCAGTCAGACCATTAAGCTCCTTGATGGCAGTGACTGTCGTTTGATATCGTCTTGCCAGCGCCCAGAGGGTCTCGCCCGCTGCTACTGTGTGGCTCTTTGACGAGCTCACGACAGCATTGGATAGCTTGCCGATGGTCTTCGGTCCAGCGATGCCGTCGACAGCAACACCAACAGCGCTTTGGAACTCCCGGACAGCCTGGCGGGTTACCTCGCCGTAATAGCCTGTCGGAGTGGCATCAAAATAGCCCTTCACCTGGAGCTCCTGCTGCAGTTTGTAGACATCGTCCCCCCGGCTGCCGACAGTCAGGAGTCGATCGCCAAGATCGGCCGCCAGTGCAGAGCCCGAAAAGAGAGTGAAGACAAGCGTTGAGCCAATAATGACCCGTGAGACAGTGCGAAAAACACGCATGAGTTACAGCTCCTTTCTGATTTGCCTCCGAGGTTAGTTGACGGGTTCGGACGAAAGGATCGCCCTACAGAACCTAGGTGGCTCTGATTCACCCCACGGAAATTTCCCCCGTACCAGTCGGTGGACTGGATTCGGCTGATGTAGCTCATCGGTGTAATTATACTCGATGTTGTATCTGTTAAACAAATGTAATATATGGTCTACCTGAAGGAGACAGCATCTCGACGCTGAAACTATCTGTCACGCCGCTCGAGTAACGTTTAATGATACGGAGTGATACTTTGCAGCGCACGTTTAGATCGGTCGTCACCACCTTAACTCTGATCTCAATGGTCATATCTGTTTTGAGCGCATGTGTCCGCCCACAACCCAGCGTTGTGGATCGCAAAGGCCCGGCAAGTGCCTACGATCAATCGCCCGGACAGCTGGCCATCTATTTGTTTGATCCAGACACCGTCCGCCTGGTACGGCGTACTGGGATCGAGGCCGCCAATGCGGGCGAACTGCTGGAACTGCTCAAGAACCCGGGCGAGGATCATAAGTTGGTTTCACCACTGCCAGAAGGTACTACGCTTAGGGTTGCGGCTCATGATCGGCAGACCATGACCATTGAGATAGGCTTCATGGGCACTCCTCTTTGGGGTACCCGTCGCGAAGCGATTCTATTCGATAGTGTTGTTCTGACGCTCGGTGAGCTGCCAGGTGTCGATGCAGTTCGCTTCATCGTCAAGGGATCAAGCTATCTTGGCCGTGTGGACTTAAGTCAGCCCTTTTCACGCGACACGCTGCTGGCTCCGCAGGAGAGCTATGATTGGTGAGAAGAGTCAAGAGTCATCAGTCAAGAGTTCTCATGCCGCTACGGTGGGTCGTACACTGCGACCCAACCTACTTTACTGTTCAGTCTTTGCTCAAGCGCTCTTAAAAGTTTTGTAACAATCCCTGTCTATAATGAAATCACAGGCGGACCGTTGATAACCGATAGGTTGCCAACAGTCCCGCACCCAGCTTACGCTCTCGGTGGTGCGGGAAGAAGATCACTCGCTAACATATAAGGAGGTAGGCTCTATGGAAAACGAGATCCTACGAGAACAGTCAACCAGCCGTGAAGAGACCATCTTCCGGGTTACGGCCAAGCAACTGGTCTCAGTGATGGTCACCGTGGCGCTTCTGTCGGGTGCCGTCGGCGCGGGGATCATCTACGGCACCGTGAACCCCAGGCAGGCGATCGCAGCACCTGTGGGTACGCCGGCGCCGACCGATGGGAGCATGCTGCTCGACTCCGAGAACAATACCATCGCGGTCGTGGAGAGAGGACTGCAGGGAGTCGTCAAGATTCAGACCAATACCAAGGTCGCGCAACGAATGAGCTCTCCATTTGACTTCTTCACACCCAATGGCGGGGTGATGACAGGAAACGGATCCGGCTTCATCTATGACGCACAAGGACATATCGTGACCAATCACCACGTGGTTGAGAACGCAACGGAGATCAAAGTACAGTTGAGCACTGGCAAGGTCGTTCAAGCCAAGTTGGTCGGTAGCGATCGACTATCCGATCTGGCTGTGATCAAGGTAGATCTGCCGGCCTCTGAACTCACCCCGTTGGTGTTAGCTAACTCGAATGTGGTCAAAGTCGGGCAGAAGGCGATTGCTATCGGCAGCCCGCTGGCCACCGGCAATAGCGATCTGGGCTTGGATCGCTCGGCAACGGTGACCGAGGGGATCGTCAGCGCCAAGGATCGGACGCTGCCCATCACCGATGAAAGCAATCGAGTGGAGTACACCATCGAAGGACTGATCCAGACCGATGCCGCCATCAACCCTGGTAATAGCGGCGGTCCGTTGCTCAACTCTGCAGCGGAAGTGATCGGTGTCAATACCGCCATCGTCACAGATGCGCAAGGGATTGGTTTCGCCATCCCGTCCAGCACTGTGCAAAAGGTGGTTCCGCAGCTAATCGCAGGCAAGACGGTAGGTCGTCCCAAGCTAGGTGTGGAGTATCTTGCCCTTAACAGCGAGAAGCAGGCCCGCGGTGATAGCTACAGCCAGCTTGGCCTGCCAGTCGACCAGGGGGCACTGGTAATCAGTGCGACACCGGGCGGCGCGGCCGCCAAGGCCGGGCTGCGCGGCTCAACCCAGGATGAGAAGACCGGCAAGTTCACGACGGTCGGCGATATCATCACCCGTGTGGACGGAACGATCATCGTCGGTGACAACCTGGCCACGGTGATCCGCAAGTATAACCCCGGCGACAGCGTCAAAATGTCCATCCTGCGCAATGGCAGTGAGATCACCATCGACGTGGTGCTAGGTAGTCAATAGGTGATCCAGACCGGGCGTGGCTGCGCAGCAACATGCCCACGCTCACCATAGTCACAACTAGCACCGGGTAGGTGTGGTGTCGATAGTGCCCTGCGGGCACGGGAGACAGTTGTGACGGTGGATGAGCGGTTGATTGCATCTAACTAGTCACCAGAGGACAGAATGACAAGACCCACCGCGTGATGATGCGGTGGGTCTTGTCGTGTCTGGCAATACGTCTTCCATTCCGTTAGCTTACTAGGGACTGGGGACTAGGGACTCACCTAATCCCTTGCTGCGACAGGATACTCTTGGTGCCGGTGATCAGCTCTGATACCCGACGGGTCAAGCTTTCTTCCTTGCACGAAGCAAGGATGAAGCCAGGGAGATCGTAGACCTCGCCAGCCGCGCGGACCAGAGAGCCGGCCACCGGCCACTTGACCACTTCATACTTCTCAGCGGTGCGGGTGTAGTTCTTGTTCAAGAGCGTCGCTACTTTACCGGCGACGGTAGAGGCAGAACCGGTGGGGAAGTAGACGATGCTGTTGCCCACCGAACTGCTGCTGGCGGCGTAATCGCTGCCCTCACGGAGCTCGACCACCGTGTCGACACCGTAAGTCTTGATCAGGGCGAAGATCTCACGGGTGATGGTCGTATCAGCTTTGTCGCTGGCGCTGTAGGGGAAGTCACGGTTGATATTGACGCTGTTGACGGTCCATTTGTCAGCCTTGATCGCTGGCTTGTTGGCCTCAGGGATGACGATTAGGGTGCCCTTCGTCAGGCTGGTCTCGGCCAACTTCTTGGCGGCATCGATGCCAGACTGCTCGGTACCGTAGGCCCCTGCCATCACCAGAGCCACTTCGCCTGCCTCTTGACCGCGGATAACGTAGGCCTTGGTCTCATAGCTCGTGCCCTTGGCCAGCGTCAGAGTGGTGACCTTCGGTGTGGGGGCTGGAGTCGGAGCCGGAGTGGGGGTTGGCTCCGGATCTGGAGTGGGCGTAGGTGTGGGTTCGGGAGTCGGCGTTGGAGTTGGCGTGGGAGTTGGTTCCGGTGTCGGGGTAGGAACCGGCTGGGGGGTCGGGGTGCTGGTGCTGCCGGTGCGAAGACCGGAGGCCTTCAGTAGCTCGTCTACCACCACCAGCTGGTACTTCACGCGCTGGTCCAGGGGCTCCTTGGTCACGGTCTCGAAGATAAAGCTGTTGATCCCATAGACCTCGGCGCCGGAGCGGGCAAAGCTACCAGGAACAGGGTATTTCAGCAGGCTGAACTGCTTGTAGCTGTCCTTGATCCCGGTGTTTAGCCTGGACTGGATAGACTTGGCTAGTGCAGCGGTAGCGGTATTGGGATAGTAGATGACGCTCTGACCCACCGAACTGCTGCTGGTGTTCTTGTAGTAGTCAAAGCCCTCGTGGAGATCGGCGTGCCACTTCACGCCATACTGAGCAAAGATGGCGAAGAGCGCCTTGGCTAGAGTGGAGTCAGCACTCTCACCCTTGGCCTGAGGGAAATCGCGGTTCAGATCGCCTTCGCTGGTATAGCGCACTTTCGCCTGGATGGCAGGGCGGTTGGCGTCAGGCAATACCAGCAGAGTGCCAGCATCGATCCCGTAATCTTTTACTAGGCGCGCCGCAGTGAAGCCGGCGGTTTCATTGCCGTGGATGCCGCCTGAGACGAGTACGGTGGTGCCAGGCTTGTTGCTACGGATGATGTACAGCTCGGTTTCATACTTCGTCCCCGGGAGGATCTTCTTCACCTCAACGGTATTGGTGGTCGGTTCTGAAGCCAGAGCTAGGGAGAAGGGTCCAGTCATGAGTCCCAGGGTGAGGGAGAGAGTTAGGATAGCGACAAAACAGAGGCGGAGAACAGTTGTTGGTTTGGCTTTCACGCCATCGCTCCTTTCGAGTGTTTCTCTCCAGGAGTTGCACGGCTACCACCATCCACCACTCCAGCAGTAGGGGCGGTTAGGCCACGCAGCCCCTGGAATGCGGGGAGAGTTCCCCTATCCAGGTGCAATAGGAGGCGCTGCGGAGGCCGGAAACGGATGCTTGGGAATGGTGCTCATGATCTGCACTTATGTGGACTACTACCCTGCTCCTTCATTGTAAGGCAACTTGTCCCTGCTGAACAACCCGCAAGAATATTCCATATGGAAACAGGGAACAGCGGCAGAGATGGCTAATAATAAGAAAGATACTAGGAGTCCAGAGTCAAGAGTCAGGAGTCAGAGAGTCGCAGGCGGCATCTGTTCTACTTGACTCCTGACTCCTGACTCTTGACTCGTGATGAAAGGATGATCACATGTCACAGAACAGCAAGGGTACCGATAACCTATGGGTTACGGAGGGCGCACCGGGCAAGCGCTCAGTTTTCGCCAAGAGCGGGATGGTTGCTGCAGCCCATCCACTCGCATCAGCGGTAGGCCTCAAGGTGCTCCAAGATGGCGGCAACGCTGTCGATGCTGCCATTGCCATGGCAGGGGTGACTGGCGTTGTACTGCCCGCGATGAGTGGTCTGGGTGGCGACGCCTTCATGATCATTTACGAAGCCAAGACGGGGAAATACACGGCTATCAACGGGGCGGGGATCAACGCTAAGAGCGCGACTTACGAGTTTTTCCAGGAACGTGGCTACAAGAAGATGCCGCTGGACGGCATGCTCGCAGTGGCGGTTCCTGGTGCGGTGGCGGCCTATGAAACAGCCCTGAAGATGTTTGGCAGCCGTCCGTGGCTCCAGCTCTGGGAACCGGCCATCGCCTTGGCCGAGCATGGACATCCGGTTTCGGCCGAGACAGCCTCCCATATCAAGGGGGCTCACGAGAAGATCGCCAAGTATCCAGCCTCGGCCGCCATCTACCTAAAGCCCAATGGAGAGCCATACCGCGCTGGCGAGACGATCGTCCAGAAGGATCTCGCCAAGAGCCTGCGGATGGTCGCTGAGGGAGGTTCGGAGGTCTACTATCGCGGCCCCATCGCCGAAGCGTTCGCCAAGATGTCCAGCTCAAATGGTGGTCTCTTGACCAAGGATGACCTAGCCGAGCATCAGACCGAGGTCTATGAGCCGATCCAGATCGACTATCGCGGCTACACGGTCTATCAGACCGCTCCCATGAGCCAGGGACTGATCATGCTAGAGGGCATGAATGTTCTCAGCGGGTTTGAGTTGGGCCAGTTCCAGGCCAGCAGCCCTGAGGCCATCCATCTGATGATCGAGGCGAAGAAGCTAGCGTATGAGGACCGTCTACGCTACGCTGGCGACCCGAAGTTCGTTGAGATGCCTCTTGACATGTTGTTATCGAAAGAACATGCTGAGCGTCGGCGCCAGCTGATCGACAAACATAAAGCCCGTGACAGCTATCTCAATAATGGCGAAGGGGATACTACATCCTTCGTGGTCGTCGACCAACAGGGCAACGCCGTCTCGTTCATCCACAGCCTCTCGCTGGCCTTTGGTTCTGGCGTTGTGATTGGCGGGACCGGCATCCTGCTGAACAATCGCGCTGGACGCGGCTTCACGCTGGAAAAGGGTCATCCCAACTGTATCGCTGGCGGCAAGCGTACCATGCATACGCTGAACACCTATATGGTCGCGAAGGACGGCAAGCCGTATCTAGTCGGCAACACCCCTGGCGGCGACGGGCAACCGCAGTGGAATATGCAGGTGCTGGTCAATATCCTCGACTTCAAGCTCAGCCTAGCCGATGCTGTTTGCTTCCCGCGATGGACCAGTCTGCCGGGCACCGATCCCGCCAGCATTGAGCAGCCTGTCGAAGTACGCATCGAGAATCGCTTACCAGTCGAGATTCAAGCCGCTCTCGAGAAGCTTGGGCATCGGCTCAAAGTGGTTGGCCCATGGCAAGGTGGCGGACAGGTGCAGATTATCAAGATCGATCCCCAGACCGGGATCCTCGAAGGCTTTACCGACCCGCGCGGCGAAGGGATTGCCATAGGTCACTAGACTGATGCGAAGCATCAACCTAGTGACCAGCCCAAAGGCCAACGGCCAAAGCCCGAAGCAGATGTGCCTGCCAGGTATTAGGGCATCGGTGACGTTGATTACCTAATGTAGTGGCTTCCATGGGCACGGCAAGACGTTTTTCGGCTTGCCGTGTTTCGTGTCTCATTGTGTTCCTACTTTGGCCTTTGGATTTGGCCTTTGGACTCGGTTAGCCGTGCGCTTTACAAGGCGCACGGCTAACCGAATCTTCTCGACAGCCATAGCCTGATTTGCTACAATATATTTTGACAAACGAAATTTCGGAAAAGGGCAAAGCTGTTGAGAATGGAGGGCTTTCCAATGGACCAGTCAACTCCACCCCTTGCTACCCAGGCGGCACCGGCACTGGCACCAACTCGAACTGCGATTCGTCAGCAGATTTTTCATCTTGCCTGGCCGGTGATTGTGGAGAACACGCTCATGACCCTAGTCGGCATGGCCGATATGATCCAGGTAGGAGGGCTGGGCCCCGCAGCGATCGCCGCGGTTGGCTTGAGCAACTCACCGATCTTCTTTGCTCAGGCTGGGTTTGCTGCTGTTAGCGTCGGCAGTACTGCCATCATCGCCAGGCATATCGGTGCCAAAGAACCTGAACAGGCCAATGCTGCAGC
>CAYOCI010000063.1:0-23889 GCA_964402415.1 uncultured Clostridia bacterium
CTGATATCGAACTCCGTCAGATACGTATGCTTGCGCAGCGGGGCGCGGTAGAAGGTGACCAGACCGCCATGCACGTAGCCCAGCGCTCCCAGCTCGTAGTTGCGGAAGGTATCCAGGCGGGATGTATTGGTCTTGGTCACATCACGTGCCGCATGGATGGTGTCATTGAGCATCACCAACGTACCTTTGCCCACTGCATCGGGCGAAGAGGCCAGGCGTACCGCATTGGCGAGGTTCATCGGACCATCGGCGCTGATCGCCGTGGCCGGACGCATGGAGCCCACCACCACCACGGGCTTATCGCTCTTAACCACCAGGTTGAGGAAGTAGGCGGTCTCTTCCAGTGTGTCAGTACCGTGGGTGATGACCACCCCCGCCACCTCTGGCTCATCCTTAAAGATCTCGTTGATCCGCTTGGCCAGACGCAGCCAGAGTTCGCTGGTCAGCGACGTACTGCCGATATTGCAGATCTGCTCGCCACGGATCTCGGCTACCCTGTCAATTCCAGGCACCGCCGCGATCAGTTCCTCGACCGACAGTTCCCCGGGCTTGTAACCCTGTGTCCCCAGAGGGTCTTTTCCCTTGCCCGCGATGGTCCCTCCTGTAGCTAGGATCTTCACCACGGGCAACGCGTTATTGCCTTCAGCTGTCACCTCAAAACGCCACCTTTCCCCTTCTCTTCAGACGCTCCTATTAGGCTGCGGTCTTCTCTCCATCTCCGTACATGGCTCTCGATATATAGTCTACTGGTTCGCCGCCGGCGCTGTTACATGTCGGCGGTGTTAAGACCATGTACTATCAGAATTGGACTATGATGGGCTAATATCCTTTTTCATTAGCAATAATTCCTGGCCCGGTACAAGATAGGGAGCGCCACCGTAGCCATAGGGCTCAGAGGCACTCCCTGGTGGTTTATATAGGTTTGTGAGTGCTGCGGACCCACATAGCCAACCAGTGGCTGACCAGTCGCCCCAACTGTAGGAGGCCAAGTGCACTTATGGCTCCGAGCATATCTGCCAGGAGATCCCTGGTATCCGGTGTGCGCCGGGGGATGAAGGCCTGATGCAGTTCGTCTGAGAGCGCAAATACGGCGACTAGCGGCAGAGCGATGAGCATGATCTGCGCTGGTCGCTCTCGTCCATTGAGGAGGGCATAACCGACCGCGAGCGTGAGACAGAAATACTCGGCGAAGTGAGCGGCATAATCAGGCATACGCACGACTGCTCTACCTAGGCGCGTGATCCTAATGAGCGGTGCGAGGGTAGCAACTGGATCCGATTGGTGCGAGAGGAAGGCGATCGCTCCCATCAACAGCAGCGCTGGTAGCCACCGATGGAACCTAGCCCGAGCAGGCAATCGACCACATCCCTTCGACATTAGACTTCATTAGAACAGTCTATGCCGCTATGGCGTGGCCTAAACGAGGACTCGCCGCAAAGGCGCAGGCCCGTACAGTTGGGAGTTCCGGTGCTCATCGTTCCTCCATCAGACTGCCCTTGTCCATGACAGTAAATCTGCTCGCTGGACTAATAACTAGAAAGTTTTACAAATAGGATGATAGTGGAATCAGTCCAGTACGCAGGGCGGCGAGGGTCTCCCGTCGGAGATGACACACAGCCCAATGGGTGCTCTGCAAGGTCGATACTCTGGGGGGTGGGGCCTAGACGGACTGCAGGTGTGGTTCCAGACCAAATTCAAATGGGGGTGACGAAGCGAATGTCCATGTTTGCCAAAGGGATGACCCTGGACGCCATTCTTTCTCTCGTTTTCTTCGGACTCGTCTGGTACATGATCACTCGGGCTAAAGCCGGCATGAAACTGCCACAGATTCGCAAGCTGGCTGGGCTTGACGCCATCGATGAGGCGCTGGGACGCGCCACAGAGATGGGGCGCCCCTTGCACTACTCTCCCGGGCAGGATGCTTTCAACGCTCCGACCTTCGCCGGTATGGCCATCTTGGGTCATGTGGCTCGTCAAGCCGCGCGCTACAATACCCGGCTGATTGCCACCATCCGTCAGATGCTGCTGCACCCGATCGCCCAAGAGATGGTGCGGCAGTCTTATCTGGAGGCCGGGCGCCCTGAGAGTTACAACGAAGAAGATGTCCGCTGGGTCTCTGATGAACAGTTCAGCTACACCAGCGCCGTCATCGGGATCATGCAGCGCGAACAGGTTGCTGCCAACTTGATGCTCGGGTACTGGCGCGCTGAGTCCCTGATCCTCGCCGAGGCAGGCTACAACGCGGGCGCCATTCAGATCGCCGGTACCACCAATACCTATCAGATCCCCTTCTTCGTCGCATCCTGCGACTACACACTGATCGGGGAAGAGCTTTACGCCGCCAGCGCTTATCTCTCCAAAGAGCCGGTCATGACGGGTACCGTCATCGCCCAGGACTGGGCCAAGATGGCGGTCATGGCGCTGATCCTGATCGGCACCCTCTGGGCCAACCTCGGTGGAGCCAACGGCGCTAAACCCCTGATCGACTTCCTAAATAAATAGGTTGGGAGGTGTATCATGAGCTCGAAACGTTTACCGTTAATCCTTGGCCTGATCGCTGGCCTATGGGTCATGGCGATGAAGTGGTTTAGCATCCCCAATGGGCAACAGATGCTGAATACTACCAACGCCTGGAACTCTTTCTCCTCAGCTCTTGGCTTCATGATCGGTGCCATCGCCATCGTTCGCTATCATCTCAGTGTCATCAAGCGTAAGAAAGCCAACTGGGGCCTAAGCGTCTACATGCTGGTCCTGATCGTCTTTGTCTCACTGTACGGGCTGGCGGTGGGCTATATGGACCCCGGCTATCGGTGGTTCATGAACAACATGTCTACTCCAGCTAGCTCGGTGATCTACGCCCTGCTCGGTTTCTATATCGCCTCGGCTGCCTATCGGGCCTTTCGCATGCGCACCTTCGAATCGACGGTGCTACTGGTCGCAGGCATGATCGTGCTGCTGGGACGCGCTCCCCTCATTACTGCTGTGCTTCCACCAGTCTCCACTTTCTCAACTTGGCTGGTTGATATCGTCAACACCTCGGCCATTCGCGGCATCGTTCTCGGTGGCTATATCGGCGGCTTTGCCACAGCCATCCGCGTACTCCTTGGGCTAGAACGCAGTCACCTGGGTGCAGGTGCCTAGAAAGGGGGAGCAAGATGAACTGGACCAATATTGACTCGCGCTATATCTACATCATCATGGCGATCGTCCTGCTGCTACCGATGTTCATGCCTTTGGGCACGCCCATCGTGGTTACCCAGCAGACCAGGGACGCCTATCAGGTCTTTGACAGTCTCAAGAAGGGTGATATTGTCTGGATCTCCTTTGACGTGGGGCCGGGATCGATGCCAGAGCTTCAACCTCAGCTGGTGGCTGTCAGCCGTCACCTGGCTAAGAAAGGGGTCCGCCTCGCCTATTTCAACATGTACCAGACTCTGTCAGCGCAACTCATCGATGAGATTGCCCGCCCCCTAATGGCGGAGCTGAACTACAAAGAGGGCACGGATTGGGTTCACCTGGGCTACAAGATCGGCGGAGACAGCATGCTACAGGTTGCGGCCACGGACGTCTTCAAAGCATGCAACGGCGTTGATTACAACAACGTCCCGCTGGATAAATACCCAATGATGGCCGATCTCAAGGCGCTCAAAGACGTGGCGATCATCTACTCACTTCAGGTCGGCAGCCCGGGTACCGGCAACTATGTCACTTTCCTCAACGCTCCGTATAAGACCAAGATCGTCTCCGGATCGGCTGGTACCATGTCCGCCAATATGGTGAATACCCTCAAGACTGGTCAGATCGTGGGTCTCCTGTCCGGGCTTCCCGGCGGTGCGGAGTATGAGCAGATCATCGGGGTACCTGGCAAGGGTGCCTCGAGCATGGATGCACAGTCGTTCGCCCATCTGTTTATCGTGGCGCTGCTAATCGTTGGCAATGCCGGTTACTTCCTCAATCGCAAGAAAGGTGGGAAGTAAGTTATGAGTGCACTCTCAACCTTCTTGACCACGCCTCTGATGACTCAGGTGGGGCTCTATATCGCCGGGATCATCACCTTGGCCGGCTTCAGCTACCTCTATAAAGAGAATCCTTTCTACCGTTGGGCTGAGTACACCTATGTAGGGATCGTCACAGCCAATGGCATCACCTATAGCTGGACTAACGTCATTGTTCCAACCTGGAACCGCGAGGTCGTCAAAGGGGGCCAGATAGCGTATGTCGCAGTGGCGGTCTTCAGCCTCTTGATCTACGCCCGCTATTTCCAGAAGGTGGCTTGGCTAGCGCGTATCCCCATGTCGGTCTGGGTCGGCTACGGCATGGGCACAGTCCTAGCCTTCGATGTCGCCCCTTTCATAACACAAGTAACCAATACCTTTACCAAGTTCAAGACCCTCAATGACGTAGTCTTCTTTGTCGGCGTGGTCTGCGTAATGACCTACTTCATCTTCACCGTCAAGGTGGATCAGGGCGTGCTAAGGTATCCCAGCCAGCTGGGCAAAGTGTTCCTGCTCGTCGCATTTGGTGCCTATTTTGCTTACAACGTCATGAGCTACAGCTCACTGGTCATGGGACGCCTGCAGTTCCTCTTTGCTGATGTGCTGAAACTGCTTTAATTGCCCGCAGCCCACAGCCCGCGGCCCACAGTGGGAGAGGTAACGGGAAACCCCATCGGAGCCTAGAAGAGGGGCGCGTTGCGCCCCTCTTCTAGGCCGATCGGAATCGACCCATACATTGTGGGGCCACTACCGTGGGGGCGCTTTGCCACATCGCACCGGCAGCAGTCTTGCGGACTGCGAGAGGCGCCCGCAGGTCGCTCCAGATAGCCGACGAAAGGAGGGGTGGGTCATGCCGATAGAGAGCCCTGCCATCAGATCGATCTTGGTCACCGACGTAGGCAGCACCACGACCAAAGCAATCCTGATCGAGAAGGTCGGTGACGAATATCGCTTGGTTACACGCGGGGAGATGCCCACCACCGTGGAACGCCCTTGGGAGAATGTCATGATCGGTGTACGCAAGTCGATCAAGCGCGTGGCGGAGCTGGTAGACCGGCCCCTGCTCGCCGACGGAGACCTTATTCGCCCCAAACAGAACGATAGGGGCGTCGATCTTTACCTCTCCACCAGTTCGGCTGGTGGAGGCTTACAGATGATGGTCTGCGGTGTGGTTAGCTCGGTCAGCGCCAGCTCCGCCCATCGCGCGGCCTTGGGCGCCGGGGCTGTAGTACTGGACGTGATCGCAGTGGACGATGGGCGCAGCACCTCCGAGCAGATCACACGCATCACCCAGCTCCGGCCAGATATCATCCTCATGTCCGGGGGTACGGACGGGGGAGCCGTCCAAGATCTAGCTGCCATCGCCGAGATGATCGTCCAGGCCAATCCCCAGCCGCGCTTTGGCAGCGGCTTCAAACTACCTCTGATCTATGCCGGGAATGTTGATGCCCAGGACTTGATCCGTTCGGTCTCCGCTGATACGGTCGATGTGCACTGCGTTGAGAATCTGCGCCCAGCCCATGATACGGAGAACCTTGGCCCCGCCCGTGAACTGATACATAGGCTCTTCATGGAGCATGTCATGGCCCAGGCGCCGGGATACGATGAGCTGATCCAGTGGGCTGACACCACGGTTATGCCTACCCCTGGAGCTGTGGGGAGCATTATCTCGCTGATGGCCGAGCGTTATCAGTCCAACATTGTCGGCGTCGATATCGGTGGTGCCACCACCGACGTCTTCTCGGCTGTCAATGGGGTCTTTACCCGTACGGTCAGTGCCAACCTCGGGATGAGCTATAGCATCTGCAATGTTCTTGAAGAGGCTAGCTGGCAGAACATCCGCCGTTGGATTCCCTTTGCTGTCGATGAGGACCGCTTGGGCGATTGGGTCGCCAACAAGATGATTCGTCCCACCACTCTGCCTGAGACCATGGAGACGCTAATCCTGGAGCAGGCCATCTGCCGCGAGGCGCTGCGCCTCTCCTTTGATCACCATAAGTCACTGGCGCGCAAGGTCGAGAAGCAGAAGGTGGCGGACTGGAACGCCAAAGCGCTGTTTGACTCCAAGGGTGAAGAGCTGATCAAGACCAAGGAGCTCGATATGCTGGTTGGCTCTGGTGGCGTGCTCTCCCACGCTCCACGGCGCGAACAGGCGGCCATGATGCTGATGGACGCCTTTCTGCCTGAGGGGATCACCCAACTGGCGGTGGATAGCATCTTCATGATGCCACACCTCGGCGTGCTCTCGTCCATCCACCCAGAGATTGCGGTGGAGGTATTTGACAAGGACTGCCTCGTTCGTCTTGGCACCTGCATCGCCCCAATCGGCAAAGGCCGGGAGGCGACCCCGGTCCTCGACGCCAAGATTACTTTCCCTGACGGACGGGTTCAGAGTGAGAAGCTGACCTACGGCGGCCTGAAACGTATCGAGCTTGGCGTGGGCGAGAAGGCCATGATCGAACTGATACCGCAGCGCGGCTTTGACCTGGGCATAGGTGCGGGCAAGACTGTCACGCGCGAGCTGGAAGGGGGCCTCGTCGGCCTGATCTTTGATCTGCGTGGCCGTCCCTTTGAGCTGCCGCAGAGCGATCAGGAACGGATGAGAAAACTAAGTGAGTGGCTGACAGCCCTCAATGTCTATCCAGCCGGGAGTCTGAACCAACGCCGAGAACCTCTGGAGACACCCGTTGCCACCAAGGATGAAGGGGGGCAGAACCGTGGCTTACTCGCACGACTCTTTGGTCGCAAGTAGAATTCAGTTGGTCAAGCGTGTGCGCAGGCTACCCCTGCCCGGTGAGATCCTGGTCGACAGAGGTGCGATCGTGGATCCCGAGACCCCAGTGGCGCGCATCCCCCTCAAACCGGGGATCCCCTGGGTGATCCCCCTCGCTCGCTTGCTGGGTGTTCAGCCCCATGAGTTGAGTGCCTGTATGCTATGCAAACGAGGAGAGAGCGTCAAGACCAAGCAGGTGATCGCCCGGGCGATTGAGACCGGCATCTATGGCCGCAAGGAGTATGAGTCTCCTATCAGCGGCACCATTGATGACATTTCGGACGCCTCAGGCCGTATCCTGATCCGCGAGGAGTTCGGTAAAGAAGAGCCGCCGGTCAGCATCGACGCTGCCTTTGATCTAGGGGTTAAGCCGATCGAGGTGCCCAAATACATGCTGCGCCAGGTGGGCGAAGAGGTGAAGAAGAGCCAGATTATCGCCAAAAAGGGCGAGGCGGCGGCCTTCTACTCAAAGGTCTCAGTGGCGTCGATCTCCGGGCTGATCACCGAGGTCAATGCGCAGACTGGCAAGGTCACCATCTCACGGCCTTTCCGACAGGTGGTGGTCAAGGGATATCTCGACGGCAAGGTGATCGAGATCCTGCCTGGTAGGGGAGTGGTGGTCGAGACACCTGCAGTCGTCCTAAACGGCATCTTTGGCGTCGGTGGCGAGACGCACGGAGAACTAAAGGTTGTGGTCTCCGGTCCGAGCCAACCTTTGACGCCCGAACTGATCTCTGCGGAACACGCCGGGAAGATCGTTATCGGTGGCTCCTCGGCGACCAACGAGGCGCTGCAGAAGGCGCTTGCGCTGGGAGTCAAAGGGGTGATCTGCGCTTCCGCCAGCTATATCAACCTCATGCGCTCCCTAGGCTGCAAGCTGGGGGTGGGGATCACCGGGCAGGAGAATATCCCCATGACGGTGATCTTACTCGAGGGGTTCGGTCAGTTGGCCATGCGTGAGGATATGTTTGCCCTGCTCAAAGCCATGGAAGGCAGCCGTGCCTCGATCAACGGTGCAACGCAGATACGGGCTGGAGCCATACGCCCGGAGATCGTGGTGCCATTCCCAGGTTGGGACGGCCCGCTTAATCAGCCCACGGTGGCAGACGAGGATCTGGCGGTGGGCATGAACGTGCGCTGCGTCATGGCTCCTCACTTTGGCCGCTTCGGTACGATCAGGGAGATCATCCGCGATTCCCAGCCGCGCGAGACCGAGGCGAAGGTTCCCGTGGTGCAGGTGGAGCTGGATGACGGCCAGATGGTGACCGTGGCGCGGGCCAATGTGGAGTTGGTCTAGTTAGCCCGAGGGCATCAGGCATCAGCCATCAGTGGAGAACCCTTTCTACTTCGGAATGTCGATTCGGCATGAACGAATAACGACCGCCCCCAACAGGGGCGGTCGTTATTTGCGGGTCTCGCTATGTCGGTGTCCAAGGCTCTGCGAGAGTTCAGCCGCGGTTACCTTGAGCGTGGCGACCAGCCTATCCCAGTCCTTGTTGCTCATACGCTCGCGAGGACCAGAGATGCTGATGGCCGCTATGACTTGGTCGGTGTAATTGTAGACCGGCGCGGCGACACAGACTACGCCGTCTTCACGCTCTTGGTTGTCGACTGCGTAGCCCTGCTCACGGATACGCGCCAACTCAGCTTTGAGCTCATGGGCAGTCGTCAAGGTCATAGCTGTAAAGCGAGCCAGCCCATGGCGGTCGACGATGGCATCGATCTCAGCCTCTGGCAGGTGGGCCAGCAGCGCCTTGCCTACACCTGAGCAGTGCGCTGGCACTCGCGCGCCCATGGCGACGAAGGTTTTCATCATCCTGGTGGGGGCGACTTGAGCGACGTAGATGACCGCACCGTCATCCAAGACGGCGACATTGGCGGTCTCTCCAAGCGTGGTTGCGAGCCGCTCCAGATAAGGTGTCACGTGCGCTCTCAGGTCTAGCTGGGTCGAGGCCGCATGACCAAGCTCAAAACAAGCGACGCCGAGGCGATAGCGTTTTGAGCTAGACTCCTGCTCCACAAAGTGCTGCTGGCGGAGAGTGGAGATAAGATGGTGGGCGGTGCTGAAGTTCAGCCCCAGGCGTGTGCTGATCTCGGTCAGCCCCAGTGCCCCTTCGCGAGCCAGGAGTTGGAGGATGGTCAGCGCTTTGGTCACTGAGCCGATGATGGTCGGTTGTTTGTCAGACATAAGCCCTCCGGGCAGTCCCTAGTCCTAGTCCCTAGTGGCGAACTAGCGCTAGCGTGCGTATTAAGAATGGGGCGGGTGATCACCCGCCCCATCAACTGGTGCTTGACTTTGCCCGAGCACCGATCCGCGCCAACTGCGGGCTGATGGCTACGGGCTTGTTTAGTTATTGGCGGCAAACACCTCGTTGAACTTGGCAACGGCGGCGTTGACGTCAACCTTGTGACCGAGTTCGTTAAGAGCTTCGCCGATGTAGGTGACGGCCTTGACGAACTGCTCGGTGGTGGTGTTGCCCATGTGTCCGATACGGAAGGCCTTACCGGCGAGGGAGGCCAGAGAGCCGGCGACGATCATGCCCTTGCCTGCTAGGATCTTACGGAAGGCAGCATCGTCGAGGCCCTGCGGATAGAGGATACAGCTCAGGGTGGGAGCGGCGACTTCCTCGCTGGCGAGGGCGTTGAGACCGTAGGTAGCCAGAGCGGCGCGGACAGCCTTACCGAGAGCGGTATGGCGGCGGTAACGATTTTCAAAGCCTTCACGCTTGACGATCTCCATACCCTTGCCGTAAGCATAGATCATGTTGACAGCGGGGGTAGCGTAGTACTTGGTGGGGTTCTGCATGATCGGCAGCCACATCTTGATATCGGCGTAGTAAGCGGGGATCTGGCCGAGGGCTTCGCGAGCGGCGAGAGCCTTAGGACCAAAGGCGACGATCGCCAATCCCGGCGGAACTCCGATGGCCTTCTGTGAGCCGGTTAGAACAACGTCGATCTTGTTCTCGGGGGCGCCGTATTCCTTCTCCATATCCTCATTGATGGCAGCGGTAGCGCAGACGCCGTCGAGGATGAAGAGGGCTCCAGCCTTCTTGACTACGGGGACGAGAGCGTCGAGATCGGCGACGACACCAGTGGAGGTATCGACGTGAGTAACTGTGACGGCCTTGAAGCCACCTTCAGCCAGCTTCTTCTCGACTTCCTTCGGGCAGACGCGTTTGCCCCATTCAGACTGCAGAGCCTCGACTTGAATGCCGAAGGCCTTGCCCAGCTGGATGAAGCGGTCGCCGAAGTAACCGTGGCTGACGACGAGGATCTTCTCGCCGGGAGCAACGGTGTTGACGATGGCCATCTCCATGGCGAGAGTGCCAGAGCCAGCAACAACGAAAACTTCACCGTTCTGGTTGTTGAACATCTCCTTGGTAGTAGCGAGGCTGTCAACGAAGATCTTTACAAAGCGAGGGTCGGTATGGGCGTAGGTCTCAGAGGCAAGAGCCTCGTAGATCTCGTCCACGACGGGCGTCGGCCCAGGGATCAGGAGCATCTCCTTGTTAGGCATATTGTTCCTCCTTTTTATGCCACTGCTTTCTTACTATGAAAGTGGCATTCACCATCTTAAAAACACTACATACTATTCGCTCCCCGGGTTAGTATTCCTGCCAAGGCAGGAACTATTTTCACTAAATCCACCTAAAAAAGCGCAGGGTGTAAAGCAGTGCCAGAAGGGTTGGCTGGTGGAGCAGATAGATGGTCAGGGAGTGCTGGCCCATGAGCTCCAAGGGTCGCCAGAACGGTCGCCAAGGGAGCAGACTGCGGCGCTCGCGGTAGAGCAGTCTGCCTAAGACCATTCCAAGGGTGTAGACACCGAAGTAGGGGAAGAGCGGGTAGTAGTCCAAGGAGTTGAAGTTAGCGGTGATGAGGCCAAAGGGGAAGAGCCAGGGATTGGCGGTGCTCAGGGTGCGTAGATAGACCCCGCCAGCGATGGCTGCCGCTGAGAACAAGAACAGTGCGACCGGGCGCCAGCCCTTGACGAAGGTTGACAAGATCATGGCCAGCCCCAGGAAGTGCAGGATGCCGAAGCGGATATACAGCGAAGGGTCGATGAAGTAGGTGCCGATGGTCAGAGCCATGCCCCAGCCAAATACAATCAGCCCCCGACGGGCAGGTCGGCGGCTAAGGGTGGCGCTGGCCCCGGAGACGAGCATGAAGAGCAGGGCGGAAGAGAGGCCTTCATAGTACCAGAAGCCGCTCAGATAGCTGATCGGCAGTCCGAAAAAGGTGGCCAGGTCAAAGACCAGGTGAAAGGTCGACATCAGGATGATGGCGATCCCTCTGAGCGCGTCCAGCTCCCAGACGCGATTGGTGGATGATGGTTGTACATGCATAGGAATAGTGTAGCACGTCATTGGCTGTAAGCCAATGACGAGTCACCATGCTCCAAGGCCCCAAGCCACCAGTAGGCAGCGGGGACACGGAGCGTGTAGGTCCACAAGTACACAAGTCCACAGGTGGAACGAGCGATGGGACACGAGGGGAACCAGGCGGGGAAGAGGCCGACATGAGCTATTCAACTCGCGCGATGGCGCCAACCTGGGCTTGAGTTGCAGAGATCAGGTCCGATGGAGCGAGGATGATCTGGCAGCCGCGGACACCGGCACTGACCGCGACCCAATCCCAGGTGGTTACAGCTGCGTCGAGGTAGACCGGGTAGCGTTTCTTGGCCCCCAGGGGGGATACCCCACCGCGGATATAGCCAGTCAGAGGCTGAACCTCCTTTAGCGCTACCAGGTCAGCCTTCTTGTTGCCGCTGACGGCGGCCAGCGCCTTGAGATCCAGCTCGTTATCTCCCGGTATGCAGGCCAGCATCACACCAGTCTTATCGCCGCGGGCAACCAGCGTCTTGTAGACCTGCTGCAAAGGCAGACCTACCTTTGGGGCGACGGCTTGGGCAGATAGGTCGGCCTCATCGACCTCATATTCGCGCAGTTCATAGCGGATCTTCAGTTGGTCCAGCAGCCTTGCGGCGTTGGTCTTCGGTGGCATGCGGATTCCCCCTTGGACGGGTGATGTCGTCTCTAGGAAACTAGTATAGGGTTCTACTCATCCATTGCTTCTACCTTTTTCTTCGCATCATCGGGTCCTTACCAGTTACGGGTTTCTCATCTTCCGTGCTAGGGACTAGGGACTCGGGTCTAGGGACTCACGCCCTCAGGGCGTGCATAACCTGTGGGTAAGGTGTTGATAGTCAGCCACTCCTTGTGGACAACCCCGGCTGGAGGCCACAAGGATCACTGATGAGAGATCAATTCTGGTGGATTGAGTTGTGCACAGCTTGTGGACGGGGTGTGGATACTGGTCGGTTTTACTGTTTATTCCTGTTGGAAGCGGTCTGGAACTGTGAGTTCAGTGGGTAAGGTGGGGAGTAATCTGTGGATAAGTCCCGAAGCCCTGTGTACAAGTGCACTCTGTCCACACATGCGAAAGGATCGGCCGTCGTGACCGATCCTTTCGTACATCATCCGCAGTGCTGTGGGCGTAGCACGGCTCGTTTCTCCGATCTCACGAGGGGCTAGGGGCTGGGGGCGAGGGACTCTCCTTCAGGGACTAGGGACACAGCGAGCGCTCTGCTCGCCGCTCGCATCTGCCGAAACCCTATGCCCACCGCCAGGCGAAAGCCGATGGTGATCATGAAGAGCGCGCGGATACCGAGCTGTTCAGCGATCACTCCACCGATTAGCGGCGCCACAAACGCTGCTAGACCATTGACAAAGCTGTGCGCGGCGACGTAGCTCGGGCGACGGTCTTCAGGGGTGAGCTCCAGGAGCAGATTGAACGATGCCAGCCCCCATCCCGACCACGCCAGCCCGCCAACCCCCTCGCCAATGATCGGATGCCAGGGGCTCGTTGAGAAGATCCAGACCAGTGGGCTCAGCATGACCCCGAAGGCGCTTAGTTGCATCACCAACTGCGCTCCTTTGCGGTCGTTGAGCTGACCCCAGATCCCCTGACTCATGATCACGCAGGCGGTTGCCCCGGCTGCGTAGTAGCCCAGATGCTTGGTCGTGGCGCCTAAAGTTTGCATGGCGTAGACGCTGAAGAATGGCCCAGACATTCCGGCACCGAGGCTCATCAGGGCCGTCAGCAGCACGAACCGACCGAACTGGCTGTTGGACAAGGTCTGCAACTGGCGGCGAAGAGGCGTACGGCGTGCGCGATTGGTCCAGCGATCAGCCCGGGCCCCCTGTTGCACCGGCTGAAATGCTGGCTCAGGAATCATCAGAAAGAAGGCAAAGGAGATCAGCCCGAAAAGCAACGAGATGAGGATGCCGTTGCGATAGCCATTGGGGAAGCCGCCTGCCTCGATCATCCGCCCCGCAATCGCGATCGCAAACAGCGAGCCGATATTCATGACCACATTGCGTGTGGCAAAAAAACGCCCACGGATATCCTTGGCTACGATATCACCCATGAATGAGGTCCAGGCTGGGGCGTTTAGCGCAGTGCAGGCGGATTGCCCGACCATGATGGCGATGAAGGCATAGATGGCTGCTTGACCATGCCAGAGGACTGGAACAAAGAACAGCAGAGCCCAGAGCAGGCGAGAGAGCAGTCCCGCGACGATGCATAGGAACTTGCGTCGCCCCAGACGCTCGGTAAGGTGGGCAAACGGGATCTGCAGGACGTTGCCGGCGAGAGACTGCAGTGAGGCCATGGCGCTGATATGGGTATTGGTAGCACCAAAACCTAAGAGGAATGGGGTCATAAAGCCCACGAAGTTGTTGCTGATCGTGGCAAAGAGCCCGTCAGCAATGCTGAGGTTGAGCGGTGTTAATCGGACCTTGGTCTGCCTCATTTGGGACATAGTGCCTCCTATAGGTGCGAATAGAACCGCAGATGCGTGGCTCAGGACTTTTGCTGCTAAGTTCTTTCGCTGGGGAGGAAACAGGCACCTCCTGGCTGGAACAGATGACAGATTGCTAAGAGTAAACTACCGCTTACTACCGTTGAGTCCATTTTTTGCAAACAAGGTGAAGAGCCAATACTGATGAATCTTTCCTTTGGTAGAGCGCGTTCGGGCAGGAGATACTATTGCTCAGGAGGTGAAGCTCATGAAAATCAAAAACCCCACAGCTCTCGCAGTAGCAGGGCTTGGAACCGTGGTTTCAGGTGCGAGCCTTCTAATCCGTAATCGCAAGATGCGGAGTGCAGTCTTGGGTTTTGGTCTGGCGCATGTGGTTCTAGGTGGGCTAGACATGCTCCGCCCGACTACCAGAGACTGACTAGACGGCGCAGCATTCGCTGCGCCTTACATAATGCAGGCATCAGCCACTAGTTCGCCATGACGACGCGGCGGCGCCACAGAGGATGAAAACGAAGTGCCCCTCCACGGGCGGTCCGTAGCCTCGCCGCTCAGCTGCGAGGTATGCCCGCCCCTACAACCAAATCATCTGGGATCCCGCTGTCTCGCGGGTAACAGCAAAGGCGTCTGTAGGGGAGGGTCTTAGACCCTCCCGAGGGTCGCCTGCAGGCGACCCTCATGGGCATTTTCATGTTGGGCACTAGCCACCAGAAGTAGTGGAGCAGAGACACTCCAGCGCCGAAAGGCGCTTTTTGTGTGTCTGGGCAGGATCGAGGATGATCAAGTCGAAACCTTCTTGGTGGTCCAGAGACCATCGTAGAAGGGGGTAGACATAATGACACTAGTAATCAAAAACGCCAAGCTCTATACCATGGCGGGACCTGTGGTTGAGAACGGCTCCATCGTCATCAAAGATGGCAAGATCGTGGCCGTAGGAGCCAACGTGGAACTCCCTGCGGATGCACAAGTGATTGACACTGGCGGACGCATGGTGATGCCCGGGATGATTGATGCCCATTGCCACCTCGGCATGGAAGAGAGCGCCATTGGCTTTGAGGGCAGTGACTGCAACGAGGCGACCAGTCCCACGACTGCTCAGGTGCGTGGGATCGACGGGATTAACCCCTTGGACATCACGTTTGCTGAGGCCCGGCAAGCTGGCGTTACCCTAGCCGCAACAGGCCCTGGCAGCGCCAATGTCATTGGTGGTACCTTTGTGGCCATGAAGACCTACGGCATGTGCGTCGATGAGATGATCGTCAAGGATCCCTTGGCGATGAAATGTGCCTTTGGCGAGAACCCAAAGCGCGTGTATGGTGGTCAGAAGAAGATGCCCGCCACCCGAATGGGGACGGCTGCCATCATGCGAGAGGCCTTGTTCAAGGCCAAACAGTACATGGAGGCCATTGACCGCGCCGACGGCGACCCCACCAAGATGCCCCAGTTTGATATGCAGAAAGAAGCCTTGCTTCCTGTTCTGCGCCGTGAGATTCCTTTCAAGTGCCATGCACACCGCGCCGATGACATCTTCACCGCCATCCGTATCGCCAAGGAGTTCAACGTCCGTATCACCCTCGATCACTGCACCGAGGGTCACCTGATCGCTGACTACTTGGTCAAGGGCAACCACCAGTGCATCGTTGGGCCGAGCTTCGGTCACCGCACCAAGTTCGAGCTGACCAACAAGAGCTTTGATACCCCGGCAGCTCTCTCCAAGGCTGGGCTGAAGATCGCCATCTGCACTGACTCGCCGGTCACTCCGCTCCACTACCTGCCGCTGATGGCCGGATTGGCTGTGAATGCAGGGATGGACGAGATGGAAGCCCTGAAAGCGATCACCATCAATGCCGCTGAGATCCTCGAGATCGCTGACCGCGTAGGTAGTTTGGAAGTGGGCAAAGACGCCGATATCGCCATCTACGACGGTCATCCCTTTGCGATCAACAGCAAGGCATGGAAGGTTCTTATCGACGGCAAGGTTGTCCACGAGCAGAACTAAGCGATATAGAAAGAAAAGATGGGGTCGTCTCAAAAGCGCTTAGCTTTGAGGCGACCCCTGTTTAGTCGGAGCATTACCAGATTGCCTCGATCAACCGATCCACCAGCGACATCACGATCTCAAAACCGATCAAGATAATGACCACCCACTCAAGACGGTTGCTGCGGCGGGCATGGGTGAAATTAGCGAATGAGTCCGTAATATCGAGCAGTGTCTCGGTCTTGAGCTGGAGCCTTCCGTAGCGTTCACCTAGCTCAAAGATGCCGCTTAGCTGGGTGAATAGCTCCAATGTGTCCTGCCCGCGCCAGGCGACGTCGGGTTTATCCAGCAGCATGATATACGATAGGGAGTTATACTTGAAACTGAGTATCCGAGCAGTGAGCTTCGCGAGACGATCATCACTGATATTTAGTCGACCAGTTTCTAGATAGCCGACGATCTCTTCGGATTCGTCGAGCAGACTGTTGATGCCGAGCTCGATCCTTTCCAGCGCCACCGACTTAGCCAGCACCACTGAGATGATCTCATGATGGTGAGGTCCGATTGATGGAACCGTGCCCTGCTCATAGTGCATCGTTGCCTCTGCATCTGGGTCTACACTTAGCTGATAGGTATCCACCAGGTCCATGCGGCCTTCTTTAAGGTGAGGGTCAATGCGCTGCAGATAGATGACGACATCGCGGATCTCGTGAGGCTGGCAGTTGATGAAGACTGCACTGCCAAACGATGTGAGTGCCACGCGCTTGCCCTCTGGGGACGAAAGAATCCCCTTGAGGTTGGTGTCTTTGAGCGTCAGCACCTCTTCCCAACGCAGCTTGCGATTGATACCGAAATGGTTGGCGATGACGTTGAGATCCATCTCGTCAGTGAGGGCGTGCGCGACGAATTCTTGGTTTTCCATCGGGACCAAGCTCCTTTATATTGAGAGTCATAAGTCATAGGTCATGACTCATCATGCTGCCTTGGCGGCACCACAGCAGATGAAGAGCCGGAACGCTCCGCGTTCATCCACGGGCAGGTCTCAGACCCGCCCATGGTCGCCCGACTGGCGACCCGTATCGGTCTTTCCATGTTAATCTACCAATAGTCTTGCCAAAGACCGGATGCGGACAATACCAATACTTCCCTCTAGTATAGCACAAGCTCCGCGCAAACAGGAATAGTCCAACCCGACCGCCACTGTGACTAACGAATCTCATGCAGGACTTTGGACATCACCATCGAAATGTGGTTTGATATCCAGATAGGGAGGAACAGATATGAAGATTCTTGCCATCCAATCCAGCCCCAACCAAGACGGCTTGACCAGCCGGCTCGCACAAGCGGCGTTGGAGGGAGCACTTGCCGAGGGGGCTGAGATCGAACTCGTCCATCTCAATACCCTTGCCATTCTTCCATGCCAAGCTTGCGGCAACGGCTGGGGGCAGTGCAGTAAGGTCCACCAGTGCATTCATGACGATGACTTCGAGCAGCTCCGGACGAAGATCATCGCCGCCGATGGACTGATCTTCAGTACGCCGGTCTATTTCCATGACCTAAGCGAGTCAGCGAAGATCTTCTTGGATCGTCTGCGTCGCTGCGAGTGGCCACAGCGTGAACAGTCCAAGCTTCGTGGCAAGCCAGTGGTCGGGATCGCCGCCGCGGGCGGTTCTGGTAATGGGGCTGTCAATGGGGCCCGCAACCTGGAAGCCTATATGGCCACTTGGCTGGGCATGAAGCAGGTGGCGTATCTCGCAGTCACCCGAGCTCAGGACTGGCAGTTCGAGACCGCAGGTCATGCCGGCGCACAGTTGGCCCGCGTGATCAAGGGAGCGAAGTAAACAGACGCAAACGGACAGCACCGAGACCTTCTAGGTCCCGGTGCTGTCCGTTTGTCAACTAAGGGGTCTGCCCCTTGCTCAACACTTTGGGCTTTGGACGTTGGCCTTTGGACTCGACCGAAGGTCGCTATCGAGCCGCTGTCGTGGCACCTTCCTTAATCTCCAGCGTCACGTGGTAGCCTACCCACTTGCCGACATTGAGCACCCCTGAAGACAGGATCAGATACGACCCTTTGATCCCCCACAACTCCCCCTCAACTGGCCCCTTGTCCAGATTGAGACTGCTGACCTTGCTGGGGTGGGTGTTGACAGGATAGTTGAGGGCAACGATCTCCTGGTCCGGTAGAAGATACTCTCGCCAAGGCTCCGAGATACAGCTTAGGACCCGGTCACGCGCCTGGGCAAGATCGCTGGCGACCACCTCGCCCTTGAGCATCTTGCGCCAATCAGTCTTATCCGGCATCGATTGGGCCAGATGATACTCCAGTTCACCCGCCACCTTGCGGTTCGGGGCCTGGGCAATGACCACCGCCTCGACCGCCCCCTGATCGACCCAACGACCGGGGATACTTCGGCTAATCCCGACCTTAATATCACTGGACTTGGCGAGATAGAGATAGGTTGGCGTCATGCAGTAACGGTCCCCCCAGGTCTGATCTCGACAGGTCTCGTAATGGCACTCGTGGGGTTTGACTTGGCAGAGATCCGTCTCCGGGCGGCTGCGCACACAGGGGAAACAGTAACCCCGGTCGAAGAGCTTGGTTACCTTGCGACCGCAGAGAACGCAGTTCTTCTCGCCGTTATGCTCCAGGCGAATATGTGTGCCCAACAATTGATTGAGGTGAACGGCGTGATCACCGATGTGCAGATGGTATTGGATCGTCTCATCCAGCTGTCCGTCCAGATCTTTGAGCAGCCCGTTATACATCTTCTCCTCCTTGCGAGGTATTTCTAAGCTCTCCTGTTGCCGTCTTGCTTAGCATGTCGGTAGTCAATGTAGAGTGCAGTTGCCAGGCTAGCTACAAAAGCAACTATTGCCATCATGACAACCACAAGGCGTGCGAGATCCTTAAACCCTTCACTGGGTGCGAAACGAGCGAGATAGAAGTTCTGGAGGCCTATGCCCAGTGCCAACGTGGCAGGAGCGTATTTGACCAACCGATGGTGAAATCTCTTGTTCAGCAGCCAGGTTAGACCAGAGAAGGCGATCGCAATCGCCAGCAAAATCAGAACGAAATCGGTCAATAGAGCACCTCCGTTTAGCCCGCAGCCATCAGCCCACAGCCCGCGGTGGAACGCAGATGTGGCGCATCGCTTCCCAGCACAATAGGGCAACGATAACGATGGCTCCAAACGTAATTTGTCTCATCCTCTCCACGGGCAGAGTCGTTTCTCCAACCAGTCGACCAGAGCGAACAGCCCCAAACCTAATATGCTCAGAGCGATGATCCCAGCAAACATCTCAGCATAACGGAAGCGCATCCAGCGGTCCATGATATAGTAGCCGATCCCGTGACGCGTTCCATAGTTCTCGGCGAAGAAGAGGACGGCCAGGGCGGTCCCGACGCCCACGCGCAGCGCGGCCAAGATCTTGGGCAGGGCATAGGGGAGATAGAGATAGCGCCAACGGGCCCAGAGAGAGGGGTGCAGGGTGGCAATGGAGTAGAGGTAGGGCCGCTCGATCCCCCTGACCGCGTCCCTGGTGGCCACGAGGATCTGAAAGAAGAGAATCAGCAGCATTAGCGCCAGCTTAGACCGTTCGCCCAAGCCCAGGAGAATCATCAAGACAGGCAACAGCGCGACCTTGGGCACGGGGAAGAGCAGATAGGCGAGCGGGGAGAGCAGAGCATCTGCGGTCACGTTGGTCCCCAGCCAGATCCCTAGAGGAACCGCCGTGAGGATGCTAATCGCCATGGCGGCAGCTACGCGCCCCAGGCTGGCAGCAAGATGGGGAATGAGGGTGGTGGGCAGTAGCCGGGCGAACTCCCGCATCACGACCCACGGCCAGGGAACCACTAGGGGGGTCGCTAGATAGGAGAGCAGGGTCCAGCCAGCAACCAATCCCAGAAGACCTACACAGCCTAGATGGTTGCTCTTTGTTCCTGCTCGTCCCGCGTGGTTCTTCTGTGGGCTGCGGGCCGCGGGCTCTTGGCTACTCATCCTCATCACCTCGCAGCATCTCCCGTAGGTGGCGGCAGAGGGGGGCAAATTCCGGCCGCGAGCGGGGGTCATCCGCCGGAGGGCAGGGGTTCATGAGTCGCTCATGGATCTTCCCAGGTGAGGGGGTCATGACCACGATCTGCTCACCCAGGAAGACAGCCTCTTCGATGCTGTGCGTGACCAAGACCGTCGTCAGCCCACGCTGTTGCCATTGCTCGCGGATCATGGTCTGCATCTTCTCGCGGGTGAGCGCGTCGAGAGCCGAGAAGGGCTCGTCCATGAGCAACAGATCGGGCTCGCTGATCAGAGCGCGGGCAATGGCAACGCGTTGGCGCTGCCCCCCGCTCAGCTGACTGGGGAAATGGCGCAGCGATTGGCCAAGACCGAGGCGATCCAGCAGTTCGACGCATCTCTCGTTGAGCGCGTTGGGTGGCATACCGCTCAGTTCTGCGGCCATGCGCACGTTGCCGAGAGCGGTCAGCCAGGGAAACAGACCATAGTCCTGCAAAATCAGGCTGGTCCGAGAGCGTGGCGACCTGACCGGCTCGCCGTTGATCTTCACCTCACCCTGATCTGGATGGATCAGGCCGGCGAGTGCGTAGAGGAGCGTGCTCTTGCCACAACCGGTGGGCCCGATGATGGCACACGTCGACCTGGCCGTGATCGCTAGATCGACGCGATCCAGCGCTTCTGATTCCCCATAGCTGACAGAGAGCGCCTCGACAGTAATCACTTCATAAACTCCTCGGTAACGATATCTTCATACTTGATCTCGGTCTTGAGCCCATAGCGGTTCTTCATCCAGTTGATAACATTGGTTACTTCGCTACGATCAGGCAGGTATTTGGTTCCGAACTGTGGTAATTTGAGGATATCTTTCACATCGGGAGGAAACTGCCCTTTCTCGGTGATGACGTCCTTGTAAGCTGCGGCGTTCTTGTTAACCTCGTTAACTGCCATATCGTAGGCCTTGTAGAAGGCCTGCAGAGACGCCTTCTTGCTGGCGATGGAGTTCTCCGTGAAGACCAGCGCCCCGGGGACCGTGGCGAGGTCATTGGTATCAAGGATGACCTTAGCGCCCTGTTTCTCAGCGAGCGTGGCTAAGGGGTCGGGCAAGACGGCCGCATCGATCTGCCCTGCGCGCAGCGCCTCGAGCCGGGCGGGGATGGCGGGGATCGAGACCAGGTCAACGACCTTAGGGTCCACACCATTCTTCTGAAGTAGCAGGTCCGTCTCATACGTGATGACGCTGCCCTCGATCGACCCCGTGCGCAGAGTTTTCTGGCCGGCCTTTTTCAGGACATCTGCGCTGGTAATCCCCGACTTCTGGGAGGCAAGTAGGGCAAAGCGGCTGTCGGTAGCCGAGGTGATCTTGACCTTGAAGCCGCTGTCGCGCTCGGTTACTACATTAATAACATCAGTCACCGTGCCGTCGATCTGGCCGGTCTGGAGCGCTGCTTCACGATCGGTCTGGCTGCTGAAGTGCATCAGCTTGACATCCACCCCCAGCTGTTTGAAGTAGCCGTTGTGCTCTGCTACGATCAACGGGATGGAGTTGATCGCCGGCATCAGGCCGATGGTGAGTGGTGCGAGCTTGGCGGGGGTCGAATCTGAGGGTGTGGTGACTTGCGCAGGTGTGGTCTTGCCACAACCTGAGAGGGTGAGGAGCAGGACGAGTGCAAGAACGAGAGCTGAACGTTGCTTGGACATGAAAGAGCACCTCTTTGCTTAGAGTCCCTAGTCCCTAGGCTGGGATCGGAGGCTGAGACAGGGCGATTGCGTTATCCATGAGTATTCGGTACTCGGCGGACAGGCTCCTGCCAGCTGCCTAAGAAGTGACATAATGCGTCGCGTTGCGTCGCCACTATGTGCAGGTCTCTCGATACTACCAACCCAGGCGTTCTACTAGGGACCAGGGTCCAGGGACTTTTGCGATGAAGGAGTGAGTACAATCGATATCCGTTACATGGCGCCTAGTGGGCGGGTAAGCACCGGCCTTTTGGCCTGGCACGGTGAACGTCTCGTGTTCTCAATCAGCCAACCGAGCTACTGGACCCAAGAACAGGGCCGAACCCGTATTGACCTAATCGGGATCGGTGGGGGGCAAGAACCAGGCGAGAGCTTGGCCGAAGCGGTATCCCGCGAGGCGGTGGAGGAGACTGGCGAGGAGATCGCACTGATTAGTGCTAGGAGCACGCTGGTCTCGTGGCAGGACGGGCGAGTGGAGCAGATGCAAGCTGATGCGAACGACCTCTTGCCGCTTCTGGTCTGGCAGCGCATGATCCCGATCAAGAAGCCTGGCAGAGAACCGTACGATTGTACTTGGGCGACCGCCGTCTTCGAAGGTGTCTTCATCAAACAGCCCCAGCCCGCGTCTGAGACACCGGCGCTAGTCTGGATAGGCTTGGAGGAGTTCCTCAGACTGGCGGAGCGGCCCTGCCCATTGTCAGACCTAGTCGTGCGTGGTGCCACCTATCAGGTTGCCGAGCACACCAAGCTCCCCGAAGGCCTCATCGTCGGCCTCTCAGGATCCGCCCTCTACCTGGCGCAGTACTATGATCGGCTGGAACGTGGTTTCCGAACGTAGGGAGGCGACTTCAGCGGTCTAGCCACGAGGGGTGAGGGTCTCTCTGACGCTCAATTCCGTCTTGACGACTTTGTCAGCCGATGGTATATTTGGTTCATAAGAAAATTAGCGTAGCGAAATAAAATGGGGAGAGGGCGGTGCGATGCAAACAGCTGTTCAACGCGATGTAGTAGCGAGTGGCGAGTTATCGCTGGATGCGGCGCGGGCAAGAATAGTCCAGCTGGCCTGGCCGGCGGTCTTTGAGCAAATTCTGGTTACGTTGTTTGGCATGGTCGATATGATGATGGTCGGTGGGGTCGGACCCGCTGCCATCGCTGCCATCGGGCTAACCAATCAGCCACTGTTTCTGGCATTGGCGGCATTCATGGCGCTCAATGTCGGCACCACCGCCTTGGTGGCACGCTTCGTGGGCGCCAAGGATATCAAAGAAGCCAATGCAGCCATCCATCAGTCGCTCCTGATCACCCTGGTCTTGGGCACCATCATGACTGCGGTGGTTTACTTCCTGGCCGAGCCCCTGATTGTTTTCATGGGTGCAGAGGGGGACACCATCCGCTACGGCGTCGAGTATATCAAGGTCGTGGCCCTCGGCATTCTACCCCAGACCTTGGGCATGTCAGTAACGGCAGTGCTACGTGGGGCGGGCGACACCAAGACCCCGATGCGCTTCAACATCATTGCCAACGTGGTCAACGTCTGCGGCAACTATGTCCTCATCAATGGCTACTTCGGCTTTCCTAAGTGGGGCGTCTATGGCGCTGGTCTGGCTACCACCATTGGTCGCGTAGTTGCTTGTGTCATGGCGCTGTCAGTTATCTTTAGTGGCAAGTTTATCCTGCACATCTCTCTCAAAGATAAGTTCACTCCCCGCTGGGACCTGATCAGTCGCATCGCCAAGATCGGGGCCCCGGCTATGATCGAACAGCTGATCATGCGTTTCGGTATGATCACCTTCACCAAGGTGGTTGCCGGCTTAGGCACTCTCACCTACGCGGCTCACCAGATCGGCATGAACATCGTCAGTCTCTCCTTCACCCCGGGGCAAGGCTTCTCCATGGCTGCCACTTCGCTGGTGGGTCAGAGCCTGGGACAGAAGCGTCCTGATTGGGCGGAGCGTTACGGCTGGGAGACCCGTCGTATCGGTATGATGGTGGCAGGAACCATGGCTTTGATCTTCTTCTTCTTCGGTGGCAGCATTGCTAGGCTATATACCACCGAACCTGAGGTTATCCGTCAGGCAGCGATCGCTCTGAAGATCATCTCGACGGTTCAGTTGCTGCAGTCCACACAGTTCATCCTAGCGGGCGCCCTGCGCGGTGCAGGGGACACCCGTTGGCCTCTGATCGGTACTCTGGTCGGTGTAGCAGGCGTGCGCGTGGTCTTAGCGCTACTGTTCGTTCAAGTCTTCCATTGGGGTCTGATCGGCGCTTGGTGCGCCATGGCCCTTGACCAATGCACCCGTTCAGCATTCATCTATTGGCGCTATAAATCTGGGAAGTGGAAAACAGTACGTGTATAAAACGTACTGGTGCGTTTTATACACGAGTCCCTAGTCGCCAGTCCCTAGTCCCTAGTGGGGTAACCGCAACGAGTAAACACAAACGCAAGACCTCGGTCATCACGACCGAGGTCTTTGTGTTGGTCTATCCCACCGCAGTTGGCCAGAACAGCAGGGCTGTCTGCAGGGGCGGGTCTCATGAACTGTATCCCATAAAGTGAACACGGTAAACTAAGCGCC
>CAYOCI010000064.1:0-23651 GCA_964402415.1 uncultured Clostridia bacterium
GGCACGTTCTGCGACTGGATACCGACGCATGTTAAGCTCGCTCACGGTATGACCATGGACGAATACCTGCAGCTGCACCCGGAGTCCAACACACAACGGCCGTTCACCATCGATATCGTACCACCGACCACGCCTCTGAGGATCGCCGAGGACGCCCACCAATATGAGGCTAAGCAGCGGATCCGGGGGATAAGACGATGATCCGCTACCTGAATCGCGACGAAAAGGAGACTCTGCTGATCGTCGGTGTATTTATGGGCTACCTCAATGACATGATCGACAAGATGGTGATCTACAAGCGGCCGAAGCTCCTGCTCAAGTGGATTAGAATGGCGCGGAGCTTCACGACGAAGATCGTCGATCACTATCAGAACAGCCTTGAGCCAGCTGTCTACCTCAAGATGATGAAAGAGATGACGAGTTGGAAGGTCCAAGTCTGTTATACCGACCAGGCCAAGAGGGAGCACGCCCAGACACTAGCTATCAAGGACAACATCGTGATCCACAAAGATGAGCTGGCGCTGATCTGCGACCGGGCGCTAGCGTTCTGCCGGCTGTGCAACAGGCACGGGCAAGCGGTTGAGGACTGCAAGCTCAGGCGGGTACTCATGAATGGCTGGGTCGATCCGGCCAACCCGGAGGCCGAGCTTGGTGATTGTCAGTATCGAGAGGCGGTGGAGTGATGCTGAGGTTTACGCTGCCGATCGTGCCGAGCGTCAACAACTGCTATCGCAATGTGTCAGTGAACAAGCGGATCTTGAGCGCAGAAGGCGCGGCCTGGAAGCAGGAGGCACAGCTGAAAGCGAAGCTGGCTGCCAAGCGCCAGGACTGGAAGTTCAGCGAACGCGAGAAGTTGGTCATTGAGATAACAACCTATTGGCCGGATCGCCGGCGAAGAGATACGCATAACAGCCACAAGCTGCTCTGCGATACCCTTGAAGGGGTTCTCTACAAAGATGACAGATGGGTTCTAGTAAGAGACGTGGACTTCTACATCGACAGAGCACACCCCAGGGTCGAAGTGCTCATCAAAAGGCTAGGGGAGGATGAGACAGCATGATGGTCAAGACAAGCAATGATCCGGTGATCGCTAGGCGTAGGGAAGAGACTGAGGCGGCCTTTGATGACCGCGCCAAGCGGGAAAGTAGCCCGGTGACCACCAGCATCGATCTGAGCTGCTTCACTGTGTTCAACAAGAGGACCGTTAGGGACGATGGCACGATCACGGTGAGCCCCAAAGGCATGATACGCCTCTCAGCCGGCATTGCACGAGCGATGAAGACAGGCGACACGGTTGAGATCCTGCTCAACAAAGCGGTGACGATCATCGCGGTTCGACAGTCGCCCGATGGTTTCCCGATCAAGGTAGGCAAGAGCGAAGGGTGCTGTAGCAGCACAACTGTGGCCAAGGCGCTCCAAGCAAAGGAAGTCGAGCTGCCTGCCAAGTTTGTCACCGAGTGGGACGAGAACCTCCAGGCCTGGGTAGGTAGGAGGTAGAGCCATGAGCAACATCGCCAGGTCAATGTTAGGTGTCGCGGTGTGCGCGGCAGTTGCCTTTGCCGTCTGGATCACGAAGGATGCGAGCTGCCTATGGGGCCTCTTCTTCGCGGCTGTAGTCGCAAATGGGATAGGAGAGAACCGTGCAGAGAGGGGCGAGGCGGCCGACGAAGACGATGATGAGGAAGAGGAAGAGGATGAGTAACTGTGCGGTGCAAAACCTGCGGGGCGAGGACGGTGCAAGCGCGGTACCAGGGTAGGTTGGTTCGCCTCTGCACTAGCTGCGGCAGGGTAGACAGATTAGACTACAGCACCGGGTGGCTGATCGTGATCTGGCGATCAGCGTTCGAGGGAAGAGAGGCAAGTCATGGATGAGACATTGGACGAGTTTATCGCTGAGCTGGTAGACAGACTAAGAGGTTCAGGGATCTGCCCTGACACGCTTGATTTACCTGATGTTGGTAAGTCCATAGGGGCAAGTCAGTGCGATGATACCCCCTGCGCCGAATGCTGGCGACAAGCCTTTGAGCACATGCGAAAGAGGTGAGTGGATGATCCTTGCGGAGAGGATGGAGCTGGAGATCAAGCGATATAACGGCACGGTGTCCCACTGGTTGCTGTTCGTTGAGGATGAGAAGGTGGCACTGGATGACCGACGGGATGATCTATTCAATGGGGATAGCCCACACGATAACCCAGGGAGCAGCAGGAGCGGCATTAGCGACAAGACCGGCAGCACAGGGACCAGGCTCGCAGCACTGGAACCTAAAGAGCGCTGGATACAGCTGATCGAAGAGGTCGAGCAGAAGCTACCGCCTAAGATGCAGATCTTCCTACGGCTGAGACGTGAGTATCGAGGCTACCAAGGCCGCCAAGGGTGGGTGACCCCGGTGCAGATCAACTACGCACAGCAGGTCGCCGAGCTAGAAGGCAAGAGGCCTGAGGATGTGTGGATCGAGAGCCGGCGGACCTTCTACGTGTGGTGGAACCGCATCGTGACCTATACAGCTGTCATAGCTGCGAAAAGTGACTTGCTGTGATACACCTCAAGCACTTATAGACGAGGTATCATGGTATCGTCAGGATCATGTGAGCACGCCGCCCCGATCAGCTCGGGGCGGCGTGTCGTTCGAAAATAACGCTACAGGAGGAAATTACAGAAAATTGTCGAAGAATGAAGCTATCTTCGAAAAGGAGGGAGCTACATTGCCGGCAATTATCAAAGACTGTGGTACTACATCCCACGCGGCGTACGAGTTATTCCTGAGGTATCAGTCAGCATTCGGCCAAGTCGTCCGAGCAAAAATGCAAGACTATGATGTTGTAGGTAATAGGCACAATTTCGTTCTCTATAATGCTGACGGTGATGAAATGCATCTCAACCACTGTACCACAGGTTACGTTGGTGAGGGGCCTGGGACGACGAAACGGGTTCTCCATGCAGCAGGATACTCATGGATTACTCCAGAATGGTTGGTAGAGCATAAGCAGTTCGAGATCAGTGCTAATGTGGTCTCATTGAGGTAATGTCTCTACAGCGCAGTAAGAAGCCGCCCCGGCAACGGAGCGGCTTTGACTGTAAGGTACCGTTAGGCTGGTTATGTCCGGCTCTTCCCTTTTGCTGATGGTCGAGGGTTCTTGGGAAGCGGTACATCCACGTGATCATCAGGTGGGATGTCGTCAAAGATTTGTGCATCACGAATGGCGAACTCATCAGCCGCTTCCTGGCCGTGTTTGATGTTGATAAGGAATTCTTCCTTAGCGTAACCAGGGCGATCATGGAAGGTGACATTATTGACTGCTCGGTTAAGGTTTACCCTAGCTTCAACATCAGCGCGCAAGAACAGTAGTGCGCTTCCTTCTTTGACCGGCTGGAGCTTGTTTCTCCTGACCAGGTCGAAGATGTTCTGACGGCTACACTCGAGCATTTCGGCCGCTTCGGTGACGGTCACTGTGTAGTCACGGAGAAAAGCGACAAGCTCTTCGCGTGAACGGATCGTGATTTCCATATCTAATCCCTCCTAGGCCAATACTTCCAGGTCATTAGGGCGACGTTGATAGTGATGATGCCAACACCGAGCATCTCCAACGTGGACAGGCTGCCACTATCAGGCATGTCTAACAGCCAGAGAATGGACAGCAATAGAGCAGTGGC
Organism: uncultured Clostridia bacterium; assembly: GCA_964402415.1. Classification (GTDB taxonomy): domain Bacteria; phylum Bacillota; class JAAYKD01; order JAAYKD01; family CAYOCI01; genus CAYOCI01. The sequence goes on from CAYOCI010000064.1 coordinate 3,653, forward strand.
ATCGGTTGATGAAAGCTTTTTCATAATTCGCGGTGGGTGTGGTATAATGTGAATGGGTGGGGGAGATTGCTCTCCCCCAGACGGTCAGCGCTTCTTGCGCTTGGGCTTCTTTCGCTTCTCGTCCTTGGCGCCTAGCCTCCGCAGTTCAAGTGCCAGCTTGACTGCGTTGAGCACCAGGGTGATTAGCGTAAGAAGCTCTTTAATTTCACCCACCGCCTCACCTCCTTTCTGTCTCTAATTATAGCAGACTACTTGATAAATAGCAAGTAGTTAGAGGAAGATAATTCTAAGACTTTTGGAGCCGATGGCTCCTTTTTTGTTGGCTACAATACCACACCCACCACGCTGAGCAGTCTAAACAGTCACTTCTCGTGATTTCAAGTGTTTTTTCACAAGAGCAAACTTTTCTGGGAGAGTTATCATGCCCAATAGACCTAAGCGACCGTGCGCATACCCAGGATGCAGGGAGCTGGTGGATCGCGGTTACTGCGAGCAGCATCAGCATTTAGCACAGCAGCGCAAGGCAGAGAGCAGTCGGCACTACGATCGGCACATCCGTGATGATCAGGCAAGAGACTTCTATCAGTCGGTAGCCTGGCAGGCGGTGAGAAGGCAGGCGTTGGTTCGTGACCATGGCCTCTGTCAGCACTGCCTGAAAGAGGGCAGGATTACCCCGGCTGAGACTGTCCATCACATCATTGAGATCAGACGCAACTGGTCACTGAGGCTAGTGCTGAGTAACCTGGTGAGCTTGTGCTTGGCTTGCCATAACAAAGCGCATAGCTGATACTGCGTTGTTAGTGACGGAGGACTCCCCTTTGCATCTGTGGAAATGCAGGGTGAAGGGAGGTGATCTCGATGGTTGAGACAAAGGATGTTAAGGCTCTTCACGAAGTCACTGACTATGAGGTAGCCAACGAGTATCTTAAGCTTGGTTGGGTGTTACTGGATAAGTACAAGACATGCTATGACCCAGTGGTAGCTGCGGATGATCAGACAATGCATTTCGTTCTAGCCTGGATACAGGAAGGCGAACCAGAGCGCCCTGCGTCAAAGTTTGAAGGACTTTTCTTCAAGTGATATCCGGTGATTTGGGTTAGACTGCAGAGAATATCTGCAGTCTTTGCTTTATCATTTTCCGATTCGCAGCAGGGTAGGGGCGGGTCACGAATTTGCCGCTCCGCCCCTAGAGACCGGCTGCGTAGTCACGCGCGCACAAAATTCGTTTTATGAACTTCCGATAATGGCAAGGGGGTGAGCCCTTGGGTAGGCGAGCAATGCCCACGCAGCTGCACGAGGCCAGGGGCAACCCGAACCGGCTGACAAAAGCTGAGATGCAGCGCCGCAAGAGTTCTGAAATCAAGGTAAAGGACAGAACGTTCAAGGCCGCCGAGGAAGTCATGGCTGACCAACGTGCTCTGCAGGAGTTCAAGCGGCTCAAGAAGCTCTATAAGGAGATCGAGTTTGTCGGCTCGCTGGATGAGCACATCATCAACCAATACTGCATGTCGGTTTCTGAGTTGGATGACCTGGTGTACGAGCTTTCGAGGTGCAGGGACGATCTGCGGATGATCGATGGCGATGATGAGGACGCCGCCGCTAACCGCAAGGCTGCCATGTCAAGCGTCATTATGCTCAGCACCGAGATCCGCATGAAGCGCCAGGAGATCGTCCGCCTCGGAGATCGGCTTTACCTGAACCCGGTGGCCAGGACCAAGAACGTGCCGAAGAGGCAGGAAGAGAAGCCGCCATCTACTGCGCAGAGGATGTTTGGAGATGTCTGAGTATACTCCATACCCCGATGACTACGACCTGAAGGGTGAATTGATCCAGTATAGCCACGACGTGCTCAGTGGGCATATCATCGCCTGCCAGAAGCATAAATGGGCTTGCCAGCGGTTCCTGGATGATCTAGCCAGAGAGGATACAGACGGCTTCCCTTATGTTTTCGATGAGGCTAGGGCTATCCGCTTTCTCAACTGGATGAAGCTATTTCCTCACACAAAGGGGCCGTTAGCTGGAACGCTCAAGGACCCGGCGCCTATCGAGATGTTCATCTTCGGCAACATCTACGGTTGGGTGCATCGAGAGACCGGATACCGGCGCTTTCGTCAGGCTTATTGGCAGGTAGGGCGCAAGAATGCCAAGTCTCAGGACCTTGCCATTGTCGGGCTCTATGAGATGGCGGGAATGAGAGAGGCCAGTGCCGAGGTCTACGTGGCTGCCACCAAGAAGGACCAGACGAGATTTGTCTGGGATGAAGCAGATGCAATCTATCGGCGAAGCGATCTCAAGGACGCCTTTAAGACAGCTTATGGCGTCATCAAACACCCCAAGAGTAACTCGTATTTTGCCAGGCTCACCGAGGAAGACAAGAAGAAGGGTGACGGGTCCAACCCGCAGTGCGGGATCCTGGACGAGTACCACGCCCACGAGACGGACGAGTACTACAACGTTCTTTCGTCGGGCATGAAAACGAGAACCCAACCGCTGCTAATCATCATCACCACAGCCGGCTTTGACCTTAAAAACCCCTGCTATCGTGATGAATACGATTACATCTCAAAAATCCTGAACCCGGACGTCCCGATCGACAACGACCGCTACTTCGCGATGGTCAACGAGCTGGACAAAGACCCAGAGGGGAACCTGATCGATAACATTGCTGATGAGGCGTGTTGGGTCAAAGCCAACCCAATCCTTGCCACAACCAAGGAAGGCATGGAAGCGATCCGGGCAGAGCTCAAGGTGGCTCAGGATAAGCCCGAGAAGATGCGTGACTTCCTGACCAAGACGCTTAATGTCTGGGTCAACATGCGTTCATCCGGTTATATGCAGATGGACAAGTGGGCACTGTGCAAGGTTGGTGATGGCAATCCATTCCCTGATGTGTCTGGCCTGCCGGTTACCGCTGGCCTTGACCTCTCTTCCACCATCGACCTCACCAGCGTTAGCTTTGAAGTCACGTTGCCAGACGGCCGCTTCGCTGTCATGTCGCACTCCTTCATGCCCGAGGATACTCTGGAAGAAAAGCGCAAGACGGACAAGGTTCCATATGACCGCTGGACAAAGCAAGGATGGATCACCGCTACACCTGGCGCCCAGGTGGACTATCACGCCGTACTCGACTATATCGTCGAGACCTACGAACGACATGGATGGGTCAAGGGGGAGGTGTGCTTTGATCGGTATCATGCGTCATGGCTTACGCAGGAACTGGCTAAGCTAGGGTTCATCCCCATTGACATCCCCCAGCAGATACCGGCGCTCACTGAACCGACTAAGGACTTCCGGGCAAAGGTCTATAACAAGAAGGTCATCCACGATAACAACGAGGTTCTGACCTGGGCGATGAGCAACGCCGTTGCTCGCATCGACTACAACAGGAACATCATGTTGGACAAGAGCAAGTCATCTGATCGGATCGACCCAGCTGCCGCGCTGATGAACGCCCATGTTCGGGCAATGGGGCTGGTTCCGGAGAAGGTGGACGTCTCTGAGTTTGCTGAGGAAGAATTCCTGAAGAAGCTGTGGGGTGAATCATGAAGCGCATCAGACAGGTGATCGTGACCTATGCCGAGGATCTTCTGATCTTCGTCGGCCTAGCATTCATCGCGATCGCTACCTTCCGGATCAGCGTGACCGCCGGTCTCTACGTCATCGGGGCGTCGTGTCTTGGGCTGGGGGTTTACATGGCGAAGCATCCGCCAGCGAGGAGGTGATGGTAAGTGTTCTTTCGCCAACTGTTGGAGCGTCGAAGCGCTAGCGAAGCCGTGGAACTGAACGACCCCAAACTCTTGGAATGGCTGGGCATCAGCCCCGGGGCGGTCAATGTCCGCGGCAAGAATGCCCTTAGAGATGCAACGGTCTACGCCTGTATCAAGATCCTCAGCGAGACCATTGCCAAGCTCCCCCTGAAGGTCTATCGCGATCAAGACGGAGTGAGCAAAGCCACCAGCCACTATCTTTACACCCTGCTCAAGCTTCGACCTAACCCTTACATGTCATCCAATGACTTCTTTCGCTGCGTCGAGGCTCAACGCAACCTCTTCGGCAATGCCTACGTCAGCCTGGACTTCGACGAGCGGGGGCGGGTGACAGGTCTCTATCCACTCGCTGCCGACAAGGTGCAGGTCTACGTGGATGACGCCGGGCTACTGAGCAGTAAGAACAAGGTCTGGTATGTGGTCACTATCGGTGCCGAGCGACGCAAGTTGATGGCCGATGAGCTGCTGCATTTCAAGGGGTTAACTACCGACGGCATCGTCGGGATATCCCCGCTGGACTATCTCCGTTACCTGGTTGAGAATGGTCGGAGTGCTACGCAGTTCATCAACAACTTCTACCGGCAGGGCCTACAGACCAAGGGTATCGTGCAGTACGTCGGCGATCTGAACGAGGAAGCCAAGCGGGTCTTTCGTGAGCAGTTCGAGTCCATGTCTAGTGGGCTCAAGAACAGTCACAGGATCTCACTGTTGCCCCTCGGTTACAAGTTCGAGCCGATCAGCCTAAGCATGGCCGATGCCCAGTTCCTCGAGAACACCGAACTGACCATCCGCCAGATCGCCACGGCCTTCGGCGTCAAGATGCATCAGCTGAACGACCTGAGCCGAGCAACTCACACCAACATCGCGGAGCAACAGAGAGAGTTCTACGTGGATACTCTGCAGGCTATCCTGACGATCTATGAGCAGGAGATCAACTACAAGCTCTTGCTGCAGAGCGAGTGGGAAGGCGGATACTACTGCCGGTTCAACGTGGACAGCATCCTGCGCTCTGATATTAAGACCCGTTATGATGCCTACCGCACAGGTGTCCAGGGAGGCTTCATAACCCCGAATGAAGCCAGGGCACTTGAGGAGAAGGAGCCGAAGGATGGCGGTGATCGGCTGCTCGTGAATGGCAACATGCTGCCCATCACGATGGTAGGTGAGCAATACAAGAACAAGAAAGGGGGTGGCAAAGGTGGAAAGACAGAGCAAGGATCCCAAGGAGCTGCGCAGGACGATGGTTCCTCTGGAGATCAGGGAGAAGGCCAGTGATGATGGGACGGTTACCAGGACCGTCACCGGGGTGATCAAGTACAACTCAGAGTCAGAGGCTATGAGCGATTGGTATGGCGACAAGTTCGTCGAGGAGATCGCTGCCGGCGCTTTCGACGAGAGCCTGAAAGTGCGCGGAGTGAAAGCCCTATGGTCACACCGTACTGAGCAGGTCCTGGGGAGCACCAAGAGCAGCACCCTGCGCCTGAGCTCAGATCAAACCGGGCTCAGCTTCGAGATGGATCTGCCTAACACCACGGCCGGCAATGATGCCTATGAGAGCATCAAGCGCGGCGACGTCGACGGCGTATCGTTTGGTATGATCCCAACCAAAGACAAATGGTCTGTGGTGGAGCGGGACACAGGTAAGATCTACAAGCGGTCGATCCTGCAAGCCGATCTGTATGAGATCTCACCTACCGCATTCCCCGCATATCCGGCCAATGAGGTCGCTTGCCGGAGCCTGGATGACTTCCGGGCCGAGCAGAAGCGACAGACTGATGCGCAGAAGAAGCGCATGTTAACCCTGGAATTGGAGCTGATCTAGCGATCGGCTCTTTTTCATACCCACCAGAGCACACAACGAAAGGATGATAGACATGACTAAGGAACTCCGTGAGCTCCTCGCCCAGCTGGACACCATGAAAGCCGAGGTCCGTAGCCTCATGACCGACAACAAGGTTGATGAGGCAGAGAAGAAGATGGCTGAAGTCCGCTCCCTGCAGAAGAAGATTGACCTGCAGAAGCAGCTGGACGAGGGCGGCGAACAGCGCGGTGGAAAGCCTGCTACCGAGAATGCCGAAGAAGATGTCGTGTATCGTAATGCCTTTATGAAAGGTCTGCGCCGTCGCTCTCTGACCGGGGAAGAGATCGAGCTGATCGAGAAGCGTGCCATGGCCGAGGGCGTTGCCGAGGATGGCGGCTTGATCGTTCCTCAAGACATCTCCACCAAGATTCGTGAGCTCATGCGCGCCCGGATTGACATCAGCCAGTATGTCAACATTGAGCCCGTTACCACGCTCTCCGGCAGCCGTGTCATTGAGAAAGAGGCTACCCTCACTCCGTTCGCCGATATCACCGAACTAACTGACCTGGCTGACATGGACAACCCCAAGTTTGTCTCCGTTGGCTACGCGGTCAAGTCCCGCGGTGGCATCTTGCCCCTCTCCAACAGCCTGCTGCAGGACTCGGATCAGAACCTGATGCGCTACGTCACTCGCTGGATCGCCAAGAAGTCCGTTCGCACCCGGAACAAGCTCATCCTGGATCTGCTCGCAACCCTGGCCAAGAAGGCTTTGGCTGATGAAGTGGCCATCAAGAAGGTTCTCAACGTAGACCTTGACCCGAACCTTGCCATGGGCGCTGTCATTCTCACCAACCAGGACGGGTTCAACTTCCTGGATAGCCTCAAGGATCTCCAGGGCCGCTTCTTGATCCAACCCGATCCCACCCAACCAGGGCGTAGGATGATGTTCGGCAAGCCGGTGATTGTTGCCCCCAATACCGAGATCCCCACTGTCGCTACCAAGGCTCCCGTCATCATCGGTAACCTCTCTGAGTTCGTCACCCTGTTCGACCGTCAGAACTACGAGATCCTGAGCACCAACGTCGGCGGTAAGGCCTTTGCCCGCAATACCACGGACGTTCGTGTCATCGAGCGCTCCGATATCAAGAAGATCGATGACTCCGCCGTCGTCTACGGCGAACTGACTATCCCGGTATAACGACGGAGGGGCCTTCTGGCCCCTTCCCCCTAGGGGGTGAGTAGATGATCGTGACACTGTCTGACGTCAAGACCTACCTGCGCCTGGACCAGGACGCAACCGAGGAGGAAGCGCTGCTGCAGCTGCTGATTAACGCTGCGGAGAGCTACCTGAAGAACGCCACCGGCATCCAATTCGATGGTACCAATGACTTGGCCAAGATCCTCTGCCTGGTACTGATCACTGACTGGTATGAGCACCGAGAGATGGTCGGCAAGGTCAGCGAGCAGGTGCGCTTCACGATCAGCAGTATCCTGACTCAGCTTCAATACTGTTATCCACCACCGCCTGAGGTGATCGTATGAACCCCGGGGATCTGCGCCATCGAGTGACGATCCAACGCCTTGATCCGACCACCCGCGATGAGTATAAGGCGGTCATCCCATCCTGGGGGCCTGTGGTAACCGTGTGGGCTGCAGTCGAGTCCGTCAGTGGTCGCGAAGCTTTCATTGCTCAGCAGGTCATGCAACAGTCTACCCACCGGATCACCATCCGCTATCGCTCCGATGTGACTGCTACCATGAGGGTTGCACACGGCGACAGACTGTATGATATCAAGGCGGCACTAGATCGCGACGGCAGACGTCGATGGCTGCAGCTCCTCTGCGAGGAGGTGAGCCCGTGACTAACGTCAGGATGAAGATCGACGGCGGCGATCAGATAGCACGGCGGTTGGCGATCCTGCCACGTGAGGTTTCCGGACCGTCACTGAAAGACGCAGCCATGTCTGGCGCCAAGGTACTGAAACGAGCGGTCGAGCAGAAAGCCCCGCGCGGAAGCGGGGAAGGTTGTGTTCACAAAGGCAACAAGCTTGGACACCTCGCTGATCATATCGTGGCCGAAGTGACGGCTGAGAAAGAGAGCCGCAGGGTAGAGATCTCAGTCGGGCCGGACAAAGACCACTGGTACGGTCGCCTGGTCGAAAATGGCCACGCATTGGTTCGCGTGCTCGGACGGTATAAGAAGGGCAGACGGACATACCGCGTCAAGAAGGTCATCGGTAACGTGCCGCCGCACCCGTTCATGCGCCCGGCGTTCGATGAGAACACCGCCGAAGCTGAGCGAGCGGTTGCTGCTGTGCTGAAGAGGAGGTTGGGGCTATGAGGATTGAAGCGGCGATCGCTAGTTACCTCGCATCTCAACCTGATTTAGTCCAGCTCATCGGTGACCGTATCTACCCCGTGAAACTGCCGCAGGACCCAGCCATGCCAGCGGTAACCTATCAGCGGATCAGCACCGTGCCGGTGAAGACGCTCGACGGGCCTAACCCCGCCCATCAGCGTGTCAGGCTGCAGTTCTCCTGTTGGGGAGAGGACGTTCCCGGACGCGCTTCCGGCTATGCCAGCGCCAAGGCAGTTGCCGCCCAGATCAGAAAGGGACTGCAGGACCACCGTGGGTCTATGGGCGGTATCGAGGTCCTATACATCGACGTAGAGGGTGAGCGTGACCTCTACGAAGACGAGACTGACAGTTACCATGTGCCTATCGACGTGATCGTTACACATAAAGGAGGAGACATCTGATGGAGAACACCGGTTATAAGACCAAGTTCCAGCGCGAGAAGACCGGCACGCCCAACACCTGGGAGACGATAGCCCAGGTTGCCAACATCCAACCGCCCTCAATCGAGACTGACGAAGCCGAGATCGAGGAGCTTGATGGAGATGGGTTCAAGCGGTCGCTTCCCGGGCTCAGTGATGCCGGAGAGGTAAAGCTGACGCTGAACCTAGACCCCGAGAACACCGAGCACAATCAGCTCTATCAGGACGCTCTCGATAAGAAGGTCAGTAAATACCGCATCCTGTTCCCAGGTGACGCCTTTGGCTGGACCTTCTCGGCATGGGTGAAGGGCTACGCCCCGAGCGAAGTCACTGCGAGTGACGTGATGCAGGTCGAGGCCACGCTGCGCGTCACTGGTAAGCCGACTTTAGGTGCTATCGTTCCCTAGGCTCACAATAAGCGCAGTCGCGCATTAGGAGGGTAAACCATGTTACTGACTAGAGAAGCTATTCTGCAGGCCGTTGATCTCCCGAAGGAGCAGGTATCTGTCCCCGAATGGGGCGGTGATGTGTTGGTCAGGGCGCTAACCGGCGCTGAGCGCGACCAGTTCGAGGCCAGCATCATCGATCAGAAGGGTAAAGGCACCCGTATCAACCACAAGAACATGCGCGCCAAGTTGGTGGCTTTGACGATTGTTGACGAGAGTGGTAATCGCCTGTTCGCAGATGACGATGTCGTGGCTTTGGGGCGTAAGTCGGCCGCCGGTCTCAATCGCGTGTTTAGCGCTGCTCAACGTCTTTCGGGGTTGACCCAGGAGGACGTGGACGAACTCGAAAAAAACTCCTAGACCGCCCGGAGAGGCGGTTTTACTTTCGGCTTGCTCGTGAACTGAAAATGACCGTCAGAGAGCTCCTGGCCAAGATTGATAGCCGGGAGCTCTCTGAATGGGCGGCCTATTATCGTCTGGAGCCGTGGGGGACGGAGGTTGATGATTACCGTTCTGGTGTGGTGGCGAGCACCATTGCCAACGTCAATCGCGATCCGAAGCAGCGGCGGCAGCCGTTTGCGCCCGAAGACTTCGTGCCCAAGCGGGAGCAGCCCAAGAAGGAAGAGCAATCGCCTGACGACATCAGGCGCATCGTGGAGATGTGGCATGTGGCCCTCGGAGGTCGCTAAGGAGGTGTGTCATGGCTACTATCGGTAATCTGATCGTCAAACTAACTGCCGACGTCACCAACTTCGAGCGCCAGATGGGCCAGGCCGCCAAACTGATGCGCCAGACTGAAGCAGACTTTACCAGGACCGCCAGAAATCTAGAGCGCGTCGGCAAAGGGATGATGCTCGGGATCACCGTGCCGCTGCTCGTTATCGGCGCCACCGCAGTGAAGGCAGCATCCCAATGGGAAGACGCCTTCGCGGGGGTTCGGAAGACCGTCGATGCCACGGAGCAGGAGTATGCATCCCTCTCCCGCGGCATCCGCGACATGGCGCAGGAGATCCCAGTGGCAGCTACAGAGCTGGCAGGGATCGCTGAGGCGGCAGGGCAGTTGGGCATCCAGAAGAACGCGATCATGGGCTTCACCCGCACTGTTGCTGACATGGGCGTGGTCACCAACCTCCGTGGCGAGGAGGGGGCTACCGCCCTTGCCAGGATCGCCAACATCATGCAGTCATCTCAGAACGACTTTGGTCGCATGGGCAGCACACTGGCGGCCTTGGATAACGCCTTAGCCACGACAGCCTCAGAGATCGCCGAAATGAGCCTGCGCCTAGCCGGTGCAGGCAAGGTTGTCGGTATGTCAGAAGCACAGGTCTTTGCCCTCTCTGGGGCATTGAGTTCCGTGGGTATCGAGGCCCAGGCAGGCGGCTCGGCGATGTCCAAAGCCATGGTGACCATCGCCAACCAGGTCGCCAGCGGTGGCGAGAACTTGGCAATGTTCGCAAAACTCTCAGGTATGTCGGTTGATCAGCTTAGAGTATCCTGGCAGCGGGACGCCGCTGGTTCTATGGTCTCGTTCATCGAGGGGCTACGGCGGGTGCAGGATGCCGGTGGCAACGTCTTTGCGGTGCTTGATGCTTTGGGCATGTCTGAGGTGCGAATGCGAGACGCCATGCTGAGGGCTTCCGGCGCCGGCGATCTGTTCCGTACGGCTCTGGAAAAGGCAAACATAGCGTGGGATCAAAACACCACGCTGGGTCAGAAAGCACAGGAACGTTACAAGACCCTATCCTCGCAGCTCAAGATGGCACGTAACCGCATCAATGACGTGGCGATCACCCTCGGTGAGTCGTTAGCGCCCTATATCCTCGCTACGCTAACCGTGATGCAGCCGTTTATCACGGGACTGCGCCGCATGGCCGAAGGTTTTTCGCGGTTACCGGCCTTCGTTCGCAACACCATCGTTGGTATCGCGCTCTTCCTTGCCCTTGCAGGGCCTGCTGTTTATGCCACTAGTCTGCTGTACAAGACCATGGCAGCACTGTTGCGCTTGAGAGGGATGTGGATAGAGTTTGCTGGGCGAATAGTATTTGCCGCAGCGGCGTATAGGGCTGGGGCGGCGTCCATGGTCGAGTCCATGGCGTATGTCGCCGGCGGTATGATCCAGCTCAAGGTGATCGCTTTCATGGGCCTGGTAGTTGCGACACTCTATCTGCTGGCCAACTGGGAGAAGTTCTCTGGTTACGCCAGACGGATCTGGAGCGGCGTCTCGGCGGTGGTGCTCTATGCTGCATCGCTGATGGTCCGCGGGATCGGGATGGCGGCCTCTGCGGTCGGTTCTCTAGTGCCTGCATTGCGCGGAGCTGGCAGAGCTTTACTGTCCTATGCTGATGGCATGAAGAGTGCCGCAGCTAGTGCATGGGGTGTCATGCGGACCGGTGCGGCCACGCAAAGTGTGGCTGATAGCGCCGCTCAGACAGCGAAAACTGGTCAGGCAGCTGCCGATGCTCAGCAACAACTCGCTGATGGCATCGCCGAGGCAGGGAAGGCCGCAAAGGGCTCACTGCAGTCTTTCGACCAGGTGCACCAGCTACAGGAAAGCACGGCAGGCGGCGTCGACATCCCCGAACTGGCGGTGCCAGACATGGACATCGCCGATATCGGCGGAGGCGATCTGCTGGGCGGTATCGGTGATCAGTTCGAGACGATGGCGGCGAAGGTCGCCACAGGGTGGCAGAGTGCGGTCACAACCATTGGCACAGCTTGGGCGAGCCTCAAACAGTTTGCGTATGATACGTTCCCCGGCCTAGAGGCGGCCGTGAATGGCGCTAACGCTGGCATCCAGTGGGTCAAAGACAACTGGCCGACCATCGGACCGATTGTGGAGACCATCGCGTCACTCCTGACGGTTCTACTCATCCCGGCTCTAATCACTACAGGCGTCGAGGCGGTTATCAGCGGTGCCAAGGTTGTTGGCTCATGGATCGCCATGGGGCTTGGAGCCGTCGCAAGTGTGGCACTGCAAGTCGGACAGTTTGTAATCCTGATCGGCAAGTGGATATGGGCTGGCATCCAGGCAGTAATCGAGGCAGGAAAGATTGTTCTAGCCTGGGCGATGCAGGGCTGGGAAGCGGTCGCCTCGGTCGCTACGCAGATAGGGCAGTTCGTCATCCTAATTGGCAAATGGGTGTGGGCAGGCATCCAGGCTCTGATCGAAGGCGGCAAGATTGTGGCCGCATGGGTGATGCAGAAGATTGAGGCCATCGCCTCAGTTGCCGTGCAGGTCGGCCAGTTCGTCATTTTGGGCGCTAAGTGGGCGTGGATGGGGTTGCAGTCGCTAGCGGCTGCCGGCAAGATGGCTCTTGCTTGGGCGATCGCCATCGCACCTATTGCCATTGCGATCGCCGCCGTCGCTTTGGTGGTCTACCTAGTGGTTAAGTACTGGGACGAGATCAAGGCATATACCATCGAGACATGGGGGATCATCGCTGAGTGGCTCGGCGGTGTCTGGGAAGGCATCAAGAAGACCGCCGCTGGTGTGTGGGAGTGGCTTGGCAACCTCATCTCAGGAGCGTGGAACAGCATCAAGTCCGGGACAGTTAATGCTTGGACCTGGGTTGCTGATCGATTGTCTAGTATCTGGGACGGGATCAAGAACACGGCAAGCAGCGTGTGGTCTTCCATGGTCGATGTGGTCAGGTCGCCGATCAACCTCATCATCGGGATGATCAACAAGTTCCTCGATGCCGTGAGCAAGATTAAGATCACCGTGCCGTCAGTCAATATTCCGTTAGTTGGTCAAGTGGGAGGTTTTACCGTCGGCCTGCCAGACATTCCGCGTATCCCGATGCTTGAGGACGGCGGAATTGTTAAGCGCAGACCAGGTGGTATTCTGGCCAACATCGGTGAGGGCGATTATGATGAGGCGGTCGTACCGCTCCCTAGAGGGCTGCGTGATCTGTCCGGTCAGGATAGCTCAGACGCTACAGAAATGGCTGTCTACAGGGGTGTGAGGGATGCACTTCAGGTGCTGGGTATCACTGGCCGTGGCGTGCAGCCTGGTAACAGCGGAAGTCAGACGATCGAGTTGGATCTCGACGGTCGGAAGTTCGCACGGTTCATCATTCCAGCTCTCGCAGACGAGCTGACCCGCATGGGGTACCGGCTCGTACTCCGCGACCAGGGGGTGTAGCAGATGCCAGCACTGATCACGATCAACGGCCAAGAGATCACCCCCAATCCTGACAAGGTGCCACTGGGTAAGTTCATCATCTCCAATGCGCAGCGCAACGCGAAGGGCAAGATGTTGATGGATATCATCGAGCGTAAGCGACAGATCTCATTGGAGTGGGGGTTGATCGGCGAGAGTAATCTGCGCGTTATCCTCGATCTACTTGATAGCGCCGTGTTTCACACGGTGACCTATCCTGATCCACAGGGAACTAATGGAGTCCGCACCATGAGCGCCTATGTCGGCGACACCCAGATGGACACCTGGCACCGCGTGCAGGGGATCAGATACTATAAGGACGTCAAGATCGCTCTGATTGAGCAATAAGGAGGTGCCGCCGATGATCAAAGTAAGCGAGGCCTTTAAGGCTGCCATCGGCACACCTGAACGCGAAACTAAGGCGCGGCTAACGTTCGAGGTTCTGGACACCAGCGCATGGCTTGATAACGTAAAGACCGCCTCAGCAGGGGCGGTCATCAGTCGTCTGGATCAAGTAACTAACCGAAAGCGCCACACGCCTGGCGCCTACGCAACATGGGAGCCGAACCGGTGGAAGCTGGACGGCTCCTTTGTGTTGCCACCGCGGCCAGAAGAGACCGAATATGAGTTGGGCTGGTGGAGTGAGGACCTCTGTGACGCTGATGGCGTGTTTACTCCAGCACAGCAGATCAGTATTGTCTGTGGCGCTGTCTACAATGCAGCTGGGATTACAGTGTCTTTTGATCCCGAGGGCGACGAGTATGCCTCGGACTTTGCTTTGCTTGCTTACGATGGCAGCGGCGGCATCATCCACCAGGAGATCGTCACCGACAATACCAAAGCCATCTACCTCATGGAGCGCAACCTTCCCCAGTTCAAGCGCATCGAGCTTGTCATCACCAGGTGGTGTAAGGGCCCTAGGCGGGCTAGAGTGATTGAGATAGACTTCGGCATTGTTCAGGACTACGGCGAGGCCGAGCTGATGTATCTTGACGTCGTTGAGGACCTGGACGCCACTAGCAGATCGCTCCCGACTAACGAGCTAAGGTTCCAGCTAGATAACCAGGACAAGCGGTTCAACATCATGAACCCAACAGGGCTCTACCACTTCCTACAACGTCGGCAGCGAGTGATTGCCGAGATTGGCGTAGATGTCGGTGGCAGTGTCGAGTATGTGCCGGCGGGGACGTACTATCTCATCGACTGGAAAAGCGACGAGGGGGCAATGACAGCCTCGTTTACGGCTCGCGACGCTATGGATCTACTCCAAGATACCTACCGCAAAGGGCTGAGAGGCACCACAACCATCTATGCACTCGTGGAGACTGTTCTGCAGGACGCTGGCACCACTGCCTACGAGATCGACCAGGCGTTGCAGTCCGTCCAGGTGTCCGGGGCGATCCCTTTGGTAAGCCACAGGGATGCGCTGCAGATGATTGCCATAGCCGGAAGAGCTGTGGTTTACGCCGATCGCACCGGCAAGGTGATAATGGAGCGACTATCATCCACTGTTGTCGGTGTCATCGACATGGATAACGCCTATAGGTCGCCGTCCATCACACTCGATAAGCTCGTCAATAGCGTTGATGTGGATGTGGTAAGCTATCGGTCCAAGGGGTCCGCAGAGGTATATAAGGGCTCTGTCATGGCTGACGGAGCCACTGAAATCTGGGTGGAATACCAGGCCCCTTGTGAGGACCATTCGGTGGTCGTCACCGGTGGGACGCTGGTGAGCGCCGAGCATTACACCTATGCATCGAAGCTGACCATCACCGGGGCTGGGGTCGTTGACATTGCCGTCACAGCCACGGAGTTGGAGCAGGTGAAGTCAATCTACCATCTGCAGGCAGACGACAAGCCAGCAAACGAACCGACGCAGGGCATCAGGGTTAGCAATCCATTGATCGACAGCTCCACTCAAGCCGCTGCGGTGGCGGCCTGGGTCCTGGACGAGAGCAAGCGTCGACTGATCTACACCGTCAACTGGCAGCAGAACCCGGCGCTGGAATGTGGTGATGTCGTGACCATTGAGGACGAGTTCGGCGGCAACAAAGCGGCTAGGATCTCGCGCCAGGAGTTGACGTGGGCTGGATACCTTACAGGAGCGACGACCGCGAAGGGTGGTGGCCCATGAGCTACACTCTGCTAGTCCCCGCCGTCCACACTGCCACGATCACGCCCAACCCGGTCAACCACAACGCTGCTTATCTGATCGCCGTAGCGGTTACTGAGATCGAGCTGCTCATCGAACCCATCATCAGGTACTGCGGAATGATCACCTGCGGAGAGGAGGGGATTGATTAATGGCCATTAACCAGGTACGAGCCCTGGTCAACGGTGTGTGGCACGTGCTGACCTTCAATGCCGGCACCGGCAAGTATGAGAAGACGATCACCGCGCCAAACGTCACCAGCTACAACGTCAACGCCGGGCACTATTACCCAGTGACCGTCGAGGCGACCAACACGGCCGGTACGGTCACGACTGTCAATGACGCCAGCCCAACGATTGGGGCGAGCCTCAAGTTGACCGTCAAGGAGAAGGTCAAGCCGACTATCGCCATCACCAGCCCCGGGGCCGGTGCCTACGTCTCCAACTCCAAGCAACCCATCGTGTTTCAACTCCGCGACGAGGCTAACGGAAGCGGCATCAACATCGCCAGCCTGGCGCTGAAGATCGATGGCGGTGCCTCGATCGGTAACGGCGCTGCTGGGATGGTCTGTACAGCAGTCAGCAATGGCTATGACTGCACCTACACGCCTCAGGTGGCCTTGGCAGACGGGGCTCACACCATCACCATCGATATCTCTGACTTTGATGGCAATGCTGCTACGCAGGCCAGCAGAACCTACACGGTCGACACCGCGCCGCCGATCCTCAACGTAACCGCTCCTACCAATGGCTTCATCACCAACAACGCCATGCTCGTCGTCCAGGGCACGACCAACGACGTCACGTCATCCCCGGTTACCATTGCCGTCAAGCGCAACGGCACGGATCAGGGCCCAGTAACCGTCACCGCAGGCGCATTCAGCAAGTCGATCACGCTGACAGAAGGCGCTAACACCATTGTCGTGACCGCAACCGACGCAGCTGGCCAGGTGACTACAGTGACCATCAACGGCACTCTCGATACCTCAGTACCGCAGGTCACGGCCGTGACGATCACACCCAACCCTGTTGATGCTGGAGCGACCATGATCATCTCAGTGAGTGTGAGCGGATGATGAATGAGCAGCTCTCGGTAAGCCTGTCCCTGGAGATCATCTACGTCTATGGAACAGTCAATGGAGAGGTGGCGGCATTCAGCCTCACCTCTCCTGGCGTTTGGTCAACTGTGGTACCGAAGTCCGGAGACGGTCGGTATGCTGTGTCCATCCAAGCCTACAACAGCCTGGGCACTCCGGTGCTGTATGAGACGGTCATTTACAAGCTCGACGGGCTGATCCAGCTCAAGACCGACTGGACCAGGGAGGATTACTACAACGCTGGGGATCTGAATGACGTTGAGGCTAACACGCAGTATATCGCTGACACCGCCGGGGAGCTGGGGTATCCCATAGCGCTTGAGGATGTCAAGACTGACCGTGACTACCGGAGTCTGCCGTTTGCTGATGACATCAGCCGAGTGGAGCGCAATATCGCGGCTCTAGCCAACGGCTTCATCGCGCCGCCTGGCTACGAGCCCCACAAGGTCTGGGTAAGCCTGCAGGGGTTTGATTACCGCGAGGCCAACCGCTTGGCTCGCAACCTGCTGATGATTCATGAGTGGCTTATCAGAGCAGCGGCTAGTATGCGGTTCTGTGGCACATTCGCCTGCGGTGAGGATGGAGGGATCTACTAATGGCGTACAAGCGAATGCCTTGGCAAGATAGGGTGGTTGAGCGCCCGAGGACGTTCACAGAGACCATCAACCCAGATGGCTCTAAGACGTTAACTCCTGCACCGGGCGTAATCGTGCAGGAAGGAACCCCGGTTAACGCTGCTCAGCTGCTCCGTATGGAGCAGGGGATCTGGGAAGCTCTCTTCTCGTCGAGTGATCTCCCCTGGGATGGCATTTCAAGGACGGCTACCAAGGACCCTGTAACTGGCGACATCACTCAGTCCAATGAGGTGATCGTTGCTACAGGCAAGCTTCTCAGACGAAGGACCTATACCTACACTGGATATAACCTGTCTGGCATCAACATCAAGGTCTACGATGACGATGGTGCGACTGTGATCGGAGAGGCATCTGACGCAATCAGCTATGATGTCAATGATGACTGGACTGGAACAGAAAGGCAGGTGATTATCTGGTGAACGAAGTCATTTACAACGAGCTAAGACGGATTAGGCGCAACCCAAGCGAATTGTCAAGGACTTTCGCGGTAGCTGATGGGGAGTCAATTGCCAAGGGTGACCTGGTGGTTTTCGACAATCAAAATAAGGCCATGAAGCTTGTCTTGCCAACAGGTCTTCCAACTACCAGCTCAGGTTCTCCTTCCCACCAGGATGGAGATGCTGTTTTGATTGGCGATAACTATCTGTGCTTTGCCAGGAGCAATGAGACCGTGTATTACTGGCTGTACAGAGTGACCAAGGCCAAACTTACGGTCAAAAGCTACGGCACAGCTTTTAACGCCAATCCTAACACTATCAATGACTTTTCCATAACATGCTGCAAGTTTGGATCAAACTCTGCTTTACTATGTGTAGGCCATTCTGGTGGCATAACGACTGTGGTTGCAGCTATCAGTGGTGATACAGTGGCTTTAAGCACCCCTGTATTGCAGAGTGCAACGCCTCCTAATTCATGCGTCAGAGTTGCACAGCTAGCCGCTGAGAAGGCACTTGTCGTTTTTAGGCCTACAGCTGCATCAGTAGATTGCAATGCAGCAGTTTTATACATGAACAGCGGCGTTGTCGCCATTGGTTCTGCAGTAAACGTCAATGGTGCTAATGCAGCTACTTTTCTTGGTGTAGTTGCTATTAGCGCTACAGAAGCAGTTGTAGGCTGGGGCTCGTCAACTACTCAAAGTGCTGGCAATAATGAGTATCTGCGAAAGCTAACCATCACAGGAAACACTGTGGATGTAAATGGTTCAGCTGTCACCGCTATTACTCAGGCTGCCAAAGATCCTAACAACTACAATCTTGGAGGCGTACTTGTACACAATGGAGTAAAATGCTTCTCCAGAGTATGCACCCTCTACAGTGGCGGCACTAAGGGATGGATATCTGCATTTAATGCATCGTCGTTGACGGTTGTGGGATCTGCTACTGCTGGAGGATCAACCGGCACCTACGGCGGCGATGTGGAGACAGTTGGTGATGGAACGGGCAAGTGGATAGCTTCTTCCTACCAAATGAACACCAACGCTCTGAAGGCAGGATACTGGGATCCATCTTATACAAGCGATATTGTTAATGCCAAGACTGTTCTGCACGAAGTGGTTGGCGGCTCAAATGGGCAGGTTTTTGAAAGAGTTGCATACCATCAGGGCCTTAAGACGCTTGTAGTCTTTGCTATAACATCTTCGATGCTCGGCTACGTTGGTGCAGGCCTTACTGGAGGATCAGACTTTAACATTCCAGATGTATGGGCAGGCATTGCAAAGCAAGACGCAGTAGCTGGCGGATCATTGCCTGTGGTATTCGAGGGTGTTGCTCCTACAAAGGTTGCTTATCAAGTTGGCTCAAAGCAGAATCAGGCTGATATTGTTGGCCAAGCACTTTCAGCTTCTGTTGTTGGAGCAGTAATCTCTCCAAGCGAGATACTGATAACTAACGGATTATCAAAACGATAGGAGGCTTTACCATGAAAACAGTCCTTACTCGTCAAGATGAGTCAATCGTTGTCTTCGGCGATGCAGAGCGGGTGGAGATTGGTCTCCTGATCAACAACTGCATCTACCCAGACTACCTCGAACTCAATGCCCACGAAGTGCCTAGCATTCCAGAAGGAATCGCACCAGGAACTCATTCCTATTCCCCTGCTTCTGGGTTTGTGGCTAACCCAAATTACAAGCCACCATTCGATCCAGAAGCAGAGATTGCCCGCTTAAAGGCCGAAAATGAAATGATCAAGGGAGCGCTTGATGAGCTCTTGATGGGAGGCGTCGTCTAGTGTATACCAAGATCGAGGCATACCTCGGGCAACGGATCATCGACGGTGCCATGGACTACGCGACCGTAGTCACTGCCCGCCCAGCCAACAAGGCCGGCATCGACGCCTACCTCACCGAAAAGGGCAGAACTGATCTCATCACCGCCTAGGCGGTGTTTTTTGTGCCTGCACATGATAAGGGGGTGAGCTTATGATCAACATTGAGCTAGTCACCGACGCGTTCTTGATCGACGATGATAGCCTTGCGATTTACCGTGAGGGCTTCAGCCTTGAGGGCTCGGCTCTCAGGGTCGAGCCG
This sequence comes from uncultured Clostridia bacterium, assembly GCA_964402415.1. Lineage (GTDB taxonomy): Bacteria > Bacillota > JAAYKD01 > JAAYKD01 > CAYOCI01 > CAYOCI01. The sequence goes on from CAYOCI010000064.1 coordinate 23,014, forward strand.
CTGACGGTGGATACTGTTCGGGCTGCTGTGGGCCGGCTCACAGCAAACTATCCGCTGCCAGACCTGCTGATCTATCTGCTACCGTTCACCCTTGATCGGATCAACGGCAGCTTCGTGCTCGCAGATGGTGTTACGATGCCCAGCGGAGCAATCTACATGGGCGCTCTCGACCTGGTCTCGTTCGTCAGCCGGAATGGGGCTCTCCGATCGGCCCTGAAGACCCTGGCCCATGAGATCGGGCATGCCGTTCACGCCAAGGCCGGGATGGTGACGCGATACGGCCCACTCGAAGATCTATGGCTCAACTATCAGACCATGCAGCGACAGACGTTCGTCAATGACAGATACGATAACAGCGCGCATGAGGCATTCGCGGAGTCCTGGCGGTTGCTGTTCGCGCCAGAGTATCGTGACGTACCTCACCGCCAAGGGCTCGACTGGCAAGCTCCGGGCCTTCGCGAGTGGATGATGTCGCTCGCTCCGGACGCCGTTGCTCTGCGACCGGACCATCTGTATGCGTATCGTGCTGGGGAGATCATCGGGATCGACAAGGCGCCCAAGGTCGAGGGCGGCAGGACGCTGATCCCGCTCAGGGCCGTTGCTCAGCTGCTCGGTCATCCCGTCCACTGGGACGGGGA
>CAYOCI010000065.1:0-23111 GCA_964402415.1 uncultured Clostridia bacterium
TGTCTGGAATGGGGAGATGCAGGAGTACCAGTTTGACCTGACGACGGTGAGCGCCGAACATGACGACGGCATCGATGAGAGCGTTGAGGAAGTTGCGCTGCAAGCTGCGAAATAGCGGGGCTATCACAAAGCGAAGTGATGAGTGATCATCACTTCGCTTTGTGATTCTGGTCATCATCTTTCAGTTGCCTCAGACAGAGCAATCGACCGCTCTCAACACCCAGATGATAGCATTCGCCACAGATCGTCTCCAGATCCCAAACGGATCTGCCGGTTAGCTCGCTAAGTAGAACTCGAATGGCTCCACCATGGGTCACGATCATGAGAGAGCCGTGGGGATGGTCGGAGACCAGTGAGTGATAGGCTGTCAATACGCGCTTACGTAGCGCTGCGAGCGTCTCACCATGGCCTGGAGCAATTAGCTCGGGGCTAGCGAGCCATCGTTGTTGTTCGTCGGGGAACCGGTCACGTACCTCATCAAACGTCAGGCCATCCCATTGGCCAAAATCAAGCTCCAGCCAACGTGAGTCAGCCTCGACTTGAACAGATCGACCTTGCGCAATGACTGCGGCGGTCTGCCGAGCTCGCAAGAGCGGGCTGGAGACGATGCGCTGCAGCTGGGTTGACCGTAGTGAGGCGGCCAGTCTCTCTGCTTGCATCTGGCCGATGGCACTGAGTGGCAGGTCGCGACGACCAAGGTAGCGGCGAGCGTGATTGTCGTCAGTGGCTCCATGGCGTGCCAGATACAGATCAAGCATGAGCGGCCCTCCTTAGAGCCTCAAGTAAGCAACGATTTGACTGACGATCACGAACGGCTACGCGAAACCAGTAGGAATCCAGACCGAGATAGGTAGAGCAATCGCGGATTAGGATCCGTTCGCGGCGCAGGCGCTCGGCCCACACGGAGGCGCTGTGTCCGCTCTCGCAACAGTCAACGAGGAGGTAATTGGCTGTGGGCAGGTATGGGTGGAGTCCCGGGATCTGCTCGAGCGCGTCAAGAAACCAGCTCCGCTCATCCCGCAACCATTGGCAGGTGCGCTCAGCATATGCCTGGTCGTCCATACTGGCTAGAGCGGCCACCTGGGCGAGGTGGTTGACACTCCACGGGTCGCGCAATCCCTGCAGTCGTGCTAGTCGTTCAGCCGGACCCAGGAGGTAACCGATACGAATACCCGGCAGTGCGTAGAACTTAGTCAGGGATCGCAGCACCATAAGGTTCGACCAATGGCTCAGCAGTGGTAGCACGCTGTGGGTTTCCCCGTGGTCAACGAAATCGATGAAAGCCTCGTCCACCACCACGGTGCTGGAGCGGGCAGCTGCTTGCTCTACCAGATACTGTAGGTCTGATCGTGGGAGTAGCTGACCGGTGGGGTTATTGGGGTTGCAGAGAAAGATCAGATCGCCTGGCTGTATGGCCGCGACCAAGGCACCCAAGTCATAGTACGGCGCGCGGCCCGAGGGGAGTAGATGGTGCACTGGCACCGATTCGGCGGCTGCGGCTAGGGCGTATTCGCAAAAAGTCGGAGCAGGGAGCAGCAATCGTCGAGGCTGTAGTTCCTTCACCACTAGAAAGATCAGCTCCACGGCCCCGTTACCAATCATGATCTGATCGAGCGAAAGCCCCAGTAGCTCGGAAAGCCTCTGGCGGAGTTGACGACATTGGGGATCAGGGTAGTGAACCAACTGAGGGATGGCCTCAATCATCGCTTTCTGGGCCTTAGCGGATAGGCCCAGAGGGTTGATATTGGCGCTGAAATCAAGCAGATCGCCGCTTCCTCCTGCGCCAAGACCCCATATATCTCCGCCATGGGCTCGTAACTGCTGCAAAGGTCTCACCTCACATCATCCTGCTGCCAGTATCAGAAGCGTCATCAGCTCAGCCAACTGATTGATGGCACCATAGGTATCACCGGTCAGGCCGCCCAGCCGCGAGGCTAGAGAGTTGGCTGCGACCATGGCGACTGCCAATACGGCGCCCGCAAGGAGCCATCCCAACCAGCCAAGGGTCAGCCATGTGACGCCTAGGCAGGTGGCCGTTGCCATGAATAACTCTGTGTTCCCTGCCCCCTGGAAGAGACGCCCGGTTCCAGGACCGCTGCGCGCGTAGGGAAAGTGTATCATGGCGATCGCCATCACCCACCGACCAAGTAGAGGAGCTAGTACCAGCGCGGGTATCAGCCGCGTCGGTCTTATGACGGTGAGAGCGAGGTAGTGGCCGAGGATGTAGACGACCGCTACCGCCGCTCCCATAGCTCCGACGCGGCTGTCTCGCATGATCTCCAGCATCTTCTCTCGAGAGCGACCAGACAGAACGCCATCTGCTGTGTCCATAAGTCCGTCCAGGTGCAGAAAGCCGGATAGCACCAACGGCAGGAGCAGCGCCGCCCACCCGATCAGCGGGCGGGGCCAGAGCTTAGCTGCGACAAACGCAACAGCGGCGGTCACTCCACCGATCAAGGCACCGACCATGGGAAACCAACCAGCCGATCGGGCCAGTTCATCCTCAGCCATCTCTCCACTAATCGTGATGGGGATGCGAGTTAGGAACTGCAGGGCAAGGAGAAAAGGACGCATATCAACCTCACAAGTTGCGATAGACTCTCGGCTTTCTCACTGGTGGCTACCGTATGAGCCATGAAATGGCCACGCCGAGCGTGGCGGCCTCGTAGGTCGTTAGCCACATGAGACGTACGGTGCGGCCGATATCCATGAGGTCCAACTCTCGATGGGGATCGCCGAGGTAGGAACGCTGATCTGGTTCGCAGTCGTAGTAGTTCAGGCCACCTAGGCGAACTCCCAGTGCTCCTGCCACCGCTGACTCTGGCCATCCACCGTTGGGGCTCGGATGTTTGTGGGCATCTCGGCGTACGGTGCGCCAAGAGCGCCGTCCATCGTGTCCGGAGATTGTGGCAGCCAGACTGAGCAGTACGGCGCTGATTCTAGCGGGAAGTAGGTTGGCCCAATCGTCTAGACGTGCGGAGAACCAGCCGAAGTGGCGGTAGCGCTCATCAAGGTGCCCGACCATGGAGTCAAGGGTATTGACCGCTTTGTAGGCCATCGCCAACGGGGCGCCACCGATAAAGGCGTAGATGAGTGGGGAGATGACCCCATCAACTGTATTTTCTGCCACGGTCTCCACCACGCCGCGGACGATCTCCTGAAGGGGGAGTTGCTCGGTATCACGCCCGACAATCATACTGAGTGCCTGCCGGGCATTAGGCAGGTCGCCCGAGGTGAGCGGCAGTTCTACCTGGCGAGCCGCTCTTTCCAGTCCGCGGGCTGCCAGCGTGGTCGAGAGGAGCCATACGGAGAGTAGAGTTCCCAGCCAAGGGTGGATGAGTAGGGCAAGACGCACGGTGAGCCAGGTCGACAGCCAACTCCCGCCTACCAGTGTCACCGCTAGCAGGGCCCCCCGCCAACGCAAGCTCCTGGCCGAAGTAGCTCCGCGACGAAGGCAGTCCTCGAGCCCGGTGATGTAGCGCCCCATGATGACCACGGGATGAACTAGCCATCTCGGATCGCCAATCAGCCAATCCAGCAGTAGGGCCAAGACGATCTGGGCGTAGAGAGGAATCGGCATCCCGATGGGCTTGCTCATGGCCGGCTTCTCACACCGACCAGGGCGTAGAGCGCTGACAGGTCCAGATTAGCTCGCACATGAGCGGCTAGCCGGTTATAGGCCTGGTCCTTGCGCCCCCACGGGCTGGGCTGCGCCTGGCCGGGGAGCGGCTGCATGCCTCTTGCTCGGCGCAGTTGGTTGAGCCACCAGCGGCGCATGGTGTTGTTCTCCAATATCCCGTGAATGTAACTGCCCATGAGCTGACCATCGTTGACCACAGCGCCGTCGGCGATTTGGCAGGCTTCGGATGAACGGGAGACGATCTGACAGAGCGGGCTGGCCCCATCGAGATAGGTTGTCACACCGGTGTGGATCTCATAGCCCTGCAGCTCTCCCCACTGGGCCAGGTAATCGGGGCAGGGAAGGGCTTTCACCTGATGGGTGGCCTTGCTGGCAGCGAAGGTGGTCCTGACTGGCAGCAGCCCGAGACCAGGAGGAGGTTGGATCTCACTCTCTGTTTGTTCCGGATCTAGTAGTTCTTTGCCCAGCATCTGATAACCGCCACAGATACCCAAGACCCACCTCCCAGAAGCCGCTTGCTCGCGAACTATCTCTGCTAGGCCGCTCGTCCACAGCCACTCTAGATCCTCAACTGTGTTCTTACTCCCCGGCAGGATAATGGCATCGGGTTGCCCCAGCTCTTCTACACTGCGCACATAGCGGGGGCTGCTGTCTGGCTCCCATCGCAGGGGATCAAGGTCGGTGAAATTGGAGATATGAGGGAGCTGGATGACTGCGATATCCAGTTCGCCCTTGCCAGTCAGGCGTGGTTGCTCTAGGGCGACCGAGTCCTCATCTTCGATATCTATCTGGGGCAGATAGGGGATGACGCCAAAGACCTTCTTGCCAGTGCGCTCTTCCAGCCAGTCAAGTCCGGGTCGGAGCAGGCTCACGTCACCGCGGAACTTATTGATGATAAAGCCGGCCACCCGATCACGTTCATCAGGTTCCAGTAGCTCGAGCGTCCCGACGATATGGGCAAAGACCCCGCCGCGGTCGATATCGGCGACGAGAATGACCGGCGCATCCGCGGCCTTGGCCGCAAACATGTTGACGATATCGCCCTCTTTGAGATTGATCTCCGCCGGGCTACCCGCACCTTCGATCACCACCAACTCATATTGTTCACGCAGCTGGCGTAAGGCATCGGTGACGATAGCACGTGCCCTGGGGAGATAGTCGCGACGGTAGGAGCGGGCGCTGAAGTCAGCCAGGGGTCGGCCCATAACGATGACCTGAGCGGTCATATCCGCTTTAGGCTTGAGCAGGATCGGGTTCATCAGGACCGAAGGGGCGATCCCGCAGGCCTCAGCCTGCACCCCCTGTGCCCGTCCGATCTCCAGACCATCAGTGGTGACGTAGGAGTTCAGTGCCATGTTCTGAGCCTTGAAAGGAGCTACACGGTAGCCATCTTGGAAAAAAACGCGGCCCAAGGCCGCACAGAGGACACTCTTACCCACATTGGAAGCGGTGCCCTGGAGCATGATGGTTCGGGCGAGCATGGTTCGCCTCCTTCTTACTTGAGCCTGAGTTACTTGAGCTTGAGCGGTATCCCGGCAAAGCAGGCGAAGACCTGATCAGCCGCTTGAGCAACACGCTGGTTAACCCAGCCCAGAGTATCTCGAAAGTAGCGCCCCAGGGGATTGTCGGGGACCAGGCCCATCCCGACCTCGTTGGTGACAATGATGGTCGGATCAGGGCGGGAGTGCAGACGACTGATTAGTCGATCACACTGGCTCAAGATCCGCTGTTGGCAGTCGAGCAGCTCTTGCTTGCTTTCGGGATCAGCAGTCAGAAACTGGTTGGATACCCAGAGGGAGAGGCAGTCGAGCAGGACAAGAGACCGCGGATGGGCTTCGAGTACAGTGACCAACTCCAGTGGCTCAGCGACGGTCTGCCAGTGCGGCGGACGTCGCCTCTGGTGGATGGCGATGCGCTCGGCCATCTCCTGGTCAAACGCCTGTCCGGTCGCCAGATAGATAACCGCTAGTTCACTCTGCGCCGCCAACTTCTCTGCCCAAGTGCTCTTGCCGCTACGGGCTCCACCAGTAACAAGGGTGAGGTGTTCCACATGATCATACCTTTCGCAATATGTCACCTGTTAGGAAAGCGCCATGCTAGATGGCTGGGTCACACGGTCTGCTCCGCGAGCTGGCATCCAGTTCATCGGGAACAGACTGCCTGGCATGCGGTTGTTCGTTGACTCCCGGTATTAGGCTGATCTGCGGCCGACCGTTGACCGGATGTGGGACGATCAGCACCTCGGTGGCGTACGCTCGCTTGACCCAGGCCTGGGTCAAGACGCTGCCTACCGCACCCTCGGTTAAAAGCTGGCCTTCTGATAGCAGGGCCAGTCGATCGCAATAGAGAGAGGCCAGGTTGAGGTCATGCATCACCGCCACGATGGCCAACTGACGCTCCTGGCTCAACCGACGGGCTAGGTCCATGGTCGCCAACTGGTGGCGGATGTCGAGATGGGAGGTGGCCTCATCGAGCAGCAGCAGCTGCGGTTCTTGACTCAGCGCCTGAGCAAAGAAGGCCCGCTGACGCTCGCCGCCGCTGATCTCGCTCAGGCGACGGTCGGCCAGATGCTCGATGCCGGTCAAACGCATGTTGTCGCGGACGATCTGCTGATCATGAGCGCTCTCACCACCCCATGGAGGAAGATAGGGGAAGCGTCCCAGCATGACCAGTTCCTCGACTGTCAGTTCCACGTCGCTGTGCAGATCCTGCCGCACCACCGCTAGCGAGCGTGCCACCTGCGGTGGTGAGAGGCGATGCAGATCAGCGTCGTTGAGACGGATCTGACCGTGTTGCGGCTTGAGGTATCCAGCCATGAGCTTGAGTAGTGTCGATTTGCCAGAGCCATTGGGACCGATGATCCCCCTGAGCTCGCCCTTCTGGACCGAGAATGAGACATTTTTTAGGACCGGATCAGCGCGGTAGGCGAAGCCCAGATGGTCGACAGATAGCAGGGTTGACATGGGTGGGCCTCCTCCTATCACAATCTCTTCCTTTGCCGTAGCAGATAGAGGAAGAAGGGTCCTCCGCACAGTGCGGTTACGATCCCTACCGGTAGCTCCGTAGGGGCCATGAGAGTACGTGCCACCGTATCCGCTAGGGTGAGAAAGGTGGCTCCGGCCAGGAACGAAGCGGGTAACAGCAGGCGGTGGTCACTGCCGACCACCAGACGCAGAGCGTGGGGGACCAGTAGGCCGACGAAGCCGATCACCCCACTGACCGACACCGCCGTAGCAGCCAGCAGCGAAGCGATCCCGACCAAGACCAGGCGGACTCGGTCTACATGCACACCCAGACTCTGGGCCGCCTCTTCGCCGAGCGCTAAAGCGTTGAGGTGGCGGCCATAGAACAGAGCGACCACGATCCCAGCGGTCATGTATGGCCAGGCTAGGCTGATCGAGTCCCAACTGCGCCCTCCCAAGCCACCCATGAGCCAGTAGACAAGCGGCTGAAACTTCTCGCCGCTGAAATAGACAAGGAATGAGACCACGGCCGACAGAACCGTGCTGACAGCCACACCCGCCAACAGGAGTGAGACGATGGAGACCTGTCCACGGATACGCCCGAGATTGTAGACGATGGTCACGGCGAGCAGCGCTCCCAAAAAAGCTGCCAGTGGGAGGAAGCTCAGGGAGAGCCAATGGGTTCGTACCGTGATCGTCATGGCTAGGGCTGCCCCAAGAGACGCACCGGAAGAGATACCCAGAACATAGGGGTCGGCCATGGGGTTACGTAGTAGCCCTTGAAAGATGGTGCCAGAGACGGCGAGCGCACCGCCGACCATCATCCCCAGCAGGACACGGGGAAGGCGCACCCCCCAGATGATGGCATCGGCCGTCTCTGGGAGTGACATTGTCTGGGGGACGAGGCGTGACCAGAGGACAGCGGCGGTGACACGCAGCGGGATCGCCACCGCCCCAAAGCTGGCACTGATGATGACCGCAGCGGTCAGAAGGAGCGCCAGCAGGGTGAGAATCACCCCATGCTGGCGCCAACGTCTCTGCCAAATCACATTAACTCCTCCATTGGGAACCAAGTCGGGAGATTTGCATCGACAACAAACGATTTACAGAAATCGGGCCATGCAATCTCCTCACCCATCATGTTTACTTAACCAGATCGGGATGGATCACCTTTGCGATCATCTCGAGGGCATCGATAGTCCGTGGCCCAGGCCGAGAGATGGTGTTCTCGTCCACAAGGAAGACCTTGCCGCCTTTGACGAACGGCATTGATCCCCAACCAGCCCGCTTGAGCACCTCATCCTTCGTCTGGGCACCGTGACCATAGATCATGATCTGTGGTTGGGCGCTGATTAAGCTCTCCAGGCTGTAGTTAGGATAGCTGCTTTCGGATTTAGCGGCGACATTCACACCGCCAGCTAGGGTAATCAGTTCGTGGTGGAAGCTGCCAGGCCCGGCTGTGGTAATCGGCTCTCCCCAGACCTCGTAGTAGACCACTGGTTTGTCTTTCTCGGCTAGGTTAGCCAGTTTGTCAGTGATCGACTTCTTCTTGCTCTCCATGGCGGTCACCACGTCATTAGCCTTCTGGTCTACTCCACTCAGTTTGCCGATGGCTTTGATCTCTTCCTCTACCTGGGCGATGGTCTTAGCGTTCGCGACGTAGACTGGAATGGAGCTCTTCTCCAACTGCTCCACCGTGTCCTTATGTAGGCTAGCAGCGATCACGAGATCTGGCTTGAGGCTGATGATCTTCTCGACGCTGGGCTTACTAAAGCCTCCAACCTTCTCCTTTTGCTTCGCTTCGGCAGGGAAGTCGCAGATGTCGGTAACACCGACAACGCTCTTGTCAAGTCCAAGTGCGAACAGTATCTCAGTGTTGCTGGGGGCAAGAGAGATGATGCGCTCGGCTTTCTTAGCGACAGTAACCTGGCGAGCCATGCCGTCGGTCACTGTGATCTTGGTCTCTTGGACCGGAGCAGGTGGGTTTGTGGTGGGGGTCCTAGCACAGCCGATTAGGCTGGCGATCAGGGTGGCGACCATGAGAAATAGGGCGAGACGACGTGTCATTTTCATAGGATCAGTCTCCTTTTAATGAAATAGCTGCGACGACGGTCACAGGCTTGGCAAGAGTGCTGAGTTGGCTGAGCACGGCTGGGTCAATCGTTGCCAATAGGCAAGTGGCGGGACCTGCGCTGCGATCCAGCGGGACAGGGAGATCATCAAGCCAGAGCAGAGACCACTGGTGGGACCAGGCATCCTCTGCCTCAGCGCGAGTTCCACGCGAACCGACCGGTACCAGTTCGTGCACCCCTGGCGTAGCGCGCAGATGTCGAAGCGTTGTCAGTTCCATAACCTCGGGCTCATGGGTGAGCACATCACTTCCTACATGGGGCCAGCCGACGACACAGAGCAGGTCGCCGGGCTGTGTGCGGTGGGCGGTGAGTTCTGAGGCACCGATCAAGCCGATGGCGGTGACCCCTACCCCTGTCTGCACTGTGGGGATATTCTTCTCTTCACTACCGTTAAGCAACTGATCGGGGTCAAGGCCCGCTTCGACCAGCTCAGAGGCGATCCCACGGCGGATGGCTGCCCCAGTCGGGATTGGCTCGACACTCAGCGTGTCGACCACGACGATCGGCTCGGCCCCGACGGCCAGCAGCTCCATCAAAGCGACGCGAGCCGTGAAGCGCCCGACGACCTCACCGGGTACGGAGACCATGTCATGGGGTTTGGGGCCCACTGCCCCTGCTGAATCACAGGCGATCACCAGCAAACGCCCGTCATACAGGTCTACCAGGGTTAGGTCACGCAGGCGCTGGATCTTGCTCATACGAGACGGCGACGGATCATCCGGTGCACCAGCGCAGCAACCCCGACGTTTAGTGCGGCGGCCGGTGCCAGTGCGCTGACGGAGAGCAGATACATCCCCCAACCAAACCTGGGGATCACGATGAAGATGGCGGGGAGGACGAGACTGTTGATCGTCCAAGCCAGTGCCATGGCTACGCCATAGCCATAGCGCCTAAACGACCAACTGGTCACTGCGGCGCAGGCTGCCATCCCCAGCACGATCACTAGGTGGATGGGAAGCCCCAACGGGGCCCCGCTATAGAGGGTTGTAATCAAATGCCCTAGGGCTATGACTACGGCGCCCTCCAGCCCACCGTAGGCCAGGGCGGATAGATAACCAGGAACGGCATCCAACGAGGGAGTGCCCAAGGGCGTCGGGATCTTGATCATGGACCCGACCACGCAGAGTGCGATAAGCAGACCGCTTCGAGTCAGGCGGCGCATTCCGCCGCCAGTGACAGACCGTTCTAATGCTGACATGATACTGCTGCTCCCCCTTTAACAGAAATACCCCAGCCCTGAGGGCTGGGGTTGCAGATTACACACAGACAGAATCGTCAGGCGTGCGCACTCCCCCTCTCCTCCGAAGGTGTCGTACAGCCGGACAAGGCAGGTCTCCTGACTCGCGTTCATCGCTTCGACCGCCTTCCCATCCGTTCGTCTTGCGATCAGACAGTGGCCAAAGGTCGAGGCTCATGCTTACAGTGGCGGGACCGCTCAGGAATTGCACCTGATTCCCTATTATCCCCAATCATTGTGGGGCACCTTTCCGGTCGGTATTCAGTTGTCATCGACATGATACCACATGATCCACCCAACGACAAGGGTGAGGGGGGTAACCCCTCAGAGCTGGTAGGAAGCCTGCTGCTGCACTATTCCCAGCCTGACCGGTCGCTGCAACGATGTGTGAGATTACCAGCATCGTGGGCACACTATGCCTTGCGATGTTACCGGTCTCGTTGTGTTGGCTATGTCTGTTCCTATACTTGCCCGAGGTCCGAGTGAGAGGGGGTGAAGATTGATGAACTGGAAGCTGTTTACCCTCGCCTTCGGAACGTTGTTCTTGGCGGAGCTGGGTGATAAGACCCAACTGGCCGTCTTTACCTTGGTTTCGCAGTACAAGCAGCCGGTCCCCATCTTCTTAGGCGCATCTTTGGCGTTGGTCGCGGTGACTTTGATCGCCGCCGTCTTTGGCGAGGCAATCTCACGCTATGTTCCTCCTGCACTTCTTCAGACCGTGGCTGGGCTGTTATTTGTGGGGATCGGGGTGTTTGTGCTCTGGGAGGCCATCCCCGAGTTCTTGAAGAGCTACGCACGCTCCCGGTAAGCTGACGACGGAGGTTCGATGGCTATGGCCTAGTGGGGAAGATGATAGCCTTGCTGAGGAACCTTAACCTGGCTGTAACTTGGCTGTAACACCCGACAACGCTCAACTATGTTAGACTGTTAATGTAAATAAATGCTGTGAACGGAAGGTGGTTCCATGATGAGTTTCATTCTGCTCATCGTCTTCTATCTCGCCATCGATCTTACCCAGAAGATGAGCTGAGCAGAGTGTATTCACCATGAGGACCGCTGCCAGCAGGCGCAGCGCGACATAATCATGGTCCCCGCAGCCTTTGGCTGTGGGGACCATGTGTTTGCGCAGGTTACTTCTTCAGATGCCCCTTGTTCACGGCGTCATGGATCATCTGCTCAAGATAGTTGCCCAGAGCGGCTGAACCGTCCTTGACTCGTTGATTGCGGACAAGAACCTTGTCGCTGGTCACGCCCCGCTTTCGCCATTGTTGCCCTTCGGTACAGCAGTTGTGGAGCATCGGCATGAAGGTGTCGATGGCGTTGGCAAACTTAGCCTCCGGGGTGCCGTTCCCCTCAAATTCGTCCCACAGCGCTCGCAGTTCGTCCCCCTGAGCGTCAGGCAATAGCCCAAAGATCCGCGTGGCCGCCCGCTGCTCGCGTTCAGCCTTGTCTAGATAACCTTGATCATCATAGGCGAAGGTATCACCGGCATCGATCTCGACCAAGTCGTGGACCATGATCATCTTGAGGACTCTTAGCATGTCGAGATTGGCCTCATTGGCATGCTCGGCCAGCACCATGGCTGCCAGGGCCATATGCCATGTATGCTCTGCATCATTCTCAGTGCGCGAGCGGTCTAGCAGGATCGTCTGCCGGTAGACCTGCTTCAGTTTATCCACCTCGGTGATGAAATCGATCTGCTTCTTTAGGCGTTCTAAGTCCATCGCTTTTCCTCCCGGTCCTGCTCTGCAGGCGGTCGACTCACAGTTGGCTGTGGGATGCGGGCATTCTCACACCAGTTCGCCATGACGCCTCGGTGGCGCCGCAGAGGATGAAACGCCTCTCCTTTTCTAGATGGTTGTCCCCACTGCGGGCTGTGGGCCTTTTCCTGTTACAGCCACTGGAAGAAGGCGCTGATCAGGTGGGCGTGGTCACCACGGCTGACTAGGTGATGATTGCCGAGGGGGTCCTGCAGGAAGTAGCGGAGATCGCGATCCAATCTGAGCCGAACCTGAGTGCGGCAGAGGTTCTCTTCGCTCAGGTTTTCCATCAGATCGGCGCCGGAGACGAAGTGTCGCTGGCAGTCGGAGGATAGCTTGAAGACGGTGGCTCTACCGGTCGGGATCTGGCCGCGAATGGCGACACCCAGACCCGACTCGAAATGGCTGTGCAGCGAGTAGCCCTCGGTCATGGAGAGGGGGCAGGTGCAGTGAGCCAGTACGATCTGGTTCTGAGTGAGGTCCAGGCGAGAAGGGTTCGCCATGAAGACGGGTTCGTCGGTCAGTGCGTTGAGGATGACCATGGAGAGCAGGGCAGGGAGGTCGCCTTCACAGCCGGCGATGACCCCTTGGTCGTTGAGTAGTGCCAGACCTAGGCAACCCGTGTTCTGGACTGGGTCAAGCAGGTCGAAACAGCGCACCGTCAGCGCGCCGAGATCATACTCCGCGACTATCTGGCGGAGAGCGCCATAGACACGAAGAGCACCGGCAGTCGTCCTCGGGTCAAAGGTTCCAAAGCTGACGCCAGATGGGGTCTCGGGGCGCAGCGGCTGATCGTCGATGGCTCGCATCAGTTCATCCATCTTGATCGGGACGATCTCCACACCGAGGGTCTGGCGAGCAAGAACTGGGTCCACGAAACTCGCGATCAGCCAGTCGGACGGCTCGCCGACCAGGCCGACGCGCATCCCCTGTAGACGCCGTTTGGCGCGGAAGATCCGATCCAGATCACGGATGCGCCCGGCGATCTCCTCAATGCTGCCATGCAGGACCTCGGCGCGCTTGCCCTGCTGCCTGAGATAGCTGAGGATTTCCAGTGAGGCGGCTAGGGAGTTGTGCGCCCCGCTGGTCAGCAGTAGGTACGGCTCAGGTAGGCGCGGATAGAGATCCAAAAAGCGCCCCTCGGTTCCGCCGGTCGGAACGAAGATCAGCGGCAGATCCACAGCCTCCATGGTCTCAGGTGTGATTCTCTGCCACGCGCCTAAGCCGCAGCCTGCCTCGACACTGCGAATGAACTCCGCCAGACCCTGGTCCACCCCTTCGTGGCGAGAGGCTGGAAGAGTGAAAATACCGATGGACATGTGTCTCCCTCCATCTATAAAAGATATGGGGAGGATTCATGACCGAGAGGTGATTCTCCTGCACCAGCGACGGTCCTAACCTTGCTTGCGCGCGATGATAGCCATCGTTTTGGCGTCGGAGTGATACTCCTGCCCGGTCAGGTCAGCCCAGATCCCTTTCACGCTGAAGCCCTGGGCCTCAAGTACTGTGGTAACGGTCTCGGGCGTGTAGCAGTGATCCCAATTGCGATAGATGGTGGTCTCCCCGCTTGGCTCCACAACCACGTATTGATCGACGAAGGTCTCTGCCTCAGGGTAGGCGAAGGTCTGCGACAGGACGAGGTGGGAACCCGACCTCCAGAAGCCTTCCTGCTGTTTGACCTGCCAGTCAACAGACGGGCGATCCGGACGATGTAACGGCGTGAGCAGGTCAAAGATGAAGTATCCTCCTGGTTTGAGGGCGCGGTGGACGCGCTGAAGGAGGCTGTCGCGCTTGGCGTCCGGCAGCACCCCGAGGTCGTAGTAGATCATGATTGCCCCATCAAAGCGCCCATGCAGATCCAGCGTCAGGTAATCCTGATAGAGGTATTCGATCGCCTGTTGGTTGGCTGCGGCTACCTCCCTAGCATAGGAGATCGAGCGCTGCGAGCAATCCACGCCGGTGACGCGGTAGCCCAGGCGATCGAGACGAGCGCAGTACAAGCCAGGGCCGCAGCCGAGGTCGAGTAGGCTGGCTCCAGGCCCCATGGGTATTTGGTTGGCGATCCATGCCACATGCTGATCAATCAGCTCGGGGCGGCGACTGGCCGCGTCCCAGTTGGGATTGAGATGGGCATCCAACATTTGCTTGGAGATATGCGGATCGTTCCAGAAGAGAGGCTCACCTGGGGAGAAGAGCGCGGGCTTTGCAGCCAGATCAGAGAGCAGCGAGATATCGAGCCCACCGTTGCGAAAGATATTGGTCTTGGTCATTGATCGTCATCTCCTCATATCAGTTGTGCTGCTTGGAAAACACCCAGATAAAAAGAACAAGCCGCAGATACACTCTGCGGCTTGTTGAAGTCTCTGTATCACAGAGGTCAACCCGACGAGTGATCTTGAAACCATGCACTGCATACTAAACAATCACCCATTCGTTGTGAAGGGTGTTCTTTAGGCAGTGAGATCTCAAAATCGCTCTTCTCCGTGCTCGCGCACCTTGACGCGCGCCGGACGGCATTCCACCTCTCCATGTTTTCCAAGCTAAGGATGATGATACCACTGGTTTGTAAATCTGGGAAGAAGGGATTTGGGCAGTTCGGTGGGAATGTTCGGATACAATGCATTTGAAGTGAAGGAGGGAGCTCCCGATATGCTCGTCATTCGTTTGGCAGAGGAGAAGGACATACCTCGGTTCATCGAGCTGATGGATGACTATATGATGGAGTTATTCCACAAGCATACCACCCTCACTCCCGACGCATGCCTGCGAGACGGATTTGGTCGTTGTTTCAAGACTGTGGCCGCGGAACGTGATGGCCGTTTGATCGGCTTCGGCGTTTGGCAAGGCGCGTATGATATCCACTGGGGGATCAAAGGTGGCAACGTCATGGATCTTTATGTGGAGAAGCCGCACCGAGGAAGTGGGATCGCGTTGCAGATGATAGCGGCTATCGCCCACGAGGTCCAGTGTGATGGTGGGATCTTCATCTCCGGGATGGCGGTGGATGATGAGTGGGTCTCACGCCTCTACAAACGGATAGCCATGGGCTTTAGGGGCGAGGAGTGCATTGTCGGAGGGCGGGCGTTTCGTGAGTTTGCTTCACTCCACGGATGCTCAGCCCGGGAGATGCTGAGGTCTCTTCCTGCCAAGGAAGCGAACTACGAGCCCTAGGCTAGAGAGACTGAAGAGGTATCCACCATGTGGCTGGTGGATACCTCTTGAGATTTTATTTTACTGGGAACTCGGGTCGCAGGTAAGGAGCGAGGAACTCCCAGATCTCGGCGCGGGATTCCTTGGCGAACTTGGTATCGATACGGTTGAAGACATGCCCGCCAGGGGCGTCTTGGTAGATCTTGTACTCGAACTCCTTGCCAGCCGCCTTCAGCGCCGCGATCAGGTGCTCAACCTCGAGGACGTTGACATCCTCATCGTTGGTGTTGGTATGGATGAGGAGAGGGGTCTGCAGCTTGTCGGCGTGCCATGCGGGGGAACGCAGCTTATAGGCGCGCGGGTCTTCGTAGGCAGCCTTGCCGATATGGTAGTCGGCGGAGAAGAGCTTCTCGTAGTTGGAACCCTTGTAGCCCATGCGGGCGACTAAGTCACTGACTGGGACCCCTGCGTAGGCTGCTTGATAGGCTTCAGGATGGAAGAAGATATTCATCAGGGTATGCAGACCGCCGTGGCTCCAACCGATGATGCCCACACGGTCCGGATCGACCAGTTCGATATTCTCGATCGCCCAGTTGCGTGCCGCAAAGGTATCCTCGATCTCCAGGCCGCCGTAGTCGATCAGCTTCCAGAAGGTCGGTCCATAGCCAGTGCTGCCGCGGTAGTCTGGGGAGATGATGATATAGCCTTGATCCAGCATCTCCTTGATCACATTGGAGCTGGCGCTGGCAAAATGTGAATGGACACCACCATGGATATAAACCATCAGCGGGTGCTTCTTGGACTTATCAATATGTTTGGGGATGAAGGTATAAGCGTGAAAGACCACGGGGTTGCCTTTGTCTTGGTGGGACTGAGCCAATGTGTTCTTGGGAGCTGGACCGATCAGGCGGACGATGTCGATATCGGCCACACTGCTCAGTTTCTGATACCACATGATGTTGTCGATCGACTTGCTCACGGCCTCAAACTGGAACTGCATCTGGGTGCGCAGGATCTGCAGTTCGTCGGGCTTCTTCTCATCCATGGCGATTCCTCCCATTTTTGGTGATAGTCTCTGTTTCGTCACGCGAAAGAATGGTTCCTCCTAGTTTTTTGATCTCAACCAGCTCGTCCTTATGTCCAAGAATAGGGCATGGCGAAGATCGGTCATGGGCATCGTTCACTCTGCATCTGTGCAGAATCATAGCAAAGGAGGCTGATCCAATGTCGAAGAAAAGTGCCATGCATGGCGGTGACGCCAAGGCGATCAATGACA
The DNA here is from genome assembly GCA_964402415.1 of uncultured Clostridia bacterium. GTDB lineage: Bacteria > Bacillota > JAAYKD01 > JAAYKD01 > CAYOCI01 > CAYOCI01. The sequence goes on from CAYOCI010000065.1 coordinate 16,159, forward strand.
ACATCCAACCCGAGGACAAGACGCGCAAAGAGGAGTTGGACCATTTGCGCGGGATGCGACCGGTCCATGATCCTGAACTCGGGCCGTCAAACCGCAAATAGAGCAACAAGAAGCGGGGCGTTGACGCCCCGCTTTCTCATCACGACTAGAAATGGCCCTTAGATACCATACGCTCCTGGACATCCATCAACGCCTCGCCAAACCGCTGGAAATGGACGATCTCGCGCTCACGCAGCCAGCGCAGGACGTCATCAACCAGCGGGTCGTCGGAGAGGTGGAGCAGGTTCTCATAGACGGCCCGGGCTTTTTGCTCGGCGGCCAGGTTCTCATGCAGGTCGGCAACCGGATCACCAGTGGCGGACACATAGGCGGCCACCCACGGTACGCCAGAGGCGTTATGCCAGTACAGGGCGCGGCCATGGTCGGCGTAATGCGCACCTAGGTCCGCCGCTTTGATGGCCTCGACCGACGCGCCATCGATCAACTTGTAAACCAATGTGGCGACGATCTCCATATGGGCAAGTTCCTCGGTACCGATGTCGGTAAGGGTTGCCTTAGCCTTGCTGGTGGGCATCGTATACCTCTGATTGATGTAGCGCAGACTGGCGGATAGCTCGCCCTCGGGCCCACCGTATTGGGTGATGACATACTTGGCCAGCTTGGGGTTAGGAGCGGTCACCCGAACGGGGACCTCCAGCTTCTTCTCATACACCCACATGCTCAAATTCCCTTCTTTCCACACTCATTCTGGGTTTAGCGGCTCGATATGGGCTGCCCGGTCGGGTGCCATACTGAGCCTTGGTTCACGGTCCTTGAGCTAGTACTGCAGTTCCCACGGCCAGGGACCTTCGGCCCACTTCCACGTGTTCTGCGGGTTTGACGAGAAGCCAAAGTTCAGCAGTGGCCCATGGGCATGCTCATACTGGTAGATCAGGGTCATGAGCTCCTGATGCAGCCGGTTATATATTGCCAAGGCGGGGGCTTCAGTCGGATGAGTGTCGAGAAAGAGGTTGAGCTCAACCAAAGCAAACTGCCGCTGCTGAATCTGCATCAGCATCTGCGCTTGCTGCCGGGTATCAGGTCTGCTGTCAGCCACTACTGGTCACCTCCCTGCATGGGATACGGCCGCCACAGTTCTGGAAAGAGCGTTCCGACCTCAAGAGCTCTGGCCAGATCAAAGAGCTGCCCTGTCCAGGGCTGGATCCGGATGTAGGCCTTGGCCAGTTCCATGTTGGGTATGGCGCATCCGATGCTGCTACGATCGTCCTTTAACACGGTCATACCTCCAACCATGAGTGATGTAGGATCTGGACTGTTTCCTCACTCCCATCCTATGGAATACCGCTAATGCCGCTCACCCGGGAAGAGACCTATTCTTGGCCCACAGCCCACAGCCAGCAGAAGTGAGAGCATACGAAGAGGCACCCCCACAAGTGAGTGGAGGTGCCTCAAATTGTTTGATGAATGTGCACTCTTCGTCCGGTCTGGTATCTGGTGTCTAGCTCTTCAGCTTCCCCTTACCCGAGATCTCATCGAGCTCGATCCGGATCACCGCGACGTGTCTAGCATCATCCTCTGTTACCAAGTCGAAGTGCGCATGAGGTGCGTAACGTTTTGTCAGCGCATTGAGCACCGCCACCTTATCCTGACCTTCTGCCATCAGCGATGCATGCCCGTAGGCGATCACACTGCGGAAATACGCGCCATACTCGCAAGCGCGTTCACCCGGTTTGACTTCGATCATCTCGTCGACCTCGAAGCAAACACGCGAGTTCGCCTTGATCATCTCCAGCTTTCGTCCTGTCAGGGCGGCATGCACGTAGACCTTGCCTTCGTGGTAGAAGTAGTTAACGGGAACGACATAGGGCTCGCCCTCGACCGCCATGGCGATACGAGCGACCTGGGCTGTCATGAGCAGGTCTTCCGTCTGTTCTCTGGTCAGGGTTCGATCAGCGCGACGCATGGTCATGATACACTCCTCCTAGCATTTGCTCTCGATTGTAATTCCTCACTCCTAATTCTTAACTCTTAATTCTTAATTCTACTCCCGCGTTCCCATTCCTGCCACCAATTACCTCACCCCATGCAGCTTTACATAAGTTATAATACAGTTGGCATAAAAATAAGGCCGAATCCTATTGCCAAAGGTACGGGGGAACCACGAAGTGGGGTGAATCCTGCAAAGGAAGGGCGGGTCCTCTAGCCGTCCGAACCCGACAGCTAACCTCGGAGGCTGACAAGAAAGGGGTTGTTTCATGCGCAAGATTCGTCGTTACTCGTTTCTAGCGGTCATGGTGCTAGCGCTGCTCTTTGGCAATCTCGCCACTGTGGCGCAAGCCGCTCAGACTGCTCCGAGCTACGCGGCACGGACGCTGTACTACTACCTGAAGTGGTCGCCGTCCACCTACCGTTTCTACCTGGTGCCAGTCACCAACCCGATCCAACCGGCCCCGGCCCCAAAGCCGGCACCGGTTCCCGCTCCGGCACCAACTCCGGCTCCTGTTCCGCAACCAGCTCCGGCGCCAACCCAGGCACCGCAACCGGCGCCCACTCCTGCGCCTAAGCCAGTACCTGCACCGACGCCAGCGCCGAGCCCGGCTCCCGGGATCAGTGTGACTGCCGAGGAACAGCAGACGCTCAACCTGGTCAATCAGGAGCGGACCAAGGCAGGTCTGAGGCCGCTGGCCATGGATCTATCCCTGGTGAAGCTGGCGCGGATGAAGAGCCAGGACATGATTGACAAGAACTACTTCTCCCACACCTCGCCTACCTATGGTTCTCCCTTCGACATGATGAAGGACAATGGCGTGACCTATCGTTACGCTGGGGAGAACCTAGCCGGCAACCAGACTGTCGAGAGGGCGCACGCTGCTCTCATGAATAGCGAAGGGCATCGCGCCAATATCCTCAACGCCAACTTCACCCATGTCGGGATTGGTATTGTCGATGGCGGTGCCTACGGCAAGATGTTCACCCAGATGTTTATCGGCAAGTAAGCTGGCATTCGATCGGCGGTTACTCCAGGCCGACGATCACGCACAAGTCGGCTCTTGCTCGCGAGTCTGCACGCTATCCAGGTGCAAAATAGGACTGCTCCTCGGTTGACAGCATCGAGCCCTGCCTGCTACAATCTGTATTATTGGAGCAGGCGATTGGGCTAAAGGGTAGCCCGGTGGGGCTGGGCTCGGTGCACCCGAGCAGCGGAGCGATCCGTGGGACCGTATTATTACGGCCCCACGTTTTTTTTATGCCTCACAGCAGCTAGTGCGGCATGAGCGACGGGGGCAAAAAGGGGGATACTGATTATGCCCGGGCAGACCATGGAGTATCAAACAGAGGTGAAAGCAGTGGCGACCAGTCAGCGGTATCGCGATGTCAGGAAGGTGCTCTGGATCGTCCTTTTCCTCAACTACTTTGTCTGTGCGATGAAGCTTACAGTTGGCTATCTCGCTCGTTCGGCTAGTATGGTCGCCGATGGCTTTCACTCGCTCTCAGATGGCAGCTCCAATATCGTTGGCCTGGTGGGAATGCGAGTGGCAGCGCAACCAGTGGATAAAGACCACCCTTATGGTCACGCCAAGTTTGAAACCCTTACCGCCATCGGTATTGCCGCTATGCTCTTCTTCGTCGCCATAGAGATCTTAAAGTCGACCTGGGAGCGGCTATGGAACCCGGTCGCGCCTACGGTCGGTCCGCTGCAGTTCGCCGTGATGATCGGGACCATGGTGATCAACTTCCTAGTGACACGCTATGAGAGCAGCCGCGGCAGAGCGCTCAAGAGTGAGGTCTTGACATCCGACGCGGCCCATACCATGACCGATCTATACGTTTCGGCCTCGGTGTTGATCAGCCTGTTGGCGGTGAAGTTGGGCTATCCTGTGGTCGATCTGCTGGCATCCCTGGTCATCGCAGTGCTGATCGTCAAAGCGGGGATCGAGATCGTCACCGCCAGTAGCCGGGTGCTTTGTGATGCAGCGGTCCTCGAACCCGATGAGGTCGCCGCGGTGGTCGGCCAGATCGACGGGGTGGATAGCTGCAGCAAGATTCGCACCCGCGGACGCGAAGACCAGACCTATCTTGACCTGCATGTGCAGGTAGCTAAGGAGATGGATCTCTCTGGCGTCCATGACCTTACCCATGAGATCGACATGAAGCTGAAATCGCATTTTGCCAATATTGCCGAGACCGCGGTTCACATAGAACCGGCGGCGAAGAGCTCGCCAGTGGCCCATAGCCCGCAGCCCACAGAGTAGTTCCTGGACGCATGCCATACATTTTCGCCGCCCGAGTGCGTCCATGGCGAGTGAAACAATCCAGGGGAGCAGCTTGCGCTGCTCCCCTGCCTTTTTGGAAAAGCGGTCAATTAGAAGCGGTTCTGACGGCTCAGCTCTTGAGCACCATAGGTCTCAGTAGTGGTAGCGGGGAACTGGTTGACAACACCGGTGCCCTGGTTGGTGATCTGGGACTCAGCAAGAGCGATCATCTTCTTAACCATGTAGCCACCAACGGAACCATTCACCTTGCTGGGGAGGTCGCCACCGTAACCATTGGCCATGTAGTTCTGGATCCCGATCTCAGCGGCTACTTCCTGTTTGAACTGGTCCAGAGCCTTCTGGGCACCCTTTACGAGGATGCGGTTGCTGTTGCTGCTGTTAGCCATTTTGTAACCTCCTTTGGATTGGTTTTAGGTCGGTAACCATCCATAGTGTGTGTCAGGAAAACGAACAGATACTGACAAATGTATGGCAAAAGAGTGAGACAAGACCAAAGCTAGATGGGAACGGAAAGCGTGTTATATTGTGATGGCGAGATTTGAGGAACAAGGAAACAACTACTACCTTTATTATGGTAACGCTCTGCTTGGGCGGAGATGAGCAATGAATCATCCCGAGATTTTTGTAGAGGTTAGGAAGGACTCAGGCTAATGCTGTCGAAATGACAGAGGTAGACAAATGGTCTAGACATCTGTCTGGGCGGTACAATTTAAGAGGAGGGTTATCATGTCCAAGAAACTGATCAGCATCCTAGTGACGTTGCTGGTTGCCTCCATGGTCTTGGCCGGCTGCAACAGCGGCTCGGCTACGCCAGCACCGAACGCCACCCCTGCTGCCAAAGAGCAGAAGATCATCATTGGTTTCCAGATGGGCCCAAAGAACCTCGATCCTCGTCTTGCTCGTGACGTTGCCACTCACAACACCGTCAACTTGATCTTCGACAGCCTCTTCCGCCTGGACAAGAACATGCAGCCTCAGCCTTGGCTGGTTGACAGCGTTAAGACCGAGAGCGACACCAAGTACGTGCTCACTCTGAAGAAGGGTGTTAAGTTCAGCAATGGCGACGAGATGACCATGAAGGATGTCAAGTTCACCATGGATACCATCATGGATCCCAAGCTGGCTTCGCCTGCTTCTGCTGATCTAAAAGATGTCAAAGAGATCAAGCTCATCGATGACTATAACATGAGCATCGAACTTAACAAGCCCTACAACCGCTTCCTCGGTTCTCTTTCCTTCGGTATCGTTCCTGAGAAGGTCGTCAAGGAGAAGGGCGACAAGTTTGGCACCGAGCCGGTCGGCAGCGGCGCTTATAAGCTGACCAGCTTCAAGCTCGATGAGAGCATGACTCTCACCGCTCACGACGCCTGGTTCAAGGGCAAGCCCAACATGAAGACCGTTGAGGTCAAGATCATCCCCGAGAACACCACTCGCCTCACCAGCCTCGAGAGCGGCCAGATCGACATGGTCCTCGATGGCATTCTCCCCGCTGACCTCCCCCGCCTCGAAGGTAATAAGACTCTCACCGTCGGTAAAGGCGTCAGCACCGACTACGAATACGTTGGCTTCAACCTCAAAGTTGCCCCCTTCAAGGACAACGTCAAGCTCCGCCAGGCGATCGCGTACGCTTTGGACAAAGATGCCATCGCCAAGAACTCCCTCGGTCACCGCACCTACACCAGCCTGCCGCCCAACAACTGGGCCTACACCGACAAGGTCAACCACTACGATAAGAACCTTGACACCGCTAAGAAGCTGCTCGCTGAAGCTGGCTATCCCAACGGTGGCCTGACCATCGAGCTCAAGACCAGCCAGGGTCGCACCGACAACGCTCAGATCGTCAAGGAACAGCTCAAGGCCATCGGCATCGAAGTAAAGGTTCAGTTGCTCGAGTCCGCTACCTTCCTGGAAGACACCAAGAAGGGCAACATGGTGATGTTCCTCCACGGCTGGTCCGGCCAGACCGATCCCGATCAGTACACCATCTTCCACTCCACCCAGCTCGCTCCGGCTGGTGCCAACCGTATCGGCTATGTCAACAAGCGTATCGACGAGCTGTATGAGCAGGGCCGTACTGCCAAGACCAAGGAAGACCGCCTCAAGGTCTACCATGAAGCTTACAAGATCATGATCGACGAAGACTGCGCCTTCGTTCCGCTCTACACCAGCACCGTCATCAATGCTTGGAAGTCCAATATCAAGGGCCTCGAAGTCTCCGCGTTCCCTGTGACCATCCTGCGTTCTTTGCCCACTGCCAAAGTCGAATAGTCTTTGGTTGCTAGATCCCCCCGAGAAGACAGAGGTAGCTCTGTCTTCTCCTGTTGTGGGGATAAAGCTGGAATAATCTTCGTCATCTCCCAAATCGCAGTCGCACGCGAATGCGGCGATCTGCCTCCTCAGATCTAGCGGCTCTGCCGCAGTTTTTCATTGGTATTTGCGGCTCTGCCGCGTCTCGCAGTCGCACGTGAAGCGGCGATCTGCTTCATTGGTGTTTGCGGCTCTGCCGCATCATTTCGCTCTCAACAAGATCGTGGGGTGAGGCCGTGTTAAAGTATACTGTTCGCCGCTTGTTATCGCTGCTGCCAGTCCTCCTAGGGATCTCGTTCGTCACGTTCATGCTTTTACATCTGACACCGGGTGACCCGGTCTCGATGATGTTTGGTGATAACATGCCCACCG
>CAYOCI010000066.1:0-22727 GCA_964402415.1 uncultured Clostridia bacterium
GTCATTTCCACGTGTGAACTTGTGTTCTTTTGGGCTCTCCCGTCCAGGTGGACTCCCGTCCCGTTTGTCAGCTTCACTGACAGGATCTTGGCGTTTCTCTCGCCCGATGTGTCAAACCCTGTGCCACGGTCATAACGTGTAGCAGGTTAGGAAAACAGAATGACAGTGGAGGGAGAAACAATGACAAAAGGTCATATCAAGCACGTCTTCCCGGGCGGAAACACATCAACCGGCTTCTTCTCGTACTATGACTATCTTGCCTTCCCCAAGCGCAGCAAGATCTTCGTTATGAAGGGCGGACCTGGCGTTGGCAAGTCAACCTTCATGCGGAAGATCGGGACCGAGCTTGTGGAGCGCGGTTATGACGTCGAGTATCATCACTGCTCTTCTGACAACGGCTCACTGGACGGAGTCTATGTCCCATCGTTAGGAATCGCTCTGCTAGATGGGACTGCGCCGCACATGGTTGATCCCAAACACCCTGGTGCCGTTGATGAGATCGTTCATCTCGGCGACTTCTGGAACGAGGCTGGCATTCGCGCCAACCAGGCTCAGGTAGTGGCAACCTTCATCGAGAACGCTCGTCTCTTCCGCTGTGCCTATGTGAACATCGCCGCTGTTAAACTCTATTCCGACGAGATCGAGAGCTACTATGGCGACAGCGCCTCTTTGGACTATGCTGGGCTCAACATGGCTGCCCGCAAGATGATCGCCGATATCTTTGGTGACGCGGTGCGCGGCGGAACCCAGCCTCAGCGCCATCTCTTTGGTTCAGCGATTTCTCCCCAGGGCCCGGTTAACTTCCTCGACACCGTGGTCGACAAGGCCACCCGCCGCTTTGTCATCAAAGGTGACATGGGGACCGGCAAATCCACTCTAGTCAAGAAGATCTTTGATGAGGCAGTCAGCCGCGGCTATTATGTGGAGGCCTATCACTGCGCCTTGACCCACGAGCATATGGAACACCTCCTTATTCCTGAGCTAGGAGTCGCTGTGGTGACCAGCATCGCACCACACGTCTTTGAAGCGGCTGCTGGTGATACTGTCATCGACACCAAGGCATTTGTTCGTGAGCTGGCGTTGGAACGGTTCAAACCCGACATGGAGAGGGCCCGCGAACTCTACTGGGCAGCCCTTGATCGTGCGGTGAGCTTCATCGCTCGGGCGAAGAGAAACCACGACTACCTCGAGACCTTCTACGTCCCACACATGGACTTTGATGGCATCAGCAAGCGCCGCGAGCAGGTGCTAGCGCGCATTCTGGAGTTGGCTGACGAGCAGAAGTAGTCGCAGCCCCAGCCGCAGGCTAGTTAGAGTGCCCTGAGCCTGGCTCTGGGCACTCTAAAACTGTACAGAAGGGATTGAAGAAAAGACTTGCACCGTATCGCAAAACCGAGATATAATGACCAAGAAATACCCATACCCCCTATATATATATATAGAGGGCGGGCAGATATGATGGGAGGAATACATGAAGAGGAACTTCAACATCAAGGCCAATCGAGCCTTCACGTCACTCCGCCGCTATGCATGGATCTTTACGCTCACCGTAGCCTTCGGTGGGCTCTGGGAGCCGAGACTCGGACTGCTGGTGATCCCTGTTATCCTTGGGCTGCTGATCGTATCGTTCTTCAAGGGACGGTATTGGTGCGGAAACATATGTGCCCACGGCAGTCTGTTTGACGTAGTCTTCTTGCCCGGAAGTCGCAATCAGACTATCCCCGCTTTTTTTCGCTCCAAGGTGACTGGCTTACTCTTCCTATGCTGGTTCGCGTTTAGTCTGATTCGGAAGCTACTCCGAGCGTTCACAGCGTTCGGAACGATGGAGTTTATCGACAAGATCGGCTTTGTTTTCGTTACCAGCTACCTGATGGTTACCATCGTTGGCGGGCTGCTTAGCATCTTTGTGGCGCCGCGAACCTGGTGTCATTTCTGCCCCATGGGTTTGATGCAGAAACTGTCCTACAGTCTGGGTAAGTTGCTCGGCGTCGCCAAGGCAACCGATCAGATGATCACCATTTCTGACAAGGAGAAGTGCCTCTCCTGCGGCAAGTGTGCGCGTGTCTGTCCGATGCAGTTGAAGCCGTATCTCGACTTCTCCCTGGGCAATCAGTTTGACCACCCAGATTGCGTTCGTTGCAATACCTGTGTCTACAGCTGCCCTGTGAAGATCCTCTCCCTCTCTACGGAGCAAGAAGCGGAAGAGATCTTTCGTCGCACATCCGATCAACATACTGCTCTCAGTGCAAACGACTGAAGATCGGGATCAGAGCCCGATCTTCAGTCGTTTACGTGCACCGAGGTCCCGTCCCCTGACATAGTATGCAGGAAGAGAAGCAGGGGGGCGTGCCATATGATCCTGATTACCGAATTCATGGAACCTAAGGCTGTTCAGTGGCTGGAGAAATGGTCCGATGTCGTCTATGACCCCGATCTGTATCGTCAGCCTGACCGCTTGGCCGAGCTGCTACCGTTGACCAAAGGGCTGATCGTGCGCAACCGCACCGAAGTTACCGAGTGGCTGATCTCCATGGCTACACAACTCCTGGTAGTGGGGCGCTTGGGCGTGGGTTTGGATAACCTCGATCTAGACACTCTCCACGCCCGTGGTATCCGCGCGACTTATGCACCAGGAGCTAACGCCAATGCGGTGGCCGAATATTCCCTGGCGGTGATGCTGGCCCACGCTAAGCGCCTGCTCCTCGCCAACCAGTCAGTGCGCATGGGAAAGTGGGAGCGTGAACGCTGCACTGGGAGCGAGTTACGAGGTAAGACCGTTGGTATCATCGGCCTAGGGGCGGTCGGCCGGCGGTTAGCGGAACTATGCGCAGCCATGGGATGCGAGGTGATTGCTCACACGCGCACTCCTAGAACTGGTTACAGGATGGTCACCCTCGACCACCTACTGCGCGAGTCAGACTTCGTCTCGGTCAACGTGCCTCTGACCGCCAAGACCAAGGCGATGATCGGACGGGATGAGTTGTGCCTAATGAAGTCCAGCGCCTACCTACTCAATACCGCTCGGGGTGGGGTCGTTGATGAAGCGGCTCTCTACGAAGCCCTCGTTGCCGGAAGGATCGCGGGAGCGGCGCTGGACGTGCGTAGCCATGAACCGCCTCCAGCAGGTGACCCATTGACGGAGCTAGATAGCGTCATTCTCACGCCACACCTGGCCGGCCTAACGGGCGAAGCACAAGAGGCGGTCTGCCAGATGGTGGCTGAGGATGTCTGGCGGGTGCTACAGGGTGAAGAGCCACTGCATCCGGCGCCGTAATGAAGACCCAAGACACTAGAGTGCAGACACCGGACACCAGAGAGACTGGCGCAGGAGCTTTCGTGCTCAATCACCTGTGCGTTTGCGCTCGCGTGGGCGTATGCCTTTCGCATTTTCTCCGAAAAAGCTGTCGGTGAGACAGTGCGCTTCTACATCATGGGTTGCATGCTGCGCCAGTTTCACCGATGAGTTACTCGTAGGGGCGTATTGCATACGCCTACAGGTTGCCGCAAGGCAAACTCAAACGCCAAACTAGAACACCCCCGAGGGCGCACGGCGTGCTGCCTCGGGGGCATTGATTCTCCTGATGCCTTCGGGCTGTCTACTCAGCTTCGGTGACGGTAACCTTGGGAGGAGTATACAGATGGCGTTTGACGTAGCAGTCGGACATGTGTGCCAGCAGTGGGGCCTTGTGCTCAGCGGGAAAATCCGCAGGGAAGAAAACCCTGTAGTCCATCTTGGTCATCAACTTGGTCTCCGGGTTGGTCTCCACATCAAGCTCAATCCGGGTGCCAGTACCAGTGATATTGTTCTTGCGGCTGTACCCAGCCACGCCAGCGGCCATTCAGCCACCGATACTAGCCATAAACAACTCTCCAGGACCAAAGGTCTCTTTGGCGATCAGCTGAGAGATCTTGCCCTCGGCCTTGACCAAGGTAGCGTTTTCGTTGACCGTGAACTCCATTCTTGCCATGTGGACGCCTCCTTCTATTGGTTACCCTGATTTATTCTCCCAGGTTATCTAGATTCCTTCCCTAACTTCCCGCAGGATGCCAAGTGCGTAGGTTGGGGAAGGACTCGCTCGGCACACGACGAAACGGTGGATGAGAGCCATTCTAGGAATGAGGTGACCGTATGGACTGGAATCATGTTCTGAAGCAGCATCTCCAGGCACTGATCAGGATCAACACCACCAACCCACCGGGTGGCGAGACTGAGGCAGCCCGCTACATCGCGTCGGTCTGTTCCGAGGCTGGGATCGAGCACGAGTTGGTTGAGCCCCTTCCAGGACGAGGCAGCGTGGTGGCTAGACTGCGCGGCAATGGTACTCTCCGCCCGCTACTGCTCATGGGTCATTTGGACGTGGTTCCCGCCGACGCCAAGGACTGGACTCATGACCCCTTCGCCGCTGAAGAGCGCGATGGCTGTATCTGGGGGCGGGGAGCAGTTGATATGAAGAAGCTGGTGGCAACCTGGCTGACGATCATGCTTCGTCTGCAGGCCGAGGGCGTCGCTCTCAAGCGGGACATCGTCCTGGCGGCTACTGCTGATGAAGAAACGGGCGGGCGCGTTGGGCTCGGTTGGCTGGTGGAGAACCGCCCAGAACTGGTCGATGCAGAGCTGGCCCTCAATGAAGGGGGAGGCAATGCCATCTCTCTGGGGGGTCAGACTTACTTCATGCTTCAGGCTGGGGAGAAGACCAGTGCCCCGGTTCGACTGCTGGCTCGCGGCGTCGCTGGGCACGCCTCCATTCCATCTCCCCAGAACCCAGTGGTGCATCTAGCTGAGGCGATCACCAAGGTCGGCCAGACACGGCTGCCCGTGCACGAGACCAGGACAGTGCACACCTTTCTGGATCGGCTAATCGCGGATCTAGGACCTAAGATTGGATTGCCATCTGGAACCAAGCTCCCCTTTGGGCATGTCCCCACCTTTGTGGAGCAGGCCGTCTCCGAGCCGTTTGCCAAGGCGGCACTCATGGCCATGATCGCCAATACCGCCACACCGACCATGGTCCATGCCGGCCAGAAGATCAACGTCATCCCCAGCCAGGCAGCGGCCGAGCTCGACGGTCGTCTTCTGCCTGGCCAGACCGGCGAAGACCTGTTGCGTGAACTGCAGGCCATCCTGCCCGCCGGGATCGAGGTATCAGTAGGTGGCTATCTCCCAGCGACAGAGTCTAACCCTGACACGCCGCTGGCCGAGATCATCGACCAAGTGGTAAAGGAAGCGCTCCCAGGAGCGAAGACGATTCCATTCTTACTACCCGCAACCACCGACGCTCGCTACCTACGCCCGCGGGGTGTGGTGGTCTATGGTTTTGACCCGATGTTGCCCGGTGAGCATGTGGCAGCGCATGGCGTCGACGAACGCGTCTCGCTGGCGAGTCTGGGGTTTGGGTTGAAGGTGTTGCAGGAAGTCGTGGTGAGGGTGGCAGGGCAAGCGAGTCCCTAGTCCCTGGTCCCTAGTCCCTAGTATAAGCAACAGGGAATCCAAGCGCGGCAAGCAGCACCACTCCAATGTCACTAGACCGTACTGAGACAACCACAGACAAGCAGAAAGGCAGCCGCAGGTGCAAACCTGCGGCTGTCTGTTTGAAACACAAACTCTCTGGCCTCACTCCGCAGCCCACCAGGGACTCGGGACTAGGGACTCGTCATTCAGTAACCTCCGGTTACTGAATGACGTGCAACCAGTCGCGCATGAGGTAGCTGATACGACCGATGAGGATGGTCAGACGGCCCATGGCGGCGTTGCCGAAGGAGGCGCCGAAGGCGACCATCATCACCCAGCGACCGATCCGTGGCACAGTTGATAGTCCACCCTTCATCTCCTTGGTGAAGAAGAAGTAGCTTAGTCCGCAGATGACGCCGACAACCATGACGATATTGTCAAAGCTGTTCAGAGGCAGGGCGGTGGCGGAGATCTGCTTGAGCAGGTTATCCCAAATGGTGGTACGGACAGCAGCGCCAGTGCCGACGCCGATCAGGACCGCCATGGGGATACGAGAGACCCACGCGATATCCTTGAAGTATCGAGTATAGAGCAGGACGCCGAGGATGACCGGGATGATCAAAAGGGTCTTGCCCTCAGCCAACGGCTTAAAGGCGCTGCCTTTTAGGGTGTTGAAGCCCACTACCAGAGCGTTGCCTGTGGCGACACCGAGGAAGATATGCTCCGCGACGCGGTAGACAGGATTCTCTTTGACCAGAAGGCTGAAGATGGCCAACATACCGATGGCCGCGATCCAGATACCGAGTGTTGTCATGCTTCTCCCTCCTCTACTTGCTGGCTGGGTTACGCTTCATGACCCATAGGCCGATGTTGCCCAGAACAATGAACGCGACGATCGCCAGATGCGCCATGGACTGGGCATCCATGATCGAGACCCCCATGCCGGGCTTTTCGATCATTAGCTCATATTCCGCAGCGCCCTTGATCCCGGAGATCATCCCTTGGAGCTGTTTGGCCTGGACGTAAGGCATACTGGCAGGAGCCATGACGGCGGCAACTGCTAGGATGGTCGGTTCCTGATAAGGGGTGGCCACCTGACGCACCCAGACGATCGGCCCGCAACCGATATTGGGACCATTGTTGACGGTGATGGTCAGTGCGAAGTCCTTCACGGACTTGATGCCGCCCATGATCGGTAGAGAGGTGGTGCTCGCGCCAGCAAAGTCGGACTTCAGGGTGCCTGCTGGGTCTTTGGCGAAGGCGGTCAGACCCGCTTCGCTGCCGGCCAAGAATCCGAGGTTGACGTAGTCCTCACCATATTTCTTGCCTGCGGCCTTGTAAGTCCGGTCGAGCGTGGAAGCGACAAACATGGAACCCTCAGGTACCGTGGACATGCCGACGATCTTGAGGTTCTTGGCCAGAGCGTGGCGAAGGATCGCCATCACCTGCGGGTCGAGCTCATCCACCGAACCCGCCTCATAGTCCAGGGAGATCAGGATCTTCGATCCTTCTTTGAGCTTGTCGATGACACCATGGAAGGTCTTGGTCTCGTCGCTGACGGTTAGCGGCAGCTTGAGCGGCGACATCAGCGGGACAATGATGACCAAGGCCAAGAAAATATAGATGATTCGCGAGTCGAGGTTATCGAGCTTTTTGAAGAAATTCATCATCAGCCCCCCTTTACTGACCGCCGAAGTGCTTGCGCTCCATGCCCAGCATGACACGCAAGGAGATGCCGATAAAGCCAACGGCGGCGGAGATCATGATCGCGCGCTGTCCAGCGGTATTGGGCACGTTCTGAACCCACTTCGCGAGACTAGGCCATCCGCTCCAAATACGGGCACCGATCGGCACGTTGCCCAGCATCATGATGATTGCGCCAGCAAGGAGAATAGTCGCCTCAACATTGCGGGCACGGAAAGCACGATAGGACGCCGATGCCAGGAAGAAAGCCAGCAGAGCGTACATGGCCGTGCCCCAGTCAGTGAAGACATATTGGAAGAGGAACTTGTAGCTAGATGAGCTCTGTCCTTGGAAGATACCGATGAAGACGGTGATTGCCAGCGCGATGAGTAGGATAACGCTGTAGTTCCAGTCCTTGGACTTGTTGCTGATCTTCTTCGAGTGCACCTGGACGAGGCTGACCGCGCCAAGACCGAGGGCGAAGTTAGCGATGATGACGACCCAGCTATTTACCTGGGTGGCAGCGCTCTTCAGCCCAGGGACAGTGAGGAAGTGCGACACGATCATTAGCATCGAGATGACAAAGACGATATAAACGGGAAGCTCCTTTTTCATGCTGTTCCCCCCTTAGCGCTTAATGAGGTCCACGATGATGGAACTGCCAAAGGTCGAGGTCAGCACACCGAGCACCATCAAGGCGACCGCGGCGATCTTCGCCCAGTCTTCGCCGACCAGGCTGCCGAGTTCCGTCGGGTTCTGGCTGAACTGAGCGCCGGCGGCGAACAGCTCCTCACCAATGACCGTGTAGTCACAGGCCGCAACGAAGTAGGGGATCTGATACATGTTGGTCGTACCGGCGATCTGGATCGCGCCAGCTTTGTTGCCGGCCTCAGCCAAGAGCAGCGATTCAGCGGCAAATTGGCCGAGCAGCATGTTGGTGGCTACGCCATCGCGGTTGATGATACCGATGGCTCCGGCAGCAAAGGCCCATTGGTCGGTAGAGATGAAGCGTACGTCATCGGCTACATAACCATCGGGACGGTTAGACTCGATATAGCCCTGTTTGACGACCTCATCCGCAGCGACATAGGTGTCTGGCATACTGGTGGTAACGATCAGGCGAGTGCTGTAGCGCGCCGCGGTTCTGGTGACGTAACTGAGGATCTGCAGACCAGCCAAGGTCTGAGGTGATGAACCACCGTAGAGATCGCCAGCGCCGGGGCAGTAGTGGATGGGACGGCCCATCTCGGTTGCGCGGCCGATGGCCTCTTCGATGGCGGCCACACCGGCGATGGTGCGAATGGTGACCTTCGCCCCGCCGCGGGTGCGGACAATCTCAAGTAGTATAATACCCATGATGATGATCAGAGAGATGAACGTGAAAACTCTACCCTGTTCAAACACGTTAGAATTCACCTCCGATAGATGTGGGCTTAACCAGGTCTTGGGGGTTGCCTATGTCCAGATTAGACGGCTCGTGCCTCCTTTCAAGACCAATCATCCGTACCACTACCATTTTGTGAATTTACACACTTGCATCTGGACTCCTTCCCTAAATAAAGAATATTTTCCCGCTATATACATTAATTGGTGATTACGCTTGCCTCAATGTCGCCAGTACCGGCTGAGAGTTCGATCAGAGCGCAGACTGGGTTGGCCGTCAGGGGACGACTGAAACGAGAAGCGAGCTACCGTCGCGGCAGCTCGCTTCTCGTATACTCGTTATCCGTTCTTGCGCAGCACTCTTCCTGCCCGCGCCTCGCTTAGCTTTCCATCCTGCAGTGCGATCTGTCCTGCCACCACCACTAGACTAATTCCCTCGTTGTAACAGTGCGGGTGATCAAAGGTGGAGCCATCGCTGACCGTCGCAGGATCAAAGAGCACTAAGTCGGCGACCATTCCTGGCGTGATAATACCGCGGTCCCAGAGACCGACACGGCGTGCGGGGGCCGAAGTCATCCTCCGCACCGCCTCTTCCAGGGTGATCACCTTTCTCTCGCGGACGTAGCGGGCCAACACGCGCGGGAAGGTGCCGTAGTAGCGGGGATGGGGGACCCCGCGGCCGAAGCCGACTAGGCTACCGTCAGAGACAACCATGCCCAAGGGGTGGCGCATGATGGTCTCCAGGTCTTCATCACGCATATTGAAGGAGACCATGCCAGCCCCACCAGCGATCTGTAGCTCGATGGCGGCGTCCACCGGCTCCATACAGCGCTCCGTGCCGATCTGGAGCAGGCTTTTGCCTTCTACTGAAGCGTCGGGCTTGTGGCGGGAGACGACCAGTGTATCCGGTCCGCCGCGGCGCTCGATATTGGCCAACATCTCAGTGCGGATGGCCGCCCGGGTCTCGGGATTCTGCAGTCGGGCTGTCAAAGCCTCTCCGCCCCCGTCCTGCGCCCAACGGGGGATAATGGCGCCGGTGATGGCGGTCCCTGAGGCGAGATAGGGGTACTGGTCAAACTGGACATCAAGGCCGCGCTCACGTGCTCGCTCGATTAAGCCGAGGATCTCGCTGGCCTTGCCCCAGACCGGTTTGCCCAGACACTTCAGATGGGAGATCTGCACCGAGATGCCGGTCTGTTCGGCCACGGCGATCGCTTCCTTGACTGATTCCACCAAGCCGATATTGTAGTCGCTCTCATCGCGCAGATGAATGGTGAAGAGACCACCGCGCTTGGCGATCTCGCGGCTCACCTCCACGATCTCGTCCAGCTGGGCAAAGCTGCCGGGAGCGTAGTAGAGGCCGACCGAGATGCCGAAGGCGCCTTCATCCATGGCGCGGGCGGCGAGCATCTTCATCTGTGCCAGTTCGGCGTTGGTTGGTGGGCGCATGGCCATACCCATGGCCTGCTGCCGCAAGGTACCATGGCCGACAAAGAGACCGTAGTTGATCGTCTTGGGCAGCTCATCCATCTTGGTGAGATGCTCGGCGATGGGATATTCCGAACCGCCACAATTGCCCCCCATCAGGGTGGTGACCCCCTGACGGAGATAGTTCTCCATCAGCGACAACTCACAGGCGTCGCTGTCGGCGTGGGTGTGGATATCGATAAAGCCCGGGGCGAGGACCTTATCCTGGGCGTCGATCACGGTGGTTGCGGTCAGCTCAGAGAGCTGACCCATGGCCACGATCTTGCCCTGATGTACCGCCAGGTCGCCACGAAACCAAGGGCAGCCGGTACCGTCGACGATCCGGGCGCTGCGGATAACGAGGTCGTAGTGATTGGACATAGGTAACCTCCTTTGGGGGAGAGTTGAGAATTATGAGTTAAGAATTAAGAGTCAGGAGCCCGCTGGCAATGGCGCTCTCCAGATTGCAGCCATAGCTCCCACTACCCCACGAGGGGCTGGGGGCTAGGGCCGAGAGGCTCGAGCACTAGCGCACGAACATCTCCAGCGGTAACCGCCGCCCAAACTCGGTCGAGTTGGCCAGCAGGCCCTGATAGCGGTAGACTGTCTTGACCAACTCAGTGAGGGCCGGGTCATGGACATCGTGCAGATAGTTGCCCATGACTACGAAGGCGAAGGGACGGTTGGGGATCTGGATCAGGCCGACATCGGTAGCCACTCCGTCCAATCCGCCGGGCTTGTTGGCTACGGTCGATCCTGTAGGCAGTTCTGATGCGCATTCGCAGAACAGACCTTTGGGGTGTTCTGCGAGGATGCCGATGATCTGTTGGCAGACAGCCTTACTAATATAGCTGTTGTGATGGAGCAGGGTCATCATCTCAAGGAAATCACGTGGGGTGCTGACATTCTCACGACCGCTGAGTGCCGCCTCGCTGTCAATCATCTTGCGTTGCAGCAGCGTGCCGTGCAGACCCCACTCATTGAGCATGGCATTGACATAGTCGAAGCCGACCAGGTCGATGCACATGTTGGTGGCAGCATTGTCGCTGAGGTGGATCATCAACCGCGCCAGGTCGCGGATGCTCATCTCCACTGGGTCGGCCAGGCACTGCAGCACACCGCTGCCAGCCACATGCTTCGTATGATCATAGGTGACCCGGTCGGTGAGCGAGACCCTGCCTTCGCTCTCAGCTTTGAACAGTGCCATGAGGACGGGGATCTTGATCGAGCTGGCGGTTGTGAAGGTGGCTTCGGGCAGATGGAAGAACTCTGTCCCCGAGGTCAGATCACGGAACCCTAGGCCCACGACCCCATCGATGCGACCGATCAGGTCCAGGCAGCGCTTCTCAAGCTGCTGATAATACGCCGTGCGGGGAGTAGCGGTATCGAGCTTAGCCATACTTCTTGCCTTCTTTCGCACTCATATTTGGGCGGACTGATGCTCGATACTTCCCCTTCCGCGAGCAGATTCCCTGCAGGATTGCGAAAACTGTGTACTGACAAGCAAAATAAGGCAAACAACTGAACAAACGGGGTCAGACCCCGTTTGTTCAGTTGTTGTTTCCGTGGAAGTCATCCAGCTATGGAAGGAGAAACACCTGCAACCCAACAATATAGGGTCAGCGAGATGGAGAGGATGAGCAAGCATGTCCAAAATTGCTTGCGTCACCAATGATGAGCATCTTGACTCCGGGGTTTTCTTGACGCTGGTACAACGAGTCTGGCCCGGCGATTACTATCCTGCGCTGGTCCAGGCGGCTCTGAGGCGGACACTCAACGTCACCGCCTGGGATGGTGATCGATTGGTAGGATCGGTACGCATCCTGACTGATGGCTATTTCTTTGGCACCATCCCTGAGATCCTGGTTGATCCCGGCTATCAGGGTCAGGGGATCGGCAGTGAACTGATGAAACGGGCGTGGGAGTTGGCGCCCACCTCACTCTTCTTTGGCGCCCAGCCGGGGAAAGAGGCCTTCTACGAGCGCCTGGGCTATAACCCCAGTCTACCATCCTACGTGCGCAAGAAAGCTAGACCCAAACCATAGAGCCCGCAAACAACTGAAGATCGGGGTCTGACCCCGATCTTCAGTTGTTTGTTCGTCTATGCCTAGCCCGCGATGGTTTCCAGGTATTCGTCGTAGCTCATGCGCAGATCGACCAAACCGGTCGGTGTAATGTTGATGATCCGGTTGGCGATGGTCTGGATGAACTGGTGGTCATGGGAGGTGAAGAGGATGTTGCTCTTGTACTCCTGCAGCCCATTGTTCAGGGCGGTGATTGATTCGAGGTCGAGGTGGTTGGTCGGCTGA
Source organism: uncultured Clostridia bacterium (assembly GCA_964402415.1). Lineage (GTDB taxonomy): Bacteria > Bacillota > JAAYKD01 > JAAYKD01 > CAYOCI01 > CAYOCI01. Next base: position 12,292 of record CAYOCI010000066.1, read on the forward strand.
TCGAAGAGCAGCACGTTGGCATTGGCGAGCATCATCTTGGCCAGCATGCAGCGGACGCGCTCGCCTCCCGAGAGGACCTGTACTTCTTTCAGCGCCTCTTCACCAGAGAAGAGCATCTTGCCTAGGAAGCCACGGATATAGCTCTCGGCCTTATCATCGGAGAACTGACGCAGCCAGTCGACCAAGGTGAGGTCGTGACCGTCGAAGAACTGTGAGTTGTCCTTGGGAAAGTAGGCCCGGGTGATGGTGATCCCCCACTTGAAGCTGCCGCTGTCAGCAGCCATCTCACCAGAGAGGATCTTCAGTAGGGTGGTATTGGCGATCTCATTGCTGCTGATCAGGGCGATCTTGTCGCCTTTGGCGACCGTCAAGCTGATATTGTCCAATATCTTCTCACCATCAATGGTCTTGCTCAGCCCTTCGACCATGAGGATATCATTGCCGACCTCGCGCTCTGGCTTAAAGCCGATGTAGGGGTAGCGGCGGTTGGATGGCTGAATATCCTCAATGGTGATCTTCTCCAAGAGCTTCTTGCGCGAGGTCGCTTGCTTGGACTTCGAGGCATTGGCGCTGAAACGGGCGATGAACTCCTGCAGCTGCTTAGCTTTCTCTTCCTTCTTACGGTTGTCGTCCTTCAGCATCTGCACCGCCAGCTGACTGGATTCGTACCAGAAGTCGTAGTTGCCCACGTAGAGTTTGATCTTGCCGAGATCAACATCAAGCATGTGAGTGCAGACCTTATTTAGGAAGTGGCGGTCGTGGGAGACGACAATTACCGTGCCTTCGAACGCAGCTAAGAACTCTTCCAGCCAACGGATTGAGCGCAGGTCCAGGTTGTTGGTCGGTTCGTCAAGGAGCAGGATGCCGGGGTGGCCGAAGAGAGCTTGCGCCAAGAGCACCTTGACCTTTTCCGAGCCCTGTAGCTCCGCCATCTTTCTCTCATGAAGATCGGTCGCGATCCCTAAGCCCTGGAGCATGGACGAGGCATCGGCATCCGCCTCCCAGCCGCCCAGGTCGGCAAACTCCGCTTCGAGGTCGGCGGCCAGCATCCCTTCCTCGTCGGTCATCTGGGGCTTGGCGTACAGTTCATCCTTGGCTGTGATGATCTCGTGGATGCGCGGGTTGCCCATGATCACTGTTTCCAAGACTTGTTTGTCGTCATACTGATAGTGATCCTGCTTGAGCACGGACAGGCGCACCCCGGGACCGACGCTGACCTCGCCGGTGGTGGGCTCGAGCTCGCCCGAGAGGATGCGCAAGAAAGTACTCTTGCCAGCGCCGTTGGCGCCGATCACCCCATAGCAGTTGCCTGGGGAGAGCTTGATATTGACATCGGCAAAGAGCTTGCGTCCGCCGAAGATTAGGCTTACATTTGATATATTGAGCATGTAGTACCTTCCTTTTATGTTGGTGGCTAAGATGGACGAACTTTGCCATTATAGCATATTAATTGGTACGTGCGGCAACTTACCATGAAGAGGTAACGTCATCGGTCTTCATGCGGAGCAGGGCCGCTGCTACTTTGTCAGATGGGTGTGATGAAGCAATGCTGATCTTGAAGTCCGCTGCGGAGATCGCCCGTATGCGCGATGCCGGCAAGATTGTTGCGGCCTGCCATCAGGAGATCGCAGCCATGATAAAACCTGGTGTCACCACGGCGGCGGTTAACCAGTTCGTCGACCGCTTCATTCGACAACATGGCGGTATTCCCGCCCAGATCAACTACCGTGGTTATCAATTCGCCACCTGCGCTTCTGTGAACGATGAGATCTGCCATGGCTTTCCCCGCCGTGAGCCACTCCAGGAAGGCGATATCGTCTGCATCGATTTCGTCGTCGATCTCAATGGCTGGTTAGCTGACTCTGCTTGGAGCTACCCGGTGGGACGGATCTCGATCGAGGCAGAACGACTGATGGCTGCCACACTGCGGTCGCTGTATATCGGGATCGAACAAGCGCAGGTAGGCAACCGCATCGGTGATATCGGCCACGCCATTCAGCGCTATGCGGAAGGACAGGGGTTCTCCGTGGTTAGGGATTTCACCGGTCACGGGATCGGGCAGGTCATGCATGAGGAGCTGTGGATCCCGCACTTTGGCTTAGCGGACAGAGGAACGCGGATACGCGAAGGCATGGTCTTTACCATCGAGCCGATGGTCAACGCCGGCACCTGGCAGTGTACCTTGGACGGCAATGGTTGGACCGCAAGAACGGCGGATCATTCTCTATCGGCTCAGTACGAGCATACCATCGCCATCACCAGTCATGGTCCGGAGATCCTAACCATACTCTGATATTCGGTGCGCTCACGAGGACTCACAGCGCTGATCGCGAAGACACAGTAGTAGAACGGCAGCGGGACTGTCGGACATACTCTAGCCGTGATAGGAGGCAGGAGATGAGCAGCGAACTGTTAGCATTTCTATACGCGAATCTGAACGGTATACTCAGTGACTTAGGCGACCTGGTGCAGACCGAATCACCCAGCACAGAGAAGGCAGCTGTTGACCATGTCAGCCGTCTGGCGGCCGAGAAGTTTCGATCCGTAGGGGCCAAGGTGGAGACCTTACCCCAGTCCGAGTATGGCGACCATGTTCGAGTCGAATGGGGGGAGGGCGACCAGCAGGTGCTGATCCTCTGCCATATGGATACTGTCTTTGGTCTTGGCGAGATAGCCAACCGTCCGTTTAGGGTCGAAAATGGCAAAGCCTATGGTCCTGGTGTCTATGATATGAAGGCCGGGATTGCCCAGACTCTCTGGGCAATGAAGGCCATGCAGGCCTTGGGCAAGATGCCCAAGCGCCGAGTGGTCGTACTGCTCAACAGTGAGGAAGAGGTTGGTAGCCCCACCTCTCGCCCGATCATCGAAGCTGAGGCAAGGAATAGTCAAGCGGTCTTTGTTCTGGAACCATCGGTTCCGCCCGGAGCACTGAAGACCGCTCGCAAAGGGGTGGGGCGTTTCGAGATGTGGGTGACCGGCAAGGCCAGCCACGCTGGCTCCAACCCTGAGGCCGGGATCAGCGCCATCCAGGAGATGGCGCTACAGATTCAGCGTCTGCACGCGCTCAGCAATCCAACGACCGGAACGACAGTCAACGTGGGTGTGGTGAGAGCGGGCACAAGGCCGAACGTCGTGGCGGCCGAGGCTTACGCCGAGATTGACCTGCGCGTGATGACCATGGCTGAGGCGGACCGTGTGGTTAAGGCGATTCTTGACTGTACTCCTTTCACCAAGGCACAGGTTAAGATCACCGGCGGCCTGAACCGACCACCCATGGAGCGCAGCCCGCAGATCGCAGCCCTCTTCACCCATGCCAGAACTCTCGCCGCTGAGCTGGGCTTCGATCTTTCTGAGGCCAGCACCGGCGGGGGCAGCGATGGCAACTTCACCGCCGCTCTGGGGATTCCTACCCTTGACGGCTTAGGGGCGGTAGGTAATGGCGCCCACTCGGTGGATGAGTATTTGGTGGTTGATGAACTGCCGAAACGAACGGCGCTCCTGGTTAGGCTGCTGGAGACGATCGGTTGAGGCAGCCTGCACACCATGCCTGAGATGCCTGACCAAAGGTTTTTGCTTGACAGCCCGGGGTGCCACTTCCTATACTTGACTAAAGCGATGACGGGGATTAGTAGCCTTAGCGCTAGCAGCCAAGAGAGTCGAACCTAGGCTGAGAGTTCGATCTGTCGCTATGGTGAATGGACCCTCGAGCCAGCAGCCGAACGGAGAAGGGCACTAAAAGAGCCTGTTCTTCAAGTAGGCGCTGCGGGTGGCTTCGTTAACAGCTTTCGAGGGGCATGCTGACCTAGAGTTGGCAGGTCCGAATTTGGGTGGTACCGCGAGCAGACGCTCGTCCCATACGGGATGAGCGTCTTTTTTGTACCCGTGAATAGGAAAGACACTGACTGTGTATCTGCGCCATTCCGAGCTTCCGTGGATCCGAGATAGAACGAGAGGATGCGACCGCTGATGTACGACCTGCGCATTGTTGTTGAAGAGATCAGGGGGTTCTGTGACCTGCCCATGCGCCCCGGCGACCATTTCTTCCTACGTGGAGGGCGGATTCAAATCCCAGACGGCCAGTATATCTGCATGTGGGCGCTACAGAGCATGATGCCGCTGCTCCCGGCGAAACAGCGCCGAAGCGCGGAGAGCAATGATTGGATTCCTCATACCAACCGAATCTGCTGCCCAGACCCCAATGGTCAGGTGATCTGGCACATTGAGGTGCTTGACGGGGCGGCGGAAGAGCCTGATAATCAGGACCCGCCCAAACGCATGCTGGTTGATGAGACGCGCTGTGCCGGGTGTCGTCGCTGCGAGTTAGCCTGCAGTTTCGAGCACCACGGGGCCTATGCACGCTGGCTATCGAGAATCCAGATTGAGAAGCGTGAGGCCGAGGGGGTGGATCAACCACACGTCTGTCGGCAGTGTGGCAACGCCAGCTGTGTCTCTGCCTGCCCAACGAAAGCTCTGAGTAAGGATACGACGACTGGGGCAATGGTGTTCCAGGCTGACATGTGCGTGAGCTGTGGGCTCTGCCGCCGAGCCTGTCCATTTGGAGCAGTTCACTGGGATGATGAGAACCGCAAACCACTGATCTGTGATCTATGTGGTGGTCAGCCCCGCTGCATTGAGGCTTGTCCCTCCCAGGCAATCAGATATGGGTTGGCGGGATCGGGTTCAGTCTCGCCGTCACGGACAAGCCAACAGAAGCCATGAGGAGGTGATCATATGCAGATCAATGGCCTATACAGTAACCGCGTTCTAGTGGTTGACCTCGCCTGCCGTACCAGCCATATCGAAGCACTTCCCTCCGACTGGCGGTATCTATATCTGGGGGGCCGAGGTTTCAACGTTCGGCGCCTCTACGATGCAGTGCGGAGTGAAACCGATCCGCTTTCACCGGATAACCCCCTGATTATCGGCGTCGGCCCCCTAGTTGGCACCGCCATAAGTGGAGCCGCGCGCTTCAATGTGACCGCCAAGTCACCGCAGACCGAGATTCTTGGCGACAGCAATGCTGGCGGACACTTTGCTCTTGGGGTCAAAGCGGCTGGGTTGGACCAGATCGTCGTGGAACAAGTGTCTAGTGATCCGCTCTACCTGTTCATCGATGGTGACCAGGTGCAGCTGCGCGATGCCCGTCACCTGTGGGGCCTGGATGTTTGGGCCGCCCATGAGCGGCTGCAGAAGGATCACCCGGGCTTTGAGGTGGCGTGTGTAGGACCTGCTGCTGAAGCAGGAGTGAAGTTTGCCGGGATCTTCTGCAACTTGGTGCGAGCGGCCGCTCGCACAGGGATGGGCACCTTGATGGCAGCCAAAGGGCTCAAGGCGGTCTGCATCCGTGGCCGACGAGCCATACGCCTCGCTGACCCTGATACCTTCTCGCGCCTCTCGGCCGCCATTGATCAGCGCGTTGTGAGCCATGCCGAGTATGATGCACGTACCCTGATGGGAACTACGAAGCTGGTTCACGCTCTGAACCAGGCTGGCTACCTTGCCACCCAGCACTATCAATACGGTCGCTTCGCCGCAGCTGATCAAGTCAGCGGTGAGCGCCTAGCCGAGACCTATAAGCAGAAGAACAAGGGATGTGCCGCTTGCAGCATCCCCTGCAGCCGCTTCTTTTCCGTCAGCGACGGCCCTCATCGTGGGCTCAAGAGCGAAGGACCCGAGTTTGAGGGGCTCGCGGGTTTTAGCTCGCGCGTGGGGGTGACTGATCTGGCAACCGCTCTGAAAGGCGTGGATCTGTGCAACCGCTACGGCATGGATGTCATCAGCGTCTCGGAGTGCATCTCCTTTGCCATGGAGTGTTTTGAGAAGGGCTACCTGAGCAGCGGCGATTGCGACGGTCTGGAGCTGCGCTTCGGCAACGCTGAGGCCACGCTGATCATGATCGAACGGATAGCACGCCGCGAGGGCCTAGGTGACCTTCTTGCCGATGGCGTGCGCCGCGCGGCAGAGCAGATCGGTGGCGCGTCCCGTGAGATCGCCATGCATGTCAAGGGGTTGGAGCTCTTCCAGGCCGACCCGCGCGGTCTGAAGGGCTATGCCTTGGGCAATGCCGTTGCGAGCAGAGGCGGCGATCACCTGCGTTCCGAGCCTTCCTTCGAATTTAGCGAAGATGATCTGAGAGGCGAGCAGCTCTACGGGACAGCAGACGCGGCCTATCGTCTGCGTTACCGCGGTAAGGGGCGTGTCGTCAAGCATTATGAAGAATGGTCGGCCTTGGCTGACTGCCTAGAAGCCTGCAAGAACACCATCGTGAACATGGAAATTCTCGACTTTGCTGGCGCAGCAGATCTTTTGCGTGCTGGTGACGGTGGAGAGTGGGATGCAGCTATGGTGCAGCGCGCTTGCGAGCGCGTTGTGAACCTAGAGCGTCTCTTTCTCGTTCGCCAAGGGCTCAGAAGGCAGGATGACCGACTACCGGCTAGGTTTCTCAAAGAGCCGCTGGGGCCGGACTCTGGTCCGTCAGCTGGTAGTGTGGTGGAGCTCGAGCCGATGCTGGATGAATACTATGGCGCGCGCAGGTGGGATCAGCAGACAGGGATCCCGACTTTGTCAAAGCTCCGTGAGTTGGGCTTGGAGCGTGAGGCCCGAGAGCTTATGGCCGATGGGGTTCCATTGGGTGAAAGCCAATGATTAAGGTTGAGTTTCAGGGCGTACTGAGACTGAAGTACGGACTCGCTGGCAGAGAGCTTCCCGCCCCTATCGACACCACCATCGAGGAGATGATCAGCCTAATCGCCACAGGTCGCGAGGACGAGTTGGAGGTCGATCTTAGGCATCAGAGCATTCTGGTGATCGGTCCCGATGGTTGGGAGCAGCTCCATCGGCTCCCAGGCGCACTGGGCGTGACCATCGTTGATGGCTCGCACGTGGTCGTGGTGACGCCGCTCACTGGCGGGTAGGTTATGTCCCCAGCCCTGGGCACGGGCAAGATACCGCAACACTGACTGCACCGATATCGCAAACCAGGAGGCGGTGGCTGAGTGGCCGCCGCCTTCGTCTGTACCGTGTACATTGACTAGCGATACGGGTTGAACGCCCACTTCAGACGATACTTAACCGTGGGGAGAGTCTCGCTCCAGCTATCCTTGGTCTCGTCGGACGCCTGGATATTGGCGATGAACCTCAACGGCCGGGTGGCTTACATCAGCTTCCAAGTCCTTCGGCAGCCTTTCAAAGGTGTTCTCAACCCTGCTCTGATCTCCTGGCCGACCTCAGCCTCCACTCGGCGCAAGTATCGTTCTCCCAAGTGTGTTCCAGGGCCCATCACCCTTTACAGCCTTTGGTCTTAGCATGCGTCTCTGCCATGGGGTATGAGGGGATGGACAGGGTTTCGTCGACGATGTACAGAGACAGGCGAACAAGGGGGGGACCCCCTGTTCGTCCGTAACCGTCTTAGTCCATCTCTTGATACGTCGTTGGCTAGGACAGTGTGAGGCGCCTTGCCGAGGGTAATGATAGGGGTAACAGTCCCACCGTTATCAGGAACTGACAGGAAACATGGATTGCGGGAGCGTACAGTTTATGGTATCGTAGGGTTAGCAGAACAGATGAGTATACTTAAGTATACTCACGAACTCCGAACAACCACCCTGGAGGTGCCCGATGAAGCGAATCGTCTCAATCATCCTGTCTCTGGCTGTGGTATTCAGCCTAACTGCATGTGCCCGTAACAACACCACGCCCAAACCGCCATCGGCAAACCCAGGGCAGCAACAGCCGCCGGCACCCGTCTACGGTGGTAGCCTAGTCGTGGCTGTGCCCACCGACCCCGATCGGCTGGATCCACACAAAGCAACCGCGGCGGCGACTGAGGAGATCATCTTCAACGTCTACGAGGGGCTGCTTAAGAGTGACCCCAAGGGCGAGCTGGTGCCGGCGCTGGCAGAGAGCTGGACAGTTGATGATGGAGGCAAGCTATATACGTTCAAGCTGCGTCAGAATGTGGTTTTCCACAACGGTCGCACCATGACGGCTGAGGATGTGAAGTTCACCTTTGACCGCATCCGGGACAAGGCGACCGGTCATCCGCGTCAGAGCGAGTATCAGGACCTGACTGAGATCAAGATCGTCGATCCGTCGACGGTGCAGATGCGCTTAGCCAAACCGCAGGCGCCGTTCCTATCGACGCTCGCCGCAGTATCGTCAGCCATTGTGCCCCCAGAGGCCGTGGCAACCCTGGACTCGAAACCGATCGGGACCGGGCCGTTCAAGCTGGTCGATTGGCAGCGCGGTCAAGCGGTCAAGCTGGAGAAAAACCAGGACTATTGGCAGAAGGGCTTGCCCTATCTGGATACTGTCACCTTCCGTATCATGGCCGACCCCAACACGGCCCTGATGAACCTCAAAGCGGGACAGGTGGACATCATCCCCCGTGTGGCCAATGAATCCGCCGATGAGATCAAGCGCGGGCCGGATACGAAACTGATCGAGAGCCCGATGAACTTGGTTCAACTCTTGGTGCTAAACAACGCCCGTGCTCCCCTGGATAACCCCAAGGTGCGCCAGGCACTCAACTATGCCATCAATAAGGACGAGATCATCCAAGGCGCCGCCTGGGGCTATGGCAAGAAGCTGGGCAGCAACATGAGCCCGGTGATGGAAGCCTACTACACGGACCTCACCAATCGCTATCCCTATGACCCCGCCAAAGCGAAACAACTGTTGGTCGAAGCGGGCTATCCCAATGGCTTCGAGTTGGCGCTGACACTCCCTGCGATCTATGAACTGCATGTTAAGGCTGGCGAGGTGATCGCTGATCAACTGGCTAAGGTCGGGATCAAGGCCAAGATCCAGAAGGTGGAGTGGGCGATCTGGCTCGAGGATGTCTACAAGGGCCGCAAGTATGACATGACGGTGACCGGTCTCACCGGCAAGCTTGACCCGCACTCGGTCCTCGGGCGCTACGAGAGCAAGTTTGCCTCGAACTTCTTTAACTTCAGAAATGATGAATACGATCAACTGATCGCCAGTGGGATCACCACAACCGACGTCAACCAGCGCAAGCAGATCTATAAGCGCGCCCAGGAGATCCTGGCCGACCAGGCTGCTGCGGTCTACATCATGGACCCAACGCAGTTGGTCGCCCTGCGCAGGAATGTCCATGGCTGGCAGACCTACCCGGTCTACGTGGCGGACGTCAGTCGGGTCTATAAGACCAAATAGCCAAGTACTAGATGCCCGCAGCCCGCAGCCCGCAGTTGAGCATTCGTCTGACGAAGAGCCTGCTTTACCTCTTGTGGTGCCGCTGACGAGGTGGGGAGAACTCACATATGAAAGGCTGCGATCAGCCATGCGTTTTTGGATCAGGAAGCTGGGAGTATTCATGGCCACCCTATTTGTGGTGGCCATGATCGCATTTGTGGTCTTTCGCCTGATTCCCGGCGACCCAGCGCTGATCATCCTCGGGGTCGAGGCTGATCAGGCGGCGGTGGCGCAGCTCCATCACGAGCTGGGGCTGGACCAGCCTCTCCACGTGCAGTTCTGGCACTGGCTGGGGCAGCTCGCTCAGGGGGACCTGGGTAGGTCGTTGCGGCTGTCCGCGCCGGTTAGCCAGCTGCTATGGCAGCGCCTGCCGGTGACGACGGGCCTGGCAGCGCTGTCGATCGTCATCGCCACCGGGATCGCCATACCCGTCGGCATTGTCGCCGCCACGCATCGTGGCGGCTGGCTGGACCTGACGACTATGGCGCTCAGTCAGGTCGGGGTCGCGATTCCTGCCTTCTGGGCGGGGATCATCCTCCTCCTGATCTTCTCTATGGAACTGGGGTGGTTTGCCCCGGGAGGGTTTGTCCCCTTAGCCGAGAACCCCTGGTTGGCCGTCAAATCGCTGATATTGCCCAGCTTGGCGCTGGGACTGCAGCGCGCCGCCATCTTGACCCGCATGACCCGGGCGAGCATGTTGGATGTACTCAACCAGGATTACATGCGGACGGCGCGGAGCAAAGGCCTAGCCGATAGGGTGGTGCTCTACCGGCACGGGCTGAAGAATGCCATCATCCCTGTTCTAACGGTGCTGGGAATGCACCTGGGGGGGCTGCTTGCGGGGAGCATCGTGATCGAGCAGGTCTTCAACCTGCCGGGCGTAGGCCAACTGACGCTGATGGCGGTCAATTCCCGCGACCTGCCCCTGGCCCAGGGGTTGGTGATGTTCACGGCGACCATCATCATTCTGCTGAATTTCACCGTGGACTTGTTATACAGTCGGTTGGATCCACGTATCCGCTATCAGTAGCAGCTGCACTACCTATGGCGAGCCCAAAGGCCAATGGCCAACGGCCACAGCCCAATGCGGTGTTTGGTACCAGTATCTACATCAACTGGCCTCGCGTTGACCAGTGCGATACCGCGAAAGAGCTGGAGCGTCTGTAGGGGCGGGTCTCATGAACTGTATCCCATAAAGTGAACACGGTAAACTAAGCGCC
>CAYOCI010000067.1:0-22600 GCA_964402415.1 uncultured Clostridia bacterium
CTAAGATCTGTCCAGTGATGGAATACTTTGAGATCTTCTTGACACGGTTGATCATGTCACGACGAGCTGCAGCGTCACTGGATACAGCGCTGGAGCTTGTTATCAACGGTGCCAAACTATTGTAATAGCTTGAGATAGGTAATGCTCGGGGGACATGGCAAGAACTTGCCGGTCCCTTTTCCTTTCAATTACAGATGACTTCGTTGACAAGCTTTTCAAGGCGAAGGTATAATGAACCGTATACGCAAAATAAGAGGGAAGGGGAGAGTACGGACCGATGAGGACTAGAAGCACTATTACATTGCTCATAATCCTGGCCATCCTTATTGGTGCTGGGGTGATCGGTTACTCTGGGGTCAAGATCGGGTCGTTCACGATCGCGCCTGTCCGTCCCAATCTGGGGCTGGATATCCAGGGAGGACTATCGGTTTACCTGGAAGCAGAGGATACTGCAGAGATTAAGGTTGACGATCAAAAGATGGATGAGGCTGTGGCTGCGCTCAAGAACCGCATCGATGCGCTCAACCTGAAGGAGCCAGAAGTCACCCGTGAAGGTGCTCGTCGGATCAAGATCGCCCTTCCTGGCGTGAGAGACTCCCAAGAGGCCCTCGATGTAATCGGCAAGCGCGCCTACCTTGAGGTCAAGAACCCAACTGGCGAGACTGTCCTGACAGGTGCCGACCTGACTAATGCCCAAGCTCAGATTGGTTCAGATGGTCAACCCTATATCCAGCTCACCCTGACCAACGAAGCCGCCAAGAAGTTTGGACAGCTAACGACTGACAACGTGGGAAAGCGACTGCCGATCTTGTTGGACGGCGAGGTGATCATGGCGCCGATCGTTCAGGACGGTGGCATTGAGGCCCCAACGATTACCAATGTCGGTGACATGGCCGAGGCCTCGCGCCTGGCGACCCTGCTCCGCTCCGGTTTCTTGCCTGTGCAGTTCAAATCCGATCCGGCCGTTTATACAGTTGGACCGACGCTCGGTCAGGATTCTTTGGCGAAGAGCGTCTTCGCCGGGGCAATCGGATCTGCGGCCGTCGTACTCTTCATGTTGCTGTTTTACCGTCTATGCGGGCTAGTTGCTTCCGTGGCACTGACCTTGTACATCGGACTGACGCTCTTGGTCTTTGTTCAACTCGGCGCAACACTGACGCTACCCGGTATCGCCGGTCTGATCCTGTCAGTTGGCATGGCTGTTGATACCAACATCCTCATCTTTGAGCGTATCAAAGAGGAACTCCGTGCTGGTAAGACCCTGCGGTCAGCCGTTGGCTCCGGGTTCACCCGTGCTTTCAGCGCGATCCTAGACTCCAACGTCACCACACTGATTGCTGCAGCTTTGCTCTACTACTTCGGCAGCGATCAGGTTCAAGGATTTGCAGTCACCCTGAGTATTGGTGTCGTGCTCTCGATGTTTACCGCCATCACCTTTACCCGTTTTGTACTGCGCCATCTCGTTAATACCGGCCTATTCAAGAATCCCAAGCTCTATGTCAATTTGTAAGGGGGTGGCGAAATGAATAAGATGCAACCCTTTGATATCATCGGCAAGCGTCGCATGTTTGTTATCATCTCGTTGGTTGTTCTTGGTGCAGGACTCGTTTCGCTCCTTTTCCAGGGTCTGAACCTCGGTGTGGACTTTGCTGGGGGCACGAGTATGCAGTTTCATATCGACCGCCAGTTTGAGACGGCGGAAGTTCGTGAGGCACTGACGAAGGCCGGCTTCGGCGGTGCTGACATCCGCAAGGTTGGTTCCGCAACAGACGCCGAACGGCGCGAGGTCGAGATTCGCCTGGGTAGCAACGAGAAGGGTGAGACCGGCCTTACCATCACCGAACGTAAACTGATTACTTCGGAAATGGAAAGCAAGTTTGGCAAAGAGTCGGTCCAACTCATGTCAGACGTGACCGTTCCGCCCCGTTTTGGCCGTGAGGCTACATCCAAAGCGATCATCGCGCTCTCCCTGGCCTCACTCGGTATCATTCTCTATTGCGCCATCCGCTTTGAGATTCGCCCTGCTGTGGCCACGGTGGCTGCCGTTCTTCATGACGTCATGGTGGTTATTGGCCTATTCTCCATCTTTAGGATTGAAGTCGATCTGACCTTTGTTGCGGCCGTGCTGACGATCGTCGGCTACTCCGTCAATGATACCATTGTCATCTATGACCGTATTCGCGAGAACCTGCGCAGCGCTGGGCGCAATTTCGATTTCGCCAAGATTGTCAATCAGTCTATCTGGCAGAGCATGACGCGGACTATCTACACATCGCTGACCACCTTCATCACTGTCCTAGCGCTTTATATCTGGGGCGGCGTTACCACCCGCAACTTTGCTCTGGCGATGCTGATCGGTCTGATCTCAGGCACCTATTCTACCATCTTCATTGCCAGTGCCATCTGGGTAGAGTGGCGCCAGTATGACGCAGCAAAGCACAAACAAAAGGAACCCGCAGCGGCAGCATCAGCAGGTCGTCGCTAGCCTCAAATAAGGACTTCAGCTCCGATAGCCCTGTGCAGTTCGCACAGGGCTTTTCGTTATGTGCCTTCCCAAGTCTCCCATATTCCCCCTCGTTTGTGGTTAGACTAAGTGGAGCACTAGATTGGAGGGGGAGTGGGGATGAGCCACGCCAAAGGCCTCGTCAGGCACCTGCAGAACCAGTCGCTGTTCGAGGCTACCGAAGCATCAATCTTAGCGAGCTATCTCGGTACCACCTTGCATATTCACGCCGAGGGCTTGCGCGGTACTGGCAAGACAACCATTATCCGCAGCGCCAAGCAGATCCTCCCCACCATCATCAGAGTCAAGGGGTGCCTGTACAACTGCGACCCGACTCGGCCTCACTGCCCGCAGCATCGAGATCTTGCCGAAGACGAGCTCAGCGCCTTGGGGGTCGAGCAGATATCCATGCCATTTGTGGAGATCTCGCAATCTGCCAAGATAGGAACGGTTGTCGGCAGCATCGACCTGGGAAGGCTCACCGGCAGCGAGCCGAGCGCAAGCCTGCTGCCTGGTCTGATCGCACAGGCGCATCGCGGTATCTTGTTTGTCGATGAGATCAACCGACTGGCCGATACGGCTCCGGAACTAGCTGACGTACTATTAGATGTCATGGGGACTAAGCCCGGGCGGATTCAGATCGAGGAGATCGGTCTCCCCAAGGTCGAACTGCCTATTCAGGTCTCGGTCTGGGCAGCCTCGAACCCCGATGAAGAACCGGGAGCGCTGGCCGGGATCAGACGCCAACTTTCGGATCGGTTTGACCTCGGCATTCCCATCGAGCGACCTACGGAGATCTCAAGCGTAGCCAATATTCTCCGTCGCGCCATGGAGAACGATGGGGATCAGTTCCAATGGGAACGGCCGTCCTATGATCGGCAGGTAGCTAAGTATGCTCACATCACCTTGGACGATGCTTTCTACGAGCTGGTGGCAACCATGTATGTAGACTTCAATGTTGAAAGTCTGCGGGCAATGGAAGCCCTCATACTCTCTTCACGACTGGAAGCAGCGCGACAGGGACAGGATACAGTGAAACTTAGCGACCTGAGACGCCTCCTGCCATTGGCGCTGGGTCACCGCGTCGATACATCGGTCTTGTCGGATATGCTCCGTTTTCTACAAGAACGCGAGCGAGTGTTCACTCAGGATGGTCGCGCCATAGGGGAACCTGCACAAGCCAACCCAGCGCGTCCGAGCTCGGGCAATGAGGATGCGGTACGCCCGGTCTTCGGCCCTGCTTCTGCCAGCCGTGAGTATCGCGAGTCAACCATGCCATTCTCCAGCATGCTCAATCACCTGATGCAGCGCCTGGTCGGGCCAAGGAGTTCCGAGGGTATGCCCCAGCCTGTGCCTTATGCCCCGCCAACCAGAACCGATGATGGACAAATGGCTGGTTCCGGCCTAACCGATGGACATCAGGCCGGAGTGGGGCCAGGGGTCTGTGGCGACAACCCGGTTCTCCCACCCGTTGCTCCCAGGGACTCGGCGCAGCCGATGGAGATACTGCGCTATACTGAATTGCTCAAGGGACCGGAGGACCTAAAGCCATGACCCATCCCCGCGACTGTTGGGAGCTGGCAGGGAGGTTGGTTAGAGTCTGGCACCAGAGGCTGGCTGCTCGCGTCGGTGAAGCAGCTGTGGTGAGCCGCCAACTGCATACGATCTCGCCACTCGAACCAGATACGGTCCGTATTCTCACCAATGCTGACGCCGGTCAGATCTTCTATAAGCGCCGCAACCCCGGCGAGATCGTTCACCTTGACGTTTTTCATGAGGTCATGGCCGTTCATCCAAGGGAGATCGCCAATTGGGTGACCAGCAGCGTGATGGCATACCAGACCGACTGGGCGGTGCTAAGTGGATCGAACGAGATGCCTCTCCCACTCACCAGGATACTCGATATGATCGACGTCCAAACTGGCGCTGGCGGCGGGCGCCTAACGGGGAAACTACATTTTGGACAGCGTCAATCACTCTGCCAAGCGCACATGAACCATGTGCACTTAACCGTACTTCTGCCTGATCGCTTTGCCAGTCTGGTCTTCTATCTTGTCAACAGCGTGGAACAGTACCTGCTGGGTCATGGTGTGGAGATCCGCAGGATCAATCGCCTTCTCGCGGATGAAACCCCAACGGGTTACCAGCCGGGGCTAAATGACTACTCAGCGCACACCGATAGCCTCCTGCTGGAGTATCAGAACCAAGTCCCATACAGTAACATGCACAGCAACATTCCAGGTCTCGCCATGAGTGATGGGCGAGCTCAGAGCGACCGTGAGCTTGGCCCCTTGAGCCATGAGAGGATAAGAGCGGACAGGGGCAGACGGATCGAAGCCGATCGCCACGAGTCATCCTACGTAGCCAGACTGAACAGCGCCGCCACGAGTGAGGCGCACACTCTGCTCTCGGGGCAAGATGGCAGACTTCTGCGCGGCAAGCTCAGGTATAGTTTTGCCCGTAGCGTGAGCCACGCGCCCTACAGCGGAAGTCAGTACATGGGACCGTTGACGCTGGGCGTTCGTTCCGGTAAGGTTGGATCGTCAGGGGTCGTTGCTTATCAGCGCGGGGATCGTCTTGGTGAACTCGCTTTGGTGGAGACCATGGCCACCAACCTGTTGCGTCGGGCCCAGCAGGGTGGTGGACGGCAGATCGAGAGTCCGGATCTGAGGTTCCGCACCAACAAGACAAATGCCCCATGCAATGTCTGCTTGCTGATCGATGCTAGCGCAAGTATGAAAGGCAAACGATTGCAGGCAGCGACCACGTTGGCCAAACACCTTGTTGCCGCAACCCGAGATAAGGTGTCAGTCGTCGTCTTTCAGGAGAGCGAGGTTCGATTGGCTGTTCCGTTCACCCGGAAGCTCCAGGAACTGAATGCTGGACTGGAGCTGATCAAGCCCTATGGGCTCACTCCGTTGGCGGCGGGATTGGCGTATGCAAGAGACTATCTCAAACAGTCCAAAGCGCGCAATCCACTGCTAGTGTTGATCTCAGACGGGATTCCAACCGTGCCCTTTAGCACCACCGATCCCATTGGCGACGCTATCCGAGAAGCGGGCTGCCTACGTAGCGCCAATGTGCATTTCTGTTGCATCGGCCTTGAGCCCAATCACAACGTTCTCGCCGAGGTAACCGCCAGTGCCAAGGGCACGCTTCACACAGTCAAGGAACTGGACAGCGATGCACTAGTCCAGATTGTCAGCCGAACGAAAGAGACCATTGACAGCAGACACTAGGCTACACAAGTCAGAAGGATCACAGAGAGGCGAGTAAACCGCAGGTGCCAGGGCTGCCCCTTTTTGGGCAGCTTTTTTGTTTGCCATGGCAACGCAGGAGATTAGGCAAAAGTAAGCGAACAAAAGAGTGATATAGCACTATTCGTCTGTCCAGAGATTGAGCGCTCCGCTCCATTAGCACTGGTTTATCTCCAACTTATCCCACCGACCGGTGTCTAGTGTCTCGGGACTCGCATTGGAGGACACATGTCCAAAGAGAACGGAAGATGGCAGACGCGCCAGATGATCACGCCTGAGCACCAGGAGCTCGCTCGGATCACAAAATGTCACCCTGTGGTTGCTGCGCTGCTGTGTTCCCGGGGCTACGAAACCCCAGATCAGATCCGTCTTTTCTTCGAAGGCGGTCTCGCGGAACTGCCCGACCCGACTATCATGAAAGAGATGCTTCCCGCACGTGATCGTGTTGTGCGCGCCATTCGTTGCCGTGAGAAGATTGTCATCTATGGTGATTATGACGTTGATGGCATCACGGCCACCAGCACACTTCTCAGCGGTCTGAGGCGCCTAGGGGGGGATGTGGACTACCATATCCCACATCGTACCGAAGAAGGATACGGACTTAATCGCGATGCCCTGAGTGCAATCTCCGAGCGCGGCGCCTCGGTGGTGGTTAGCGTCGACTGTGGCATCTCAGCTAGAGATGAAGCCATCCATGCAAGCGAGATCGGTCTAGATCTAATCATCACCGACCATCACCAACCTCCCACTGAGAGAGTAAGTGCGGTGGCGGTTGTCAACCCCAAGCAGCCTGGCTGCATCTACCCATTCAAGGAGCTCGCTGGTGTCGGAGTAGCTTATCAACTCTTGGTGACCATCCGCGACGTCATCTCGCCCGAGACTGCCATTGACGATCTTCTGGAGTTGGTGGCGATGGGGACGATCGCTGACGTCGTACCACTCGTTGGACCCAATCGCATCCTAGTACGCGAAGGGCTGAGGCGGCTGTCGCAAAGCAAGAGCATCGGACTGAACGCGCTGCTGGCGGCTGCAGGGCTCAGTGGCAAGGCAGTCTCAGCAGGCAATGTAGCATTTGGTCTTGCCCCGCGCATCAATGCCTGTGGGCGGATCGGACATGCTGACCTCGCCGTGGAGCTGCTGTTGACCGACGATCGGCTCAGGGCCAGCGACCTGGCAGAGAGACTCGATGAGCTCAACAACCAGAGGCAGCAGATGGAGCAAAGGATCTTGCAGGAGGCGCAAGCGTTACTCAACGCAGATCCTCTCTGGCAGGAGCGGCCGGCTCTAGTATTAGGTTCTGAAAGCTGGCATCCCGGGGTCATCGGTATCGTTGCATCGCGCCTGGTTGAGATGCTGCATCGCCCGGTCCTGCTCTTCTCCATGGACGGTGAGATGGCAAAAGGATCCGGACGCAGCATCAAAGGTTTTCACTTGTACCGGGCGCTGGAGAGCCATGCGACTTATCTGCTGAAGTATGGAGGACACGAACTCGCAGCGGGTCTCTCGCTGGAACGTACTCGCTTTGACGAGTTTCGCGATGCGTTTGTTGACTATGCCCGGCGGAACCTCTCCGAGGAGAGCCTGTTGCCTACGGTATATGCGGATATAGAGATTGATCCGACGCAGGTCAACCTTGAACTGATCGAGCAGTTGGTGAAGATGGAGCCATTTGGGATGGGAAACCCCACACCGGCCTTCATGCTGCGGGGGATGAGCGCGACTTATACCCGTGAGCTTAGCCAAGGGAAGCACTTTAGGGCGAGGATCAGAAACGGGAACTCAGTGTTAGATGCCGTTGCCTGGCGGATGGGCGAGAAGATGGGCGACTTCACTGGCAGTCTCGACCTTGTTGCCGGCGTAGAGAGAAACGACTATAACGGTCAGTCTTCTGTCCAACTAGTCCTGCGTCACTGGCGTACCAGTGAATCTAGTCGGTCGGCAATGGCCAGCCAACTTGTTCAGACTGTGGCTCAGCATGGTGATGCCTGGATCTTCTGTAGGGAACAGCGAGAGATGGAGTTGCTTCGTGAGCAGTTTGACTGGGAGCGACTTAACGATGAAACCGCAGCTGGGACGTCAGTTGAAGCCTCAACGCTTCCGTCAGGAGTATTCCTCCACGTGCGTGGGCACAGACTAGAGACGATCGTCAACGGTCGTTCGAGGCCGGCCAGCCATATGCCCATACTGCTGCTCAATCTACCCTATCGTCCGCTAGCCTCGACGAATGTTAAGCTTCTGTGCGGGAAAGAGGAGATCACTCATACCAGAGAGAAACTACTATGGCTGTTGCCTGACCGCGATCATCTGGCTACGGTCTTTCGGTGGTTGCGCCGGGTCGGGCCTGTCGAGCTGGAGACAATGGTTGCGATGATGGGTGAGTGCGGCCTCGAACGCTCCGACGGCATGGTAGCTACACACACGATTATTTGCATTCTCTCGGAACTGGGGCTGCTCAGCTCCGATAGCGGTCGGCTACAACTGGTTGCGAGGAGTGCTGTAGAGCTCACAGATAGTGTTACTTTTAGGCAGGCCCAGGAAGAGCGTGAAGCGGTCTTTGCGTGGTATGAACAGATCGCGGCCAAATAGATACTCCTGCCGCGTTCTCCCGTAAGTAGACTCGTCAGTCAGTCTCTGGGCGTCGGCCTTATTTTAAGAGGAGGGTGCTGTCATGAACTTAGAAAGCTTCATCCGCGTCATCCCTGACTGGCCCAAAGCCGGGATTAGTTTCAAGGATGTCACGACCCTACTCAAAGATCCTGAGGCTTTCCGCCATGCGATACTGACCATGGCCGAGCCGTATCGGGATTCTGGTGTGGAGCTGGTCGTTGGCCCTGAGGCAAGGGGCTTCCTTTTTGGCGCGCCCCTGGCCTATGAGTTGGGTGTTGGATTCGTTCCTGTACGCAAACCGGGAAAGCTGCCATATGAGACCATCAGGGCCAGTTACCAGCTGGAGTATGGCCAGGATAGTCTTGAGATCCATCGGGATGCGATCCAGCCCGGACAGAAAGTGCTGGTCGTTGATGATCTATTGGCTACGGGGGGCACCGTGGCTTCCACTGTCCAGCTCGTGGAGCAGCTGGGCGGTCTAGTTGTCGGGGTTGCCTTCCTGATCGAGTTAACCGATCTCCCTGGGAGAGACAAGCTAGCTGGTCACCATGTCACATCTGTGATTAAGTGCTAAGGTGAAATGAGTCCCTAGTCCCTAGTCCCTAGTTCCTAGTCCCCAGTGAGGCCGTCGAGAAAGGCCACTTCTGTGATTAGCTGCCAAGGTGATACGAGTCCCTAGTCCCTGGACCCCCAGTCGGGTTAAGTCGACATCCGAGTGTTAGTGTTGGCTGGCCATCTTCTGACTTTGGAGGAACCAACCTTGAGTGCAACGGACCTGCAGCGCCTCATCAACGATATAGAGCGCTATGCCCCACTGGTAAGCGTGGAGCTGGTCCGCCGTGCCTATGAGGTCGCATCTGAGGCCCACGCGGGGCAGATGCGAGCTTCTGGAGAGCCGTACATAGGGCACCCCTTAGGTGTTGCGATGATCCTGGCTGAGTTGGAGATGGATGTCATCTCCATCTCAGCCGCATTACTTCATGACGTTGTTGAAGATACTGCGGTTACACTGCCCATGCTTAAGGAGCAGTTTGGCGAGGAGATCGCGACCATTGTTGACGGGGTGACGAAGCTCACGCGGTTGGATTTTCGGTCCAAGGAAGAGCGCCAGGCTGAGAACCTAAGAAAGATGTTTCTGGCCATGGCCAAGGATATGCGCGTTATTCTCATCAAGTTGGCTGATCGCCTGCACAATATGAGGACACTGAAGTATCTTCCCGAGGCCAAACGGCGGGAGATCGCAGGCGAGACCATGGAGATTTTTGCTCCGCTGGCGCATCGCTTGGGAATCTCACGCATCAAATGGGAGCTTGAGGATCTGTCCTTCCGCTTCCTGCAACCTCAGGCCTACTACGACATGGTTGAGCGGGTAGCACGCAAACGCAAAGAACGCGAAGCCGTCATCGCCGACGCAGTGAGCGCCATCCGCGAGCGTTTGGCCGAAGAACATATCAAGGCAGAGATTCAGGGACGGCCAAAGCACTTCTACAGCATCTATCGAAAGATGGTCGACCAAGAGAAGGAGTACTCCGAGATCTACGATATCATGGCTATCCGCGTCATCGTGGGGACGGTTCGCGAGTGCTATGACGTCCTCGGTGTCGTGCACGCCACGTGGAAGCCCCTTCCTGGCCGCTTCAAAGACTATATTGCCGTGCCAAAGTCGAATCTGTACCAATCGCTGCACACAACGATCATCACCGACGCGGGCGAGCCACTGGAGATCCAGATACGCACGTGGGATATGCACAAGACCGCTGAGTATGGGATCGCTGCCCACTGGCGGTATAAGGATCAATCACGGGCAGGCGGGGAGCGTCAGGCGGACAACAAGCTTAGTTGGCTTCGTCAGTTGTTGGACTGGCAGCAGGAGATGCGGGATGCTCATGATTACATGGAAAACCTGCGCATCTCATTGTTTACCGATGAGGTCTTTGTCTTCACCCCGAAAGGGGATGTTCTCGACTTAGCTGCACAGTCAACCCCGCTCGATTTCGCGTATCGAGTGCATACTGACGTCGGACATCGGTGTGTGGGTGCAAAGGTCAACGGCAGGATTGTTCCCTTAACCTATCAACTGCAGAATGGGGATATTGTCGAGATCATCACCTCCAAACAATCCGCCGGTCCCAGTCGTGATTGGCTGAATGTCGTCAAAACGTCCATGGCGAAGAGCCGCATACGTGCATGGTTCAAGCGTCAGAAGCGAGAGGAGAGTATCGCCAAAGGCGAGGAGCTCCTAGAGAAGGAACTGCGCAAAGACGGCTACCAACTAAATGAGGTTCTAAAGGCCCTCGATGAGGATGAGGTAGCTAGGCGCTTCAATGGATCAACGCTTGAGGACCTCTTCGCTGCAGTTGGATATGCAGAACTCAATGTGAACACGGTCGTCAACTACCTCGTCGATGAATACCGTAAACGCGTGCCTACAGAAGAGCCGGAGAGCCCAGTTGCCAAGCTCGTGAGTCCCGAAACCATGCGGGAGCAGCAGGAGAAAGCCACCAGTGGGATTGAGGTGGCTGGGGTCAAGGATCTCTTGGTGCGGTTCTCGCGTTGCTGCAACCCCATCCCAGGTGATGAGATCGTAGGCTATATCACCCGCGGACGAGGGGTATCCGTGCACCGGCTTGACTGCCCAAATGTCAAGACGCATCTGGCGGAGGGCGATCGCCTGGTCGATGTATCTTGGGGTGACCACAATGCTGGGACCTTCGCAGTCGCAGTCGAGCTCAATGGCCTCGACCGGTCGGGTCTACTTCATGACATCATCAAGGTGCTGGCAGACTCAAAGACGAATATTCACCACCTTAATGGCCGTACCAAGCAGAACCACTTCGCGGTGGTTGATCTGACTCTACAGATCCGTGATACGGACCATCTAAACTTCGTCCTGGATCGGTTACGCCGCATGCGCGATGTCTATTCCGTAGAGCGAATGACCCCACGGGGTTAGGCAGGGGGAGCAATCCTTCTGCCTTTTATTTTCGGTGGACAAAATGGTATAATAAACTATTGGAGAGTTCGAGGGGGTTTTCTCGTGCGAGCCGTAGTACAACGCGTCTCCCATGCCAACGTGACCATCGACGATCAACTGGTGGGGGAGATCGGACAAGGATTTACCGTACTCCTCGGCGTCGGTCAGGGAGATACAGAAGAGGATGCAGCCTATCTGTGCGACAAGATCATTGGGTTGCGCGTCTTTGAGGATGATGAGGGTAAGATGAATCGATCGCTGCTTGATATTGGCGGCGGGCTGTTGGTGGTATCACAGTTCACCTTGTATGGGGATTGCCGGAGGGGACGACGCCCCAGTTTCAGCGATGCCGCCCATCCCGACACAGCCCGGCGTCTCTATGAGCACTTCATCTATCTGGCTCGAGAGCGTCAAGTGACCGTTGCCAGTGGCCAATTTCAGGCTACGATGCAGGTGAATATCCATAATGACGGGCCGGTCACTCTACTCGTGGATAGCCGGCGCACGTTCTAGATAGAGAGGAGTCTCGTTATGGAAGTATTGGGGCTCAGAGTAGGGATGCTGTCTACGAACTGCTACCTCGTATGGGATGATGATAAGCAGGCGGTTGTCATCGACCCCGGTGGCCACGCCGAGCGCATTCTCGAGGCAATACAGCAGCGCGGTCTGCGTCTCCGGATGGTGATCAACACCCATGGCCACGTCGACCATATTGCCGCTAACGCTGACCTGATTGCGGCCACAGGCGCGCAACTGGCGATCCATCACCTGGACGCAGCCTACCTCTGCGACGATAGGCTGAGTCTCGCCGGGCATTTTCATACCAAGTTGGAGCCGTTGCAGGCTGACTATCCGCTCCAGGATGGGCAGGAGTTGACCGTTGGCAGCCTGAGGTTCCAGGTGCTCCACACTCCGGGGCATACCCCTGGTGGCATCTGTCTGTGGATCGCGGATGCGCTCTTCAGCGGCGACACACTGTTCGCGGGCTCCATTGGTCGAACCGATCTACCAGGTGGCGACCAGGACCAACTGTTGCAGTCGCTTCGAGAAAAGATCGCTCCACTTCCTGACCACCTGACGGTCTATCCGGGTCATGACCGAACAACGACCCTAATCCACGAGAAGCAACGCAACCCGTGGCTACAAAGGAGCATGCAGCAGTGAGCATTCCACCCTGGGGAACCTTGATGGGGATCCGTCCTGGCAAGATCGTTCACGCGCTGTGGGACGAAGGTTGGACCGATCACTCGATCCTACGCCATCTCGTTGAGCGCTATCAGATGTGTGAGCACAAGGCTGGTCTCTTGATCAAGGTCTGTCGAGCGGAACGCCCACTGCTGCCTACCGTCGACGAGGCTCTTAAGCAGGTAGGGATCTACATTGGCGTTCCTTTCTGTCCTTCACGCTGCAGCTATTGCTCCTTCCCGTCGCATGCGATCAGCCAATGTGGGCATCTGATGGAGCCATTCGTGGACGCCCTGATCCATGAACTCTCAGTTGTCCTCGACGTGGTAGCAGAGCTCGGCCTTTCGGTTCCATTACTCTATGTCGGGGGTGGGACCCCTTCATCACTCCCGCTTGATCAGGTAGACCGACTTGTTGGCTTCTTAACTAAGCGACTGGTGCATGTACAAGAGAGCACCTTCGAGGCGGGTCGGCCGGAGACCATCAGCAGCGCTCTCCTCGAACTCCTGAAGGGCAACGGCATCCAACGCCTAAGCATTAATCCCCAGACCATGAACGACCGTACGCTTGAACTGATCGGACGTCGGCACAGCTGCGAAGAGATCCGTGAGGCGTATGCTCGAGCCTGCGCTGCGGGTTTTGATTGGATCAACATGGACTTAATCGCAGGCCTGCCAGGGGAGGGGACCACCGACCTGCGCAGGAGCCTTGATGAAGTGGCTAAAATGCGCCCAGCGAATATCACCGTGCACACGCTCGCTCTCAAACGTGCCTCACGTCTTCGCCAAGGTGAGGGCTATGACTCTCTACCGCCAAGCGGCGCTGTGGTCGAGATGGTGGATTACGCTGAGACTGAGCTCGAGCAACAAGGCTACGAACCCTACTATCTCTATCGACAGCGTGACATTCTCGGCGGGCTTGAGAATGTCGGCTACACTCTGCCTGGTCAGCCTAGTCGCTATAATGTCGCCATGATCAGCGAACGCCTAACCATCCTGGGATTTGGCGGTGGGGCCGCCAGTAAGTTTGTCAACCCGCGAAACGGATGGCGTCTGCAGAGGGTACCTAACCCCAAAGATGCCTACGTCTATCTTAACGGTGGCCGCAAGTGGGCGGATGCCAAAGTGGAGTGGCTGCGCAAGGTATATGATTCTGATACACCATTGACACGGGACCCCTGACTCTTGACAGCGGACTCTGGAGACCCGAATTCATGATTGAGGTGATTCGCATGCTGGCTAATGCCCCTAGGGGTTTGGAAGATATTCTGCCGGAAGATGCTAGGCTGTGGCAGATAGTGGAACAGACGTTTGCACGCCTATGCCGTCTGTACGGCTATGGTGAGATCCGCACCCCCACTTTTGAGCATACCGAGCTGTATGCACGAGGCGTCGGAGAGACGACCGATGTGGTCCAGAAAGAGATGTATACCTTTACGGATCGTGGCGGGCGATCGGTGACATTGCGACCCGAGGGCACCGCAGGCGTGGTCCGAGCTTTTGTCGAGCACAAGCTCTACGCTGAGCCTCAGCCCACCAAGTTGTCATATATGGGTCCGATGTTCCGTTATGGCCGCCCCCAGGCTGGTCGCTTACGTCAGTTTCACCAGTTGGGGGTCGAGGTCTTCGGCAGCGATGACGCCGCCATTGATGCCGAGGTCATTGCTCTCGCCATGGACCTCTATGTAGGGGTAGGCTTGACGAACCTTGAACTGCATGTCAATAGCATTGGTTGCCCGGCGTGTCGCCCTATGCATCGCGATGCGCTTAAGGAGTTCATGGCAGAGCGATTGCCCGAACTGTGTGAGGATTGTCGGGGGCGCTTTGACCGCAATCCCATGCGCATCCTAGACTGCAAGAATCCGAAGTGCCAAGCTCTTACCGAGGGTGCGCCAGTCACTCGTCATCACCTCTGCCCTGAGTGCGATAGCCACTTCAGCCGTGTCCTGAGCTTACTGGACAAGATGGGAGTCCCGTATGTTGTCGATGAGCGCTTAGTCCGTGGACTAGATTACTACACACGAACGGCCTTCGAGGTGGAAATCCCCGATATCGGTGTTGGCTCTCTCGGTGGTGGGGGGCGTTACAATGGCCTAGTCCAGGAAGTGGGTGGGCCATCTACGCCGGGGATCGGGTTCGGACTAGGGATCGAGCGTATTATCTATGCGATGAAAGCTCAGCAGGTCACTCCGCCACAAGCCGCTGGACTCGACTTGTTCATCGCGGCCATGGGTGAAGCGGCTGCTGACCAGGCCGTTGAGCTGCTCGGACGACTACGCCGAGATGAAGTCAGCTGCGACAAGGACTACCTTGGCCGCAGCCTAAAAGCACAGATGAAGTATGCTGACAAGGTCAAGGCTCGCTTCGTGGCGATTCTCGGTGACGATGAGCTGGCAAAGCAGATCGTGGTCTTGCGTGACATGCAGACCAAGGAACAGATTGAAGTTCCCATGATGGGCCTGGTGTCTGAGATCAAGGCACGGCTCGGTATGGGACAAGGAGGAGCTCAAGGATGCTGAAGAGAACCCATCGCGCAGGCGAACTGGATGAGAAGCTGGTCGGTCAGTCTGTGATTCTCAGTGGCTGGGTGCAGAAACGTCGCGACTTGGGTGAACTGATCTTCATCGACCTGCGAGACCGTAGTGGTATCGTCCAGTTGACGGTCAATCCAGCCGTCGACAAAGACGCGCATGTCGAGGCCGAGAAGGTTCGTTCCGAGTACGTGGTCTCTATCCAGGGTACAGTTCAACGCCGCCCCGAGGGACAGGTCAACGCTAATATCGCCACGGGTGCCATCGAGGTCGTGGTGGACCGGTTTGAGGTGCTCAACCCGGCTAAGCTTCCGCCCTTCTATATCCAGGATGATATCAATGTCGATGAAACGCTGCGCCTCCGCCATCGTTACCTTGATATCCGCCGGCCCAGCTTGCAGAACAATCTTGTCATGCGCCACCGCATTAGCAAGAAGGTCAGGGACTTTCTTGACCATCACGGGTTCCTCGAGATCGAGACACCGATGTTGACCAAGAGCACCCCGGAAGGAGCGCGAGACTACCTCGTCCCCAGCCGCGTCAACCCGGGCAGCTTCTACGCCCTACCACAGTCCCCACAGTTGTTCAAACAGCTCCTCATGGTCGCTGGGATGGAGCGCTATTTTCAGTTGGTAAGGTGTTTCCGCGATGAGGATCTCAGGGCCGACCGACAGCCCGAGTTTACCCAGATCGATATTGAGATGTCGTTTGTCGAAGAGAACGATATCCTTACCCTTATGGAAGGCTTGATGAAGGAGCTCTTCCGCGACATCCTGGGTCATGACGTTCTGACTCCGATCAGGCGCATGACCTATGCCGAAGCGATGAACCGCTACGGTTCGGACAAGCCCGACCTACGCTTTGACATGCCGCTAATCGAGCTCACTGAGCTCCTCTCATCCACCGAGTTCAAGGTCTTCCAGCAGTCCGTGGCTTCTGGAGGAGTCATCCGTGCGCTCGTGGTGCCAGGGTGCGCTGGTTACTCACGGCGGGAGACCGATGAACTCGTTCAGTTCGTTGCCAAGTACGGGGCGAAGGGGTTAGCATCGATCGCTGTGACAACCGAAGGGGTGAAGTCATCCATTGCCAAGTTCCTCACCCAGGAACAGCTGGATTCCATTATCGCCACCAGCGGTGCTAAGGCCGGGGATCTGATTCTCATCGCTGCCGACAGGTTGAAGACTGTCTGCGCAAGTCTAGGCGCGCTGCGACAGGAGATGGGACGACGCCTTGGGCTCATCAGCCCCGATGAGTTCTGTTTTCTGTGGGTTGTTGACTTCCCGCTGTTTGAATATGACGATGAAGAGGGACGCTACGTTGCCATGCACCACCCGTTCACCTCGCCTAAGGATGAGGACCTACCTTTGCTTGTCAACGGCCCAGGCCGGGTGCGTGCCAAGGCTTACGATCTGGTCCTCAATGGTGTCGAGCTTGGTGGCGGCAGCATTCGTATCCACCGCCGTGAACTGCAGGAGACCATGTTCAGAACGCTCGGCCTCTCTGGGGACGAGTCTGTTTCGAAGTTTGGCTTCTTGCTGGAAGCTTTCGAATACGGTACGCCGCCCCATGGTGGAATTGCGTTCGGTCTTGATCGTCTGGTGATGCTGATGCTGAAGTGCGAGACCATTCGCGATGTTATTGCCTTCCCGAAGACAACCAGTGCCTCTGATCTGATGACGGACGCACCCTCTTCGGTCTCTGAAAAACAGCTGGCGGAGTTGGGTTTAGCCTTTCGCTAAATAGCTGTGGAGAGACTTGGCACAAGGACGGTTGCTCGAAGGAGTGATCTCAGTCCGACCAGGGTCGTAGCCGAGACAAAGATTGGTTGGTACAAGCCTTTTCGTACACGAAAAGTAAATAATGGGACAATTGTGGCACTTGCATGAGGCTATCTGCTGTGCTAGAATCGGATTCGACAAGTGAAGAACAGTGAGCAACGTGCTGGGATGGTTGCCCTACTGTGTGCCCGAACATCGGTATGTTTTGAGCCAACATCAAAACATAGGGAGCTGGGATTTTGACGGCGGTGCGTAGGCCCTCTCTCGAGAAGGAAACGCTAAACCATCGAACTGGCACCCACCTGCATGAGCAGGTTCAAAAAGATCGGTGCGAAGGGCATGGTGGGGAACCCTGTGAGAGAACCGACTCGAAAGAGTCGGTTCTTTTGTTTGTCCTCAAAGCACAATAGAACGCACTTTGAGAAATGCGCTGATCGTGAAAGGACAAAATGCCTCCCTTGGCGAATAGTTGGACTAACGAAGCTCACTAACTTGGGACCCTGATAGTCACGTTTGGAGCTGCGAGCGTGACTGCGGGCTCTGAGAACGTGTTTCCCTATTGGATCTGAAAGGAGGCCGAACCGATGCGAGTGGTTGACCTACGCAGTGATACCGTGACGAGGCCCAGCCAGGTGATGCGGGATGCTATGTATCGAGCGGAGGTAGGCGACGATGTGTACGGGGAAGACCCAACTATTCATCGCCTTGAGGAGAAGGCCGCGGAGCTCTTAGGGTATGAGGCTGGTCTCTACGTAACAAGTGGTACCCAAGGCAACCTAGTCGCCATGCTAACCCACTGCGGACGTGGTGACGAAGTCATCCTTGAAGAAGAGGCACACATCTATTTCTACGAGGTCGCTGGCATGGCCGCCGTAGGGGGACTTCAGGCCCGTACCCTCAAGGGGCCCGCAGGAGCTAAGGGTGCGCTGAATCCTGTGGACGTGGAAAGGGCCGTCCGCCCAGCCAACGTGCACTTCCCAACGACCGGTCTTGTCTGCCTGGAAAATACCCACAATCGCGGCGGCGGTGCCGCCAGCACTCCGGAGCAGTTGCACGCCATCGTTGAAGTTGCTCATCGCCATGGCGTGCCAGTGCATCTCGATGGTGCGCGAGTCTTCAACGCCGCAGTTGCGCAGGGAGTTTCGGCAGACTACCTGGTAAGGGGGATTGATTCGGTCCAGTTGTGCCTTTCTAAGGGTCTTGGTGCTCCCGTGGGCTCTGTTCTCGTCGGTAGGAGAGACTGGATTGAACGCGCTCGACGGTGGCGCAAGATGGTGGGTGGCGGTATGCGCCAAGCCGGAATCATCGCGGCTGCTGGCCTTTATGCTCTCGAGCACAATGTGGAAAGGCTGGCAGATGACCATGCCAAGGCTAGACGCCTTGCGGAAGCCCTCGGCAGCATCCCTGGCTTCCGACCTGTTCGGCCAGACATTCCCACCAATATTGTCTCTGTCGATGTGACGAGTGCTGGATGGACTGCCAGTCAGTTTTCCGGCGCACTTTTGGAGCGAGGCATCCTGGCCAACGCCAACAGTGAGGCCACTGTTCGCTTCGTTACTCATCTGGATGTCAATGACGACGATATCGAATATGCCATCAACGTGATCAGCGAGGTCGCCGCTATGGGACCAGTTGCTCGCGCTGGAACCACGTACTAGAACCCAGGCTCATGCCACGGGCTATTGAAGCAACGCTGCTAAGAGGCGTTAAGTTTGAGGCTAGGGGCTGGCTTGATGCTAGAAAATCAGAAGGAGGGATATCATGCTTGCCATTATTAACGGACGCCTGATGACCGTGACCAACGGGACCATCGAGGGCGGCACAATCCTCATCGAAGACGGCAAGATCACCGCGGTAGGGAGAGAGCTCGTGGTCCCTGCTGATGCCGAAGTGATCGATGCCAAGGGCTTGGTCGTGACCCCGGGGTTCATCGACGCTCACAGTCACGTGGGGATCATGGAAGAGGCAAACGGCTGGGCGGGTGATGATACCAATGAGTGCACTGACCCAAATACCGCTCAAGTTCGCGCTCTAGACGGTATTAACCCCGCAGACATCGGCTTCCAGGACTGCCGTGAAGGCGGTGTTACCACTGTGCAGATCGGTCCCGGCAGCGGCAATGTTATCGGTGGAGAGATGCTGGTTCTGAAGACATGTGGTCATGTGGTCGACCAGATGGTAGTCAAGGCCCCGTCCGCGATCAAAGCCGCCCTAGGTGAAAACCCCAAGCGAGTCTACGGCTCACAGCACAAGATGCCTTCCACACGCATGGGTTCTGCGGCCGTATTGCGTGACGCACTGGTGCGCGCCCAGGGTTACATGAAGAAGCAAGAGCAGGCTAAGGATGAGGATAAGGCTCCCGCTCGCGATCTGAAGCTGGAGAACTTGGCTAAGGTTCTCAGGAGAGAGTTGCCCCTGCGTGTTCACGCGCACCGCGCTGATGATATCGTTACTGCTCTCCGCATTGCCGATGAGTTCAACATCATCATCTCGATTGAGCACTGCACAGAGGGTCATCTGATCGCGGATTACATCGCTGAGAAGAATGTTTTCGCCGCAGTCGGACCTACTCTTTCGGGAAGATCCAAGGTCGAGTTGAAGGAACTGGGCTTCCATACACCTGTCGCATTGGCTAAAGCCGGCGTGAAGTTTGCCATCGTCACCGACCACCCGATCATTCCCGAAAAGTATATCAATATAGCCGCTGGTCTCGCTGTTCGCGAAGGTCTTGACGAAGCGATCGCTCTCGAGGCTTTGACCATGACCCCTGCCACCATGCTGGGCCTGGAGAATCGCTTGGGCAGCCTGGAGACAGGCAAAGACGCGGACATCGTTCTCTGGAGTGATGACCCGTTTGAGTACATGTCCAATGTTGAATATACCATCATCAACGGCCGCATCGCCTATCAACGGGAGGTGAAGTAGATGCTAGCCATTACTAATGCACGTCTGTACCCGATCACTCAAGCCCCCATCGAAAAGGGCATCCTGCTGATCCAGGATGGCAAAGTCGTTGGCATTGGAGCGAACTTGGAGATCCCCGTTGGCGCACAAGTATTCGACGTCCAAGGCGCCGTGGTAATGCCTGGCTTCGTTGATGCCCATACCCATGTTGGCCTATGGGGTGAGGCAGAGGGCCCATCAAGCTATGACGGTAATGAAGGTTCGGCCGCGATTACCCCCCAGGTGCGCGGGATCGACGCCATCAATCCAGCTCATCACAGCTTTGCTGATGCCCGTCAAGCGGGGATCACCACGCTTCAGACTGGCCCTGGCAGTGGCAACCCGATCGGTGGTGAACTCCTGGTGGTCAAGACTGCGGGGAGAATTGCGGACAAGATGGTGGTTAGGGCCCCCAGCGGCTTGAAGGCGGCGCTGGGCGAGAACCCGAAGCGCTTCCATGGTCAAGCGCAGAAGAGGATGCCGTCGACCCGTATGGGTACTGCTGCCCTGATCCGCGAGAACCTGATCAAGGCACGGGAATACGTGAGGAAGCAGGAAGCTGCCAAGGATCACCCCGAGAAGATGCCGGAATCCAACCTCGCTCTGGAGAGCATTGCTAAGGTCCTCAGGGGCGAGATCCCCATGCGCATTCATGCGCATAGGGCAGATGATATCGTTACCGCCGTCCGCATCGCCAAGGAGTTCAATATCAGAATATCCATTGAGCACTGCACCGAGGGCCACCTGATTACTGACTTCTTGTCTGCACACGACTTCCCGGCCTGCGTTGGACCGACGCTCTCCCACCGTTCAAAGGTCGAGACAGCCAATCTCACCTTTGAGACCGTTGGTACTCTCCAGAAGGCTGGAGTAAAGGTCGCCATCATCTCTGACCATCCGTTTGTCCCAATCCCCTTCTACAATATTCTGGGTGCACTGGCTGTGCGCCATGGGGCATCTGAAGAAGAGACCCTTAGATCCATGACTATCACTCCCGCCGAGATCCTGGGCGTCGCCGACCGCGTCGGCAGCCTGGAAGTAGGCAAGGATGCTGACTTCGTCATCTGGTCCGGCCATCCCTTCAAGACCCGTTCGCGCGTGTTGGCTACCTATATTGAAGGACAGCCTGTCTACGAAGCATAGCGTCGCAGCGAAGACACTGGACCCAAGACACTAGACACTAGAGGGATCGGGAGCGAACGAAAAGGGCATAGAGGTGCGAAAGGGAGGGGAGACCCTCCCTTTTGGTATCTGTGAATGCTATAATCACGATGATGGCTTGTCCATCACTGAAAGCGTAGTGATGGAAATGGAAAATGGATCTTTACACATAGCGTTCAGTTCGGCCCGGTCCGACCCCCGCCCGGAGTAGAGGGGTTGGCATTCCTCACAGATCCGAGCTATGCTTCTGGTGTCTAGTGCCTAGTGTCTCGATCGCATTGACGATCGGATGCGATCGCAGGAGGTTCGACATGGATCTATTTGATATCGTAAATCAGGAGAAGACGGCTCAAGCGGCCCCGCTGGCCGCTCGGATGCGGCCGAAGGGCCTCGACGAGTTCATCGGGCAGGAAGAGGTAGTCGGCCCTGGTAGAATGCTGCGTCGCGCCATCGAGGCTGACCGCTTGTCCTCCGTGATCCTCTATGGTCCGCCGGGTACGGGGAAGACAACCCTTGCCCAGGTCATCGCTGAGAACACCAAAGCGCACTTCGAAACCCTCAATGCAGTAACATCCGGTGTTGCCGACATCAAACGAGTCATTGCTGAGGCCAAAGACCGGCGGCGAATGCATATGCGCGCTACCGTTCTCTTCATCGATGAGATCCATCGCTTCAACAAGTCCCAACAGGACGCGCTCTTGCCGGCGGTCGAAGATGGGACGCTCACGCTGATCGGTGCGACAACCGCAAATCCGTATTTTGATGTCAATTCAGCGTTGCTCAGCCGTTCACGGGTTGTTCGGCTTCGTTCACTCAGCCCCGACGCCCTCAGAAAGATCATTCACAATGCTCTCAATGACCGAGATAAGGGACTGGGTCGGTTCGCCGTCAAGATCAGTGAGGAGGCGGTAGACCATTTTGTGGTCTCTGCGCATGGGGACGCTCGCGTCGCACTGAACGCTTTAGAGCTCGCCGTCTTGACCACACCGCCTGACCCAAATGGTGTGATCACGGTAGACCTTGGCGTTGCAGAGGAATCAGTGCAGCAGAAGATTGTCCGCTATGACAAAGATGGCGACCAACACTACGATGTTGTTTCAGCATTTATCAAGTCCATGCGCGGCAGCGACCCCGACGCGGCCCTGCATTGGCTGGCCAAAATGCTCCAAGCAGGCGAACAGCCTCGCTTCATCGCTCGACGCATGGTGATCTGCGCCAGCGAAGATGTGGGCAACGCTGACCCCACGGCCCTGTTGGTGGCCATGGCTGCAGCACAGGCAGTTGAACTGCTAGGACTGCCAGAGGCGCAGATCAACCTGGCACACGCTGCCACGTACATCGCCTCTGCGCCTAAGAGCAACGCATCATACGTGGGACTGGCGCGAGCACAAGAGGACTTACGCTCACAGGATTGTGGCGAGGTGCCAAGTCATCTCCGCGATTCTCACTATCCGGGTGCTGCCAAGCTTGGGCATGGAAAAGGCTACGAGTATGCTCACGATCACCCCGAGCACTTTGTTCGTCAGCAGTATCTCCCCGATGCCTTGGTGGGCAAACGGTATTACGAGCCCACGAGCAACGGCCGTGAGCAAGAGATCAGGCGGCGTCTGGAGCATCTATGGGGGCGAACAAATGCTGACAGAGTATAAGACGGTGGCCAGG